>JBJMIO010000178.1:0-10023 GCA_045806765.1 Marmoricola sp.
ACCGTCGGCAAGCCGCAGGTGGTCACCAAGGAGATCGACGGCAAGCTGCACGAGCCGACCGAGCGCCTGACCATCGACGCCCCCGAGGAGCACCTCGGCGCGATCACCCAGCTGCTCGCGCTGCGCAAGGGCCGCATGGAGCAGATGACCAACCACGGCACCGGCTGGGTCCGGATGGAGTTCCTGGTCCCGTCGCGCGGCCTGATCGGCTTCCGCACCGACTTCCTGACCCAGACCCGCGGCACCGGCATCGCGCACCACATCTCCGAGGGCTACGAGCCGTGGGCCGGGGTGATCCAGTCCCGCTCGCAAGGTTCGCTGGTGGCCGACCGCTCAGGTGCGGCGACGGCTTATGCGATGACGAACCTGCAGGAGCGCGGCGTGATGTTCGTCGAGCCGACGACCGAGGTCTACGAGGGCATGATCGTCGGGGAGAACTCGCGCGCCGACGACATGGACGTCAACATCACCAAGGAGAAGCAGCAGACCAACGTCCGCTCCTCGACCTCGGACAACTTCGAGAAGCTGATCCCGCCGAAGAAGCTCAGCCTCGAGCAGTGCCTGGAGTTCTGCCGCGACGACGAGTGCGTCGAGGTCACCCCGGACTCCGTGCGCATCCGCAAGGTGCACCTGGACAAGAACGAGCGGGCCAAGGACGCGGCACGCGCCCGGGCCGCCGCGCGCGGCTGACCGCTCAGCGGTCGAAGACCGATCCCTGCGTCACCACAGACTTCTTGGTCGGCGGGGCATCGGCCTCGCACGCGACTAGGTAGTGGCCGTCCGACGTCGGCCACTGGTCGGTGTCGATCTCGGCGACGCCGGTGAGCCTCGTGGTCGTCGAGACGCTGTGCAGGTACGTCGTGCAGGCACGGTCGAGGGCGGCGTACAGGGCGGGCTTGAGGTTCACATACTTCCCGCGGGTCCCCGAGCGGATCGCGCGGTGCCCGGGCACGCGGCCCGCCCCGACCGCCGTGCGCAGGTCGATCCACGCGATCCGCTCGCGGTCGTGCTTGCGCGCGCAGTCCACGTAGTCGAGCGTCGCGTTGTCGATGCAGGTCCGGTCCTGGGTGGGGAAGGCCTTGGTGAAGACGCTCGCGTAGAGCACGCGTCCGGCCGGCTTCTGGGTCAGAGTGCACGCGTAGGCGCGCTGCCCCTTGCTCCACTGCTGCTCGGAGACCGGTGCCCAGCCGAGCGTCATCGAGTCCGGGAACGCGGGTGACATCAGGGCGCTGCGGATACCGGTCTGCGCTGCGGCGTCGACCAGCACCTGGTTCATGCAGGCGTGCTCGGCGTCGAGCGAGAGCCGGGTGAAGGCGGGCGTTCCGGCACGCAGCAGACCGGCGTACGTCGTGACCACCGGCGCCACGTTGCTGGTCGCGACCGCCTTGTAGACCTCGACGTCGTGCTCGCCTGCGCACCCCTGGGTCAGGGCGAAGGACGGCCACGTCGCCAGTGCGTGCGCCGCGGCGAAGTAGGAGACCTGGTACTTCTTCGACAGGCGGAGCACGTACTGCGGGTCGGCGCCTGCCAGCGCGCCGGTCCAGCAGCTTCCGGTCGTCAGCGTGACTGTCGCACCGGGCTGCCCGCCCGCGGGGCCGCCGGCGCCGGTCCCCCCGGCCGACGCCTGCTTGGTGGCGTCGGTGCAGCCGGCGACGAGCGCGCTGAGGAGCAGTCCGGCCGCGAGGGCACGCAGCGTGGCTCGCATGTTCAGTAAGCGCCCTCGGACACGAGCACGGCCTTGACGGTCTTCACCATGATCACCAGGTCGATGACCATCGACCAGTTGTCGACGTAGTAGAGGTCCAGGCGGACGGCCTCGGCCCAGGAGAGGTCCGAGCGGCCCGAGACCTGCCACAGGCCGGTCATGCCCGGGCGCACCAGCATCCGCCGGTGCGTGTCCTTCTCGTAGCGCTCGACGTCGGCGGGCAGCAGCGGGCGCGGGCCCACCAGGCTCATCTCGCCCTTGAAGACGTTGATCAGCTGCGGCAGCTCGTCGATCGAGTACTTGCGGATGAACCGGCCGAAGCGAGTGATCCGCGGGTCGTTGGTCATCTTGAACAGGACCCCGTCGACCTCGTTCTTCTCGTCCAGCTGGGCACGCAGCGCCTCGGCGTTGACGACCATCGAGCGGAACTTGACCATCTTGAACTCGTTGCCGTGGATCCCGACCCGGGTCTGGCGGTAGAAGATCGGGCCGCGGTCCTGGAGCCAGATGATCAGGGCGGTCGCGATCAGCAGCGGGGAGAGGAAGAAGACCACCACGGAGGACGCGAACAGGTCGAAGGCCCGCTTGGTCCACCCGCCCGCGCGGTCGCTCTGCGGCTCCTCGACCTGGACGAACGGCAGGCCGGCGACGTGGCGCATGTGCACCCGCGGGCCGGCGATGTCGGTCAGCGACGGCACGACGAGCATGTCGAGGTCCAGACCCTGGAGCGCCCAGCCGAGACGTCGCAGGTCGGCCGCGGAGGAGTAGGAGCCGCCGGCCACGATGACCCCGTCGGCGCCCTGGTCGATCGCGACCTGGCGGACGTCCTCGATGTCGCCGAAGACCGGGACGCCGGTGCCGAGCGTGTCGTGCGCGCCGGGCACGCACATGCCGACCAGGCGGTAGCCCATCCACGACGCGCGACCCAGCACCTCGACGAGCTCTGCGACCGCAGCCGGCGAGCCGACGGCGATCACCCGGATCGCGAGACGTCCCTGCTGGCGGGCGCTGTGCAGCGTCTGCCGGTCGACGTAGCGGACCAGGAGCAGCAGGGGCGTGCCGATGGCGAAGAAGATCAGCGGGTAACCACGGGTCGGCTGGTTGTAGGAGAGGAAGCCCCACATGCAGGCGACGCCGAAGGTGATCGCCGAGGCGATCGTGATCGCCCTGAACTCCTCGAACCCGGTGCCGTAGTTGCGGGTGCGGTACGCGCCGAGCAGGACCAGCATCACCAGCCAGGTGGCGATCAGGCCGGGGCCGAGCAGCGGGGCCCACGGGAAGTTGTACGGCGCGGTGGCCCAGTACTTGTCCACCTGGCCGCGCCAACCCCAGGCGAGCACCGAGGTCACGAAGAGCACGCCGGCATCGAGCATGAAGACGCCGACCAGCATGTGCCGGATCCGCTGGTTCAGCCGGATCCGCTTGGGCGCGGGGCTCCGTGGGTCCGGCTCGGCCGGACCCGCGGAGGACGCCTGGTCTGCCACGTCGCTGCTCATCGGCGCCTGGTGACGGCCGACAGCGCGGGCCGGACGTCGATCAGGTAGACGAACGCTGCGACCGTGCCGAGCAGCGAGAGGAGCCCGTAGGGGACCTGGAAGATCACGTGCGCGACGAACGCGAGTCCGAGGATCCAGAGCCAGGCCGTCTTCGTCTGCTTGTCCGCGGCGAGGAAGGTGGCCGGCGGACGCAGGATCGCATCGACGAGCGCGTACAGCTTCACGATCGCCAGGGCAGCGAACACCACGAAGACCACGGTGTTCTGGAACTCGAAGTACTGCACCGGGCAAGCCTAGAGGGATCGGAGCAGCGGCGTGCCGGTTCCCCCGACCTCGGACGCGTCTGCCGGCACGTGAGGAGCCTCCGACGCGCAGGAGCCCCCGGGATCGATCCCGGGGGCTCCTGGTCAGGCTGGGTGGATCAGGAGGCCTTCTTGGCAGCCTTCTTGGCCGGAGCCTTCTTGGCGGCAACCTTCTTGGCCGGAGCCTTCGTGGCCGGGGCCTTCTTCGCGGCGGCCCTCTTGGCTGCAGCCTTCTTGGCCGGCTTCACGTTCGCGACCGCCTTGACGCCGTCCTTGCGGACCGCGGCGACGAACTTCTCGCCGCGCTTGGCGAGGTCGGCGTAGGTGCCGTTGAGCTCCTCGAGGGCCTCGTTCAGGCGAGCCTCGAACTTGGCGGGAAGCTCACGCGCGTCCTTCTGGACCTCGGCGAGACGCGCCTCGAACTTCGCCTGCGCGTCCTTCGCGTCGGCCTGCAGCTGCTCGACGCGGGCCTTGGCCTGCGCCTGGAGCGCCTTGGCGTCGATGTCGACACCCTGGACGCGCGCCTGCACGTCGTTCACGCGGGTCTGCGCCTTGTCCAGGCGAGCCTGGGTGGCCTTCTGGGCCTGGTCCGCGTAGCTGCGGGCCTTGCCCACGGCGATCTCGGTCGCGCCGGCCGCGGCGTAGAGCGGCTTCACGGCCTCGGTCTTGAGCTGCTCGGCATTGAACTGGGTCTTCGCCATCTCAGATTCCTTCGGTTGGGTTCGACGACACGGAGTCATCCGCGTCGGCCGTCTTCTGGGGGGTGGGGAGGGGAGCTTCGTTGCTCACGGACGCACCAGGCTGGTCCTGGTCGGGCAACGCGGACTCAGCCCGGAAGGACTGGTACACCGCGAGCAGAGCCTGCTTCTGCCGCTCCGTGAGGACCGGGTCAGCCAGGACTGCCAGCTCCACGGAACGCACCTGGTCGTCGTCCGGGCTGAGGATCCCTGCCTGGACGTAGACCTGCTCCGCGGAGATCCGGAGTGCCTTCGCGAGCTGCTGCAGCACTTCGGCGGACGGCCGGCGCAGACCACGTTCGATCTGGCTGAGGTACGGGTTGGAGACACCCGCCTGCTCGGCGAGCTGACGCAGGGAGAGCTGGGCGGCGACACGCTGCTCACGCAGGTATCCGCCCAGGGACTCCACCGTCAGTCCGACGTTCAGCTTCTTGGCCATGTGCCCATAGTGCTAACTATTGCTAGCACTTGCAACTTCGCAGGCGGTGAGACGGGTCACATCACGGCTTTCCACCAGGGATTTCACTACGACCAGGGTGCTAGCAGGACGACCCCGGAGGCTCGTAGAAGCCGTCCCACCTAGGGTGGGATCCATGCCTGGAGACTCCCCTGTTCCCGTGATCGCGGAGATCGTGCGCTCCGGCTTCACCGAGGGCGCGCACCACGGGTCGGTCGTCGCGCTGGCCGCGGACGGGAGCACCTCCTACGCGCGCGGCGACGTCACCGGTCCGGTGTTCCCGCGCTCGTGCAGCAAACCGCTCCAGGCCCTGGCGATGGTCCGCGCCGGGCTCGACCTGGAGGGCGAGCTGCTCGCGCTGGCCTGCGCCTCGCACTCCGGCGAGGCGTTCCACCTCGAGGGTGTCGGTCGCATCCTCGCCGCTGCAGGACTGGGGCCCGACGCGCTCGCCAACCCCGCGGACTGGCCGCTGGTCGACGTACGCGACGCCTACGTCCGCGCCGGCGGGCAGCGCAGCGTGCTGGCCATGAACTGCTCGGGCAAGCACGCCGCGATGCTGCTGACCTGCGTGCGCAACGGCTGGGAGACCCACGGTTACCTGGACCCGGCCCATCCGCTGCAGCAGCAGATCAGGGCGACCGTCGTCGAGGTGACCGGCGAGCCGGTCGCCCACGAGGGCACCGACGGGTGCGGCGCCCCGCTGCTCTCGGTCTCGCTGACCGGTCTCGCTCGTGCCTTCGCGACCCTGGCAACCGGCGAGCGCGAGGAGGAGCAGCGCATCGCCCGCGCGATCCGCACCCACCCGGAGTGGGTCTCGGGAACCACCCGCGACGAGCGTGACCTGCTCACCGCGGTGCCCGGCGCGATCGCCAAGGCGGGGGCCGAGGGCTGCTACGCGGTCGCCCTGCCCGACGGCCGCGCGTTCGCGCTGAAGGTCGAGGACGGCTCGGCCCGCGCCCGGCCGGTGGTGATGGCGGCGCTGCTGGCCCGACTCGGCGTGGACCGCGAACCCGGCGTCGACACCGAGGCCGTGCGCCGCACCGGCGAGCGGCTGCTCACCGGAGGCAGCGCGGTCGTCGGCGAGATCCGAGCCGTGCTCTGAGGCACCCGGGTCGCTCCCGGACCGTTCTGACACGATGACCCCCGTGCCGACACAGTTCTGCCCCACGCCGCGCGAGCTCGACGACCTGGAGCTGCTGCTCAACGGCGGCCTCGCGCCGCTGACGAACTTCGGCGACGGACCCGTCACGCTCACGCTGCCGGACGACCTCGCCGAAGCAGCCGAGGTCGAGCTCGTCGACCCTGAGGGACTGCCCCTGGCGACCTGGACGCCGACGGGCCTCACGGCGCTCGCGCGCCCGGCGTACGGGCCCTTCCGGCGCCTGTACCTGGACCCCGAGCAGACCAGGACCACGTACGCCGGAGCGCTGACCGTCCCGGTCGCGGCCCCGCTGAGCAGCGCCGACCTCGAGGCGATCGAGACGGCGCGCGCGGGCCGCACGGTCGTGCTGCTCGCGCTCGTGGGCACCGGGACCCCCCAAGGCATCACCGGCGTGGGCCTGGTGCGCGCCAGCCTGGCCGCGGCCGAGCTGCTCGGCGACACGGCCGTCGTCGCGGTGCCGCTCGCGGCCCACGGGGACCCCGCGGCCGACCACGCACTCGGTGCGCAGGTGGCCGCGACCTACGCCGACGGCGAGGTGCTCGCGCTGCCCGGCGGCGGGGAGGACGAGGAGTACCCCGGATCGGTCGCCGACGTCATCGACTCCGACCAGCCCGAGCAGCGGGGCGTGGTGGTCTTCTTCACCGGCCTCTCGGGCAGCGGCAAGTCGACCCTGGCCCAGGCACTGCTCGACCGGATCCTCGAGCGTGGCGAGCGGACCGTGACGAGCCTCGACGGCGACGTCGTGCGCCGCAACCTCTCAGCCGGCCTGACGTTCTCGCGCGAGGACCGCGAGACCAACATCCGTCGCATCGGCTGGGTCGCCGCCGAGATCGCCCGTCACCGCGGGATCGCGATCTGCTCGCCCATCGCCCCTTTCGACGAGACCCGCCAGCAGGTCCGGGCGATGGTCGCCGAGGCCGGCGGCGAGCTCGTGCTGGTCCACGTCGCCACCCCGCTGGAGGAGTGCGAGCGCCGCGACCGCAAGGGCCTCTACGCCAAGGCCCGGGCCGGCGAGATCCCCGAGTTCACCGGAATCTCGAGTCCGTACGAGGAGCCGGCCGACGCGGACGTGCGGGTCGACACCACCGGCCGCACGATCGCTGACGCCCTGCGAGACGTTCTCGCAGTGTTGCCCTTCGAGGTCTGAAGTCCACTAACCTGATCGACCAGACCTTCTAGCAGCCCTCTGCCTGACCAACAGACGGGACACCCGTGCACCACCTCTTCAACGACAACGCCGCCCAGATCATCGCGGCCGGCTTCATCGTCGGCATGATCGTCGGCGTCACGGGCATGGGTGGCGGTGCCCTGATGACACCCGCACTGATCTTCCTCGGCGTCGGCGGGACCTCCTCGATCGTGACCGCCGACCTGACCGCGGCCGCGGTCTACAAGTCCGGTGGCGCACTGGTGCACTCGCGGGTCGGTGCACCCAACTTCCGGCTCGCCGGGTGGCTGATCGCCGGCTCGGTGCCGATGGCCTTCCTCGGCCCGCACCTGGTCTCGTGGTTCGTGGACAAGAACGACGTGGAGGACCTGCTCAAGGAGTGCATCGGGTTCGCGCTCCTACTGGCCGCCTCGACGTACGCGATCAGGCTCTACATCCAGCTGGTCCGGGTCCGCCGGGGACAGGCACGGGGCGAGGAGGAACCGCGGATCCGCCCGGTCCCCACGTTGCTGACCGGCGCGCTCGGCGGCCTGCTGGTCGGGGTGACCAGCGTCGGCTCCGGCTCGGTGATCATGGTCATCCTGCTGATCCTCTACCCGACGCTCTCGCCGCTGAAGCTGGTCGGCACCGACCTGGTGCAGGCGGTCCCGCTGGTGCTCGCCGCGGCGATCTCGAACATCTCGGTCCACGGCCTCGAGTGGGACCTGACCGTCCCGCTGATCATCGGCTCGGTGCCCGGCACCCTGATCGGCTCGCGCTTCGCCTCCAAGGTTCCGCAGTCGGTGATCCGGCGCGGGATCGTGATCGTGCTCACGATGTCCGGCATCGCGCTGCTCGACAAGGCCGGCTGGGCGCCGCTGGGGGCGGGCAAGGACCAGACCCACCCGATCCTCATCGCCGTGGTCGGCGTGGCGATGCTCGTGCTGGTGCCGCTGGTCTGGGGCGTGCTGCGCAAGGGCCAGGGGCTGCCGATGTTCGGTGCGCCCACGGTCGCCGAGCTCGAGGGCGGACAGCCCGTCCACGCGCGGTCCACCTCCGCTCCTTGACCATCGCTCCGCTCCTCGTTCCGCTCCTCAGCGAGTTCTCGGACACTCGGTCCCGAGCAGGCTCGGGCGCTCGGTAGCCTCGACCCATGCGTCTCCTCCTCCTCCGCCACGGTCAGACGCACGGGAACACCTCGGGAGCGCTGGACACCGCGATCCCCGGGCTCGAGCTGACCGACCTCGGCCGGCGCCAGGCCGAAGCGGCCGCGCGCGCCCTGGCGCAGGAGCCCATCGAGCGGATCTTCGTCTCCCCCACCCACCGCACGCGGCAGACCGCCACCCCGCTGGCCGAGGAGCTCGGGCTCGAGCTCGACGTGCTCGACGGCCTGCGCGAGATCAAGGCCGGCGACTACGAGATGGCGACCGACCACGACTCCGTGCTCGGCTACATCGGCGTCGTCGCGGACTGGATCGAGGGTCGCCTCGAGACCCGGATGCCGGGCGGTGAGACCGGCCACGAGTACCTGGCCCGCTACGACGCCGCGATCGCCGAGGTGGCCGCGACCGGAGCGGCTTGCGCCCTGGTGGTCAGCCACGGTGCGGCCATCCGCACCTGGGTCGGCTCGCGGGCCGCGGATGCCAGCCACCACGACATGGCCGCCGCAGGGATGCACAACACCGCCTGCATCGAGGTCAGCGGCGATCCCCGCAGCGGGTGGAGCGTGGTCTCCTGGACGCCCGACCCGGTCGGCGGCGCCTTCCTCGACGACACCGACGCCCCCGACCCGACCGGGCTCGGCTCGGGCATCGACGAGGCGCTCGCGGGCCCCGAGGACGAGGGCAACGCAGAAAACGCGTGAGCTGAGGGCCGAGCCGCTAGCCGAGGGTGTCCCGAAACTAGAACACGTTCCACTGCTGTGAGACGATGTCCGCGCCACCAGCGGAACTCGATACGATGTTCGCTGCCCCACTGGGGATGCACCGCTACGAGAGGCCCCGATGACCCAGACCCATTCCGACTACCAGCTGAGCCAGCTCGACCAGCTCGAGGCGGAGTCGATCCACATCTTCCGCGAGGTCGCGGCCGAGTTCGAGAAGCCGGTTCTGATGTTCTCCGGCGGCAAGGACTCCATCGTCATGATGCGTCTGGCGGAGAAGGCGTTCTACCCCGCCAAGATCCCGTTCCCGGTGCTGCAGGTCGACACCGGCTACGACTTCCCCGAGGTGCTCGCCACCCGGGACAACTGGGTCAGCCGGCTCGGCGTACGCCTGATCGTCGCCTCGGTCGAGGAGGCCCTCGCCCAGGGCATCGTGGTGGACGACGGCAAGACCTCGCGCAACCGGCACCAGATCGGCACCCTGCTGCACGCCCTCGAGGAGGGCCAGTTCACGGCCGCTTTCGGTGGCGGCCGGCGCGACGAGGAGAAGGCCCGCGCCAAGGAGCGCGTCTACTCCCACCGCGACGAGTTCGGCCAGTGGGACCCGAAGATGCAGCGCCCCGAGCTGTGGAGCCTGTACAACGGCCGCATCCACGAGGGCGAGCACATGCGGATCTTCCCGCTCTCGAACTGGACCGAGCTGGACATCTGGCACTACATCGGCCGGGAGGGCATCGAGATCCCCTCGATCTACTTCTCGCACCAGCGCCGCGTCTTCGAGCGCGACGGCATGCTGCTCTCGGAGTCGGAGCACAACCCGACCCGCGGCAACGAGACCGTCGCCGAGCGCACGGTCCGGTTCCGCACGGTCGGCGACCTGACGCTGACCGGCTGTGTCGAGTCCGAGGCCGACACCATCGACAAGATCATCGACGAGGTCGCCATCGCGAAGGTCACCGAGCGTGGCGCGACTCGCGGCGACGACCGGTTCTCCGAGGCAGCCATGGAGGACCGGAAGAAGGAAGGCTACTTCTGATGAGTGACCTCACTCCCGAGAATCTGACTCAGGCGCAGAAGGCGCAGCAGGTCCATCAGAAGTAGCCTTCCTTCTTGCGGTCCTCCATGGCGGCCTCGG
>JBJMIO010000179.1:0-27322 GCA_045806765.1 Marmoricola sp.
CATCGTGTCGCGGTAGCGGTCGTTCCACTCCACCCAGGGCGGTGGGAAGGACCCGGTGAGGTAGCCCTCCATGCTGATGTCCCAAGGCTCGGCGATGAGCTTGACGTCGCGGAGGACCGGGTCCTGGCCGATCGCCATCAGCAGGTGGTTGTCCATGTCGACCCGGTGGTGCACGCGGGTCAGGGCGGACATCAGGTCGAAGCGGAAGCCGTCGACGTGCATCTCGGTGACCCAGTAGCGCAGCGAGTCCAGGATCAGCCGCAGCGCCGCCGGGTTGGTCGCGTTGACGGTGTTGCCGCAGCCAGTGACGTCCCAGTAGGTGTCGTCGAACAGCGCGTGCTCGGGGATCCGCCCGATCGGGTCCTCCTCCACCTCGGTCTCGGGCACCGCGACGCGGTGGTAGAAGCCACGGTCGTCCAACCCGCGGAAGCTGTACGTCGGACCGAGCGCACCGGCCTCGGCGGTGTGGTTGTAGACGACGTCGAGGATGACCTCGATGCCGGCCTCGTGCAGGTTCCTGACCATCTGCTTGAACTCGGTGACCTGCTGGCCGCGGTCGCCGGCCGCCGCGTAGGCGCCGTGCGGGGCGAAGAACCCGATGGAGTTGTAGCCCCAGTAGTTGCTCAGCCCGGCCTCGGCCAGGTGCGGCTCGGAGACCGAGGCGTGGATCGGCAGCAGCTCGACCGCGGTGATCCCGAGGTCCTTGAGGTAGCGGATCGCCTCGGGGGAGCCGAGCCCGGCGTACGTGCCACGCAGCTCCTCGGGGATCTCGGCGTGAAGCGCGGTGAAGCCCTTGACGTGCAGCTCGTAGATCGCCGAGTCGCGCCAGCGCCGCCGCTGCGGCGGGTCGCCGCCGGGGCCCCAGTCGAAGTCGTCGGCGACCACGACGCTGCGTGGCACGGACGGCGCGGAGTCCAGCTCGCTGGGGCTCTCGGGGTGCTCCAGGTCGTGGGCGAAGATCTCGGGTCCCGCCCTCACCGATCCCGAGACCGCGCGGCCGTAGGGGTCGAGCAGCAGCTTGTGCGGGTTGAAGCGCAGGCCCTGGGACGGCTGCCACGGCCCGACCGCCCGGTAGCCGTAGAGCGTCCCGGGCGCGACGCCGGGGATGGCGCCGTGCCAGTTGCCCAGCGTGTGCTCGGTCAGCTGGAAGGACCGCTCGGTCCCGTCGTCGTCGAAGAGGCAGACCCACATCGCGGTCGCGTTCGGGGCGAAGACGGCGAAGTTGGTCGACTCCTGCGACCAGGTCGCGCCCAGCGGCCAGCTCCTTCCCGGCCACACCGGTGCTGTCGCCTCAGGGCTGGTCCACCGCCAGATGTCGAGTACCACCCCCTCATCCTCACATCTGCCCTCCCGGCGGTACGTTGGCGACCCGGAACGCAAGCGGTCAGCAGGAGGTCGGTCATGGGTGAGTTCGTGCGTCTCGAGGTCGCGGACGGGGTCGGGACCCTGCGCCTGGACCGGCCCAAGATGAACGCGCTGGACGCCGCGATGCAGGAGGAGATCCGCGCTGCCGCCGCGGAAGCCACCGCTCGCGACGACGTCAAGGCCGTCGTCGTGTGGGGCGGCGAGCGCGTCTTCGCCGCCGGCGCGGACGTCAAGGAGATGGCCGAGATGTCCTACACCGACATGATCAAGCGCTCCTCGGGCCTGACCAGCGCCTTCAGCGCGGTCGCCCGGATCCCCAAGCCCGTCGTTGCGGCCGTCAACGGCTACGCCCTGGGCGGCGGGTGCGAGCTGGCGCTGTGCGCGGACGTGCGGTTCGCGGCCGAGAACGCGGTGCTCGGCCAACCCGAGATCCTGCTCGGCATCATCCCCGGCGCCGGCGGCACCCAGCGGCTCTCGCGCCTGGTCGGCCCGAGCCGCGCGAAGGACATCATCTTCACCGGCCGCTTCGTGAAGGCCGAGGAGGCGCTCGCGATCGGCCTGGTCGACCGGGTCGTTCCGGCCGAGCAGGTCTACGCCGAGGCGCTCGAGTGGGCCGGCCAGTTCGCGGGTGCGGCGACGTACGCCGTGCGCGCGGCGAAGGAGTCGATCGACCGCGGCCTGGAGGTCGACCTCGAGACGGGCCTGGAGATCGAGCGCCAGCAGTTCGCGGCGCTCTTCGCGACCGAGGACCGCAGCATCGGGATGGGCTCGTTCGTCGAGAACGGACCGGGAAAGGCGCAGTTCAAGGGCCGGTGAGTCCCGGGCCGTCGAGCCCTCGCCGCCCGGTAGCCTTGCCGGGTGGCAAAGGTAGTGAAGTCGGACGAACCGTTCCCCGAGCGCGCTGAGGCGAGCCGGATCAGGAACGACCAGATCCGCGAGACGATGGCGAAGATCCTGCGCGTCGTCTTCCTGTTCTTCGCCGTCGTGCTGGCGCTCGGCGCGTTCCTGGTCGCCGCCCACGACAACGTCAGCCAGACCAACGGCCTGGTGAAGTTCGTCCTGCACGTGGCTGATGCCATCGACGGGCCCTTCAGCCGCAAGGACGGCATCTTCACCTTCAACAGCTCCGACCCGCAGGTGGCCGCCACCAAGGACGCGGTCGTGAACTGGGGGATCGCCGCCCTGGTCTACCTCGCCATCGGCCGCTACCTGCAGCGCCTGCTCGCCCCGAAGGCCCGCTGAAACCTCCCTCGGGCCGATCGCGCCTGTGACTGACCCCACCTGAGACGGGGTTCGGCTCCGAGGTGACTCGCTAGTAGTCTCGGCGTCACCTAACACTTCGGTACAGGAGGGGCCCGCGAGGGCCGTAACCAGCATGAACATTGTCGTCTGTGTGAAATACGTACCCGACTCGACCGCCGACCAGGCCTTCGAGGCGGACAACACCGTGGACCGTGTCGGCGTCCCGGGTCTTCTCTCCGAGCTCGACGAGTACGCCGTCGAGCAGGCGCTGCAGCTGAAGGAGAAGAGCTCCGAGCCCGAGTCCGTCACCGTCACCGCGCTGAGCGTGGGCCCCGAGGCCGCGGCCGACGCGATCCGCAAGGCCCTGCAGATGGGTGCCGACAGCGGCGTCCACGTGGTCGACGACGCGATCGCCGGTTCCGACGCCCTGGCCACCTCGAAGGTGCTCGCCGCGGCGATCGAGAAGATCGGTGACGTCGACGTCGTCGTGTGCGGCATGGCCTCGACCGACGGCGGCATGTCGGTCGTCCCGGCGATGCTCGCCGAGCGGCTGGACCTCCCGCAGATCACCTTCGCCTCGGTCATCGAGTCGCAGGACAACCAGTTCCGCATCAAGCGCGACGGCGACACCGCCACCGAGATCATCGGTGCGGTCACCCCGCTGGTCCTCTCGGTCACCGACCAGACCGGCGAGGCGCGCTACCCGTCGTTCAAGGGCATCATGGCGGCGAAGAAGAAGCCGCTGGAGTCCTACGGCCTGGGCGACCTCGGCGTGGACGCCGGCCAGGTCGGCCTCTCCGCCGCGTGGACCGCGGTCGAGAACACCGAGGCCCGGCCGCCGCGCACCGCGGGCACCATCGTGACCGACGAGGACGGGTCGGGCGCCACCGCGCTGACCGAGTTCCTCGCGTCCAAGAAGTTCATCTGAGGGGTTGGGGTTAGACATGTCTGAAGTTCTGGTTCTGGTCGACCACGTCGACGGTGCCGTGCGCAAGCCGACCTACGAGCTGCTGGCCATCGCCAAGCGGCTCGGCTCCCCGTCGGCCGTCTTCATCGGCGGTGCGGACAAGGCGGACGCCGCGGCCGAGGCCGTCACCAAGTTCGGTGCCGACAAGGTCTACGTCGTCGACGACGCCGAGATCAAGGGCTACCTGGTGGCCCCCAAGGCCGAGGTCCTGCAGCAGATCGCCGAGTCGGCCAGCCCGGCGGCGATCCTGATCAGCTCCAACGCCGAGGGCAAGGAGATCGCGGGTCGCCTGGCGGTCAAGCTCGAGTCCGGTGTGATCACCGACGCCGTCGACGTCCAGGAGGGCCCGGTCACGACGCAGTCGGTCTTCGCGGGCAACTTCACCGTCACCGCGAAGGTCACCCAGGGCACGCCGATCATCACCGTCAAGCCGAACGCCGCGACGCCTAAGGACGCTGCCGGCGCGGGCGCTGTCGAGAACTTCTCGGCGACGATCTCCGACTCGGCCAAGAAGGCGCAGATCGTGGCCTCGCAGCCGCGTGAGTCGACCGGTCGTCCCGAGCTCACCGAGGCGGCGATCATCGTCTCCGGTGGACGTGGCACCGGCGGCAACTTCGACCCGATCGACGCGCTGGCCGACTCGCTCGGTGCCGCCGTGGGTGCCTCGCGTGCCGCGGTCGACTCCGGCTGGAAGCCGCACACCTTCCAGATCGGCCAGACCGGCAAGACGGTCTCGCCGCAGCTCTACATCGCGGCCGGCATCTCCGGTGCCATCCAGCACCGCGCGGGCATGCAGACGTCCAAGACGATCGTCGCGATCAACAAGGACGAGGAAGCGCCGATCTTCGAGCTGGTCGACTTCGGTGTCGTCGGGGACCTGCACACGGTGCTCCCCGCCGCGACCGAGCAGATCACCGCTCGCAAGGGCTGACCTCGCCCAGCTCCACCGGCATGCCAGGGCCGGCCAGGATCGCCGTCGCGCTCGTCGCGGCAGGCGCCCTGGCCGGCTCTGTCGTTCTCTCCCTGCTGCGGCTGCTGCACCCGGACTCCTTCTGGTTCGTGCTGATCACCAGCTACGTGCCCTACGCCCTGGTCGGGTACCCGGTGGCCGCGCTGGTGCTGGTCCTGGTGCGCCGCGGCACGCCGGCCGGTCTGCGCCGCTGGGTGACCGGGGGGATCGTGCTGGCCCTGGCCGGCACCGCCTTCCACGCTGCGCTGCTGCTCCCCGCCTACGTCGGTGCGCACCCGCACGGCAGGCCCGACCTGGTCGTGCTGAACCTCAACCTGCGTCTCGGCCGTGCCGACGCGGCTGCCGTGGTGCGTCTCGTGCGCAGCGAGCACGTGGGTCTCGCGGCTCTGGAGGAGGTGACCCCGGCCGAGCGGCAGCGGCTCCTCGCGGCCGGCCTCGACCGGGTGCTGCCCTACTCCGCGGGTGCACCGGGCGACGGGTCCGCCGGGACGATGGTCTTCTCGACGTACCCGCTGAGCAGCGCGACCCGGCTGCCGACCGAGCACGACAGCTACCAGGTCAGCGTGGGCGCCCCCCGGCCGTTCTGGTTCGTCGCGGTGCACGCCTCCCAGCCGCTGGTGGCCCCCGGCGGCTGGCGTGGTGACTGGAGCGTGCTGCACCAGGTCCTGCCTGGGCTGCGCGGAGCGGTCGTCGTGGCCGGCGACTTCAACACCACGCTGGACCACGGACCGATGCGCGAGCTGCTCGGTGACGGCTTCGGCGACGCGGCCCGGGTCGCGAACTCGGGTTGGCAGCCGACCTGGCCCAGCAGCGGACCCGGCCTGATCGCGATCGACCACGTGCTGACCCGCAGCGGCTACCGTGCGATCAGCACGCAGGCCGTGGTCGTGCACGGCAGCGACCACCGCGCGCTGGTCGCGCGGCTCGGGCTCAGCTGAGGGTCCCGCCCCCACCGGGGAGCAGTGCCAGCGAGCGCTGGACCTGGTCCGCGCGCGACCCGGCGGACGCGGCGTCGTGGGAGGAGATCGTGATCGTGACGTACCCGTCGTCGGAGGCCACGCCCAGCATCACGCCGTTGAAGCGGTGCCCGCCCAGGCTCATCCCGTAGGGGACCCGGACGATCCTGCCGATCGGGCTGTCGACGTGGTCGACGCTGGTGGGCTTCGCGCCGATCCGGGCGAGCTGGAGCCGGATGAGGTCGTCGGTCACGTCGGTCTCGGCGCTGCCCGCGGCGTTGACGTTCTCCAGGAACCCGGCCACCGCGCCGTGGTCGCTGACCGACATCGCCAGCAGCGAGGTGCGCATGCTCTGCACGATCGAGTCCGGTGACTGCCCGAGCTTCTCGGAGAGGAGCTTGACCACCGGGCTGTCCTTGGTCAGCACGCCGCTGGCGGACAGCGAGATCCAGCCCTTCGGGACCTCGTAGCTGATGCCGTACTTCTTCACGCTCACCAGCTGGAAGCCGGGGTGTGCGTGGCCGTCGCTGGTCACCGGCGGGGTGGGTCCGCCCGAGGCGTTGCCCGAGGCGGTCGAGGTCGAGGTCGGGGTCGTGACCGGCGTCGTGACCGGGTCGTGCGCGGTCTTCGTCCCCGACCCCGAACCGCATCCGCTCAGGGTGAGCGCGACGAGCGCGACTGCGGAGACCAGAGCAGGGCGGAGGGACCGAGAGACAGATGTCATGGCGCTGAGTGTAGGGCTGAGCCGTAGGCTTGGGATGCCATGACCGTCTACCTCGACCACGCGGCGACCACGCCGATCCTCGCCGAGGCCGCCGCTGCGATGACCGCGCAGCTCGGCAGCGTCGGCAACGCCAACTCGCTGCACGCCTCGGGTCGTGCGGCCCGCCGGGTCGTGGAGGAGTCCCGGGAGACGGTCGCCCGCGTGCTCGGCTGCCGTCCCGGCGAGGTCGTCTTCACCTCCGGCGGCACCGAGGCCGACAACCTGGCGCTCAAGGGCCTCTACTGGTCGCGGCGCGCGGCCGATCCCGGCCGGACGCGCATCCTGAGCACCTCGGTGGAGCACCACGCCGTGCTCGACCCGCTCCACTGGCTGGCCGAGGAGGAGGGCGCGGTGGTCGAGCTGGTCGACGTCGACGAGCACGGTCGCCTGGACCTCGCGGCCTTCCGCTCCCGGCTCGAGGACGCTCCCGGCGACGTCGCCCTGGTCTCGGTGATGTGGGCCAACAACGAGGTCGGCACGGTGCAGCCGATCGCCGAGGTCGTCGAGCTCGCGCACGCGCACGGCATCCCGGTGCACACCGACGCCGTGCAGGCCGTCGGCCAGGTGCCGGTCGACTTCGCAGCCTCCGGGGTCGACGCGATGACCGTGACCGGCCACAAGATCGGCGGACCGTACGGCGTGGGCGCGCTGCTGGTGCGCCGCGAGGTGCAGCTCACCGCGCTGCTGCACGGCGGCGGTCAGGAGCGCGACGTGCGCTCGGGGACCATCGACGCACCGGCGATCGCCGGCTTCGCGGCCGCCTGCGAGCTCGCGGTGAAGAACCAGCCCGACCTGGCGAGCCGGCTCGGCGTGCTGCGCGACCGGCTGGTGGCCGGCGTGCTGGAGCAGGTGCCGGACGCGGCGTACAACGGTGACCGCGACCCCGGCCTGGAGCACCGGTTGCCGGGCAACGCCCACCTGACCTTCCCGGGCTGCGAGGGCGACTCGCTGCTGATGCTGCTCGACGCCCGCGGCATCGAGTGCTCGACCGGGTCGGCCTGCAACGCCGGGGTTCCCCAGCCCTCGCACGTGCTGCTCGCGATGGGGCGCGACGACGAGGAGGCCCGCGCCTCGCTCCGGTTCTCCCTGGGTCACACCTCGACCGAGGCCGACGTGGACGCGCTGCTGGAGGCCATCGGGCCGGTGGTCGAACGCGCCCGGGCCGCGGGGCAGACCTCGAGGAAAGATCCCGCGTGATGAAGGTTCTCGCAGCCATGTCGGGCGGCGTGGACTCGGCGGTGGCAGCGGCCCGTGCCGCCGAGGCCGGCCACGACGTCACCGGCATCCACCTCGCGCTCTCGCGCAACCCGCAGTCCTACCGCAGCGGAGCGCGCGGCTGCTGCACGATCGAGGACTCCAACGACGCCCGGCGCGCGGCCGACGTCATCGGGATCCCGTTCTACGTCTGGGACCTCTCCGAACGCTTCCACACCGACGTGGTCCAGGACTTCCTCGACGAGTACGCCGGCGGCCGCACGCCGAACCCGTGCCTGCGCTGCAACGAGAAGATCAAGTTCGCCGCCGTCCTCGAACGCGGCCTGGCGCTCGGCTTCGACGCCGTGGTCACCGGGCACTACGCCCAGCTGTGCACGGGGGCCGACGGGACGGTCGAGCTGCACCGTGCCGTGGATGCCGGCAAGGACCAGTCCTACGTCCTCGGCGTGCTCACCCAGCAGCAGCTGCGGCACTCGCTCTTCCCCCTGGGTGACACGGCCAAGCCGGAGATCCGGGCCGAGGCCGATCGCCGCGGGCTGGCGGTCGCGGACAAGCCCGACAGCCACGACATCTGCTTCATCAGCGACGGTGACACCGGCGGGTGGCTGGCCGAGAAGCTCGGTGACGCGGCGCCGAACAGCGGCGGACCGATCGTCGACGGCGAGTCCGGGGAGGTGCTCGGCGACCACGAGGGCTCGTGGCGGTTCACCGTCGGCCAGCGCAAGGGCCTGCGCATCGGCACGCCCGCCGCGGACGGCAAGCCGCGCTTCGTCCTCGACATCGAGCCGGTCACCGGGACCGTCACCGTCGGACCGCGCGAGGCGCTCGCGGTGACCGGCCTGGAGTGCGTCCGGCCGCTGTGGTGCGGGAGCGCCCCGACGCGGCCGCTGGAGTGCACCGTGCAGCTGCGGGCGCACGGCGAGGAGCACCGCGCGGTGGTGATCCCCGGACCGGGTGACACCTTCCGCGTGACGCTGCTCGACGCAGCCACCGGGATCGCGCCCGGGCAGGCGTGCGTGGTCTACGAGAAGACGCGCGTGGTGGGCTCGGGGACCATCGCCTCGACCGAACGCTGAGGCGGGACCTCGGGCAGGGGTGGAGACGATGCCGCCAGCCGCGCCAGAGCCGCTCGTTCGCGGAGCTGCGTAAGCCCGCTGAGGTGCGCCCGCACGACCTTCTCGAAGCCGTCCGGGTCGACCGGTGTCACGGTCGGCTTGAAGCGCTCGCCGGTGTCGATGACCAGGGCGACGTGCTTCTCGGTGCGGTGGTGGTCCAGGTTCCACCAGTGCTCGAGGTCCGCAGGACCCCAGATCCGCCACGGCTGGGCGGCCGCCCACGCGCTGAGCGGGAGGACGCTCACGTCCCGGATCTCGCCGTACAGGATGCGTCGGGCGCCCCACGGGTAGTACCGCTGGATCGCCAGTCCGGCTTCATCGCACGCGACGCTTCCGTCGTCGTAGTGCGCTCGTGCGTAGTCCATGAGCCCCTCCCAAGGCCGTGAACAAATCCCTCGAGCTCATCCTTATCCCCTCCGGGCAGGACACGCCAGGGTCGAACGTCCTTCTTCAGGATCCGTTCGGGCTCTTCTTGGGCGGGAGGGGGAAGAACATGCTCGTGCGCTCGGCGTACTCGGGGTATCCCGGACGCTTCATCATGGTGCGCTCGAGCAGCCTGGCGCCGGTGGCGAAGACCAGGAAGTAGGTCATCGCGACCGGGGAGAGGATCGTCAGCGGCCCGGGCCAGGCCGAGGCGCTGAGCACGAAGATGCCCCACCAGACGCACGAGTCGCCGAAGTAGTTGGGGTGCCGGGTGTAGCGCCACAACCCGCGGTCCATCACCGGACCGCGGTCCGGGTCCGCCTTGTACGCCGCCAGCTGCCGGTCGCCGACGGCCTCGAAGCCGAGTCCCAGCACCCAGAGGAGGAACCCGATCAGCACGACCGTGCCGGAGCCGTCGTGAGCGAGCACCGCGACCTGGACGGGCAGCGAGACGAACCAGATCGCCACGCCCTGGGGGAGCAGCACCTTGCGGACGATGCCGCCGGGGCCGCGCTGCATCAGCTCCTCGTAGCGCGGGTCCTCGCCGCCGCCGTGCGAGCGCTGCGCGATGTGCGCCGCGAGCCGGACGCCCCAGATCCCGACCATCGCGAAGAGCAGCCACGCGCGGCTGTTGCGATCCCCGACCGCATCGACGTCCGAGATGAGGTTGGAGAGCAGGATCGAGACGACGGTGACCACGATGAAGCCCAGGCCCCAGATCGTGTCGACCACCGAGACCCGCCCGGTGCGCCGGGCGAGGTAGGCGGTGAGGACCATCAGGACGACGACCGCCGCCAGGTCGGCCAGCGTGACCGCGAGGAAGTCGCCGAAGCCGAAGCCGTTCACCAGGTACGCACCGCCGGGAGGTCGTGCGGCGCGCCGGGGCGCACCGCGAGGATCTGGTCGACACCCATCCTGCCGTCGCGGAACGACATCCCGCCACCGACCAGGTACAGCCGCCAGACCCGGAGGTACTCCTCGGGGACCAGGGTGCGCAGGTGCTCGAGGTTCGCATCGAAACGGTCGATCCAGGCGTTCACGGTGTGCACGTAGTGCTCGCGCATCGCGTGCACGTCACGGACCTCCAAGCCGCCGGCCTCGAACAGGTCGACGGTCTCACCGACCGGCCGCATGGTCATGTCGGGGGCGATGAAGGACTCGATGAACGGACCTCCACCGGGGTGCTTGCCACCGCCCCTGCCGGCCCGCGTCATCGCCTGGACCAGCACCCGGCCCCCGGGCTTGACGCAGCGGCGCAGCACCTCGACGTACGTCGGGTAGTTGCCCTGGCCGACGTGCTCGCCCATCTCGATCGAGGCGACGGCGTCGAAGCCGTCGGATCCCGGCGGCACCTCGGCATCGCGGTAGTCGCAGAGCCTGATCTCGACGAGGTCCTCCAGGCCGCGCTCAGCGATCCGGGCGTCGATGAACTTCTTCTGCTCGGCCGCGATCGTGATGCCGGTGACCTTCGCGCCGAAGTGCTCCGCGGCGTAGAGCGAGAGCGAGCCCCAGCCGCAGCCGACGTCGAGGAAGGTCTTCCCGGGCTCCAGGCCCACCTTGCGGCAGACCAGGTCGAGCTTGGCGTCCTGGGCCTGCTCCAGCGTCATGCCCGGCGACCAGTAGCCCGAGGAGTAGGCCATGTTGTCGTCGAGGATCGCTGAGTAGAACTCATTCGAGAAGTCGTAGTGGTGGCTGATCGCGTCCCGGTCGCGCGACCTGCTGTGCAGGCGTCCGCGCAGCACGGCCTGGGAGGCCGGTGCCGGCGGCCGCCTGCCGAGCGCGCCGACCTTCAGCGCTGCCCTGGCTGCACGCCAGAGGGTGCTCGGCGTCGCGGGGACCCCCGTCAACCCGCGCTCGCCGATCACCGCCCAGACGTGCGTCAGGGCGAAGTCCAGGTCGCCCTCGACGTCGATCTCCCCGGTGACGTAGGCCTGGGCAGCGCCGAGCTCGCCGGGCGCCCAGAGCAGCCGCGTCAGCGCCTGCGGCGAGTTCAGCCGTACGACGGGCCCCTCGCCGGCCTCCGAGCCGTCCCACGCGACCAGGCGGACGGGCAGCTCGCCCCCGACGAACGGGCGCAGCGCCTCGGCGAGGACCTGCGCGACCCCGGGACCGCGCTTCGTCGGTGCCGGCCGGTGCTCCAGCGTGGTCATGCGTCCTCCCGGGTGAAGGTCAGCTGCTGCACGTCGATGTACCCCGAAGCGAAGCCCGCACGCGAGTACTCCAGGTAGAAGTGCCAAAGACGCCTGAAGACCTCGTCGAAGCCGAGCGCCGAGACCTCCGCCTCCGCCTGGGTGAACGCTGCGTCCCACTGGCGCAGGGTCTCGGCGTAGTGGATGCCGAACGCGGTGCTGCGCGTCAGGCGCAGGCTCGTGCGCCGCTCGGTGACCTGCTCGAGCAGGTCGACCGAGGGCAGGAAGCCTCCGGGGAAGATGTACTTGTGGATCCAGGTCCACGTGCGCCGGGTGGCGAGCATCCGTTCGTGCGGCATCGTGATCGCCTGGATCGCGACCGTGCCGCCGGGCGCGAGCACGGTGTCGATGGTGCGGAAGTAGCTCTCGAGGTACTCATACCCCACCGCCTCGATCATCTCCACCGAGACGACCGCGTCGTAGGTCCCTTCGACCGCGCGGTAGTCGAGCAGGTCGACCGCGACCGCGTCGGCGCGCAGGCCCTCGGCGGCGACCGCGTCGGCGAACCGGGCCCGGGCCAGCGCCTGCTGCTCGCTGGAGAGCGTCACCGAGCGCACGGTCGCGCCGCGTCGGGCGGCGCGGATCGCGAGCTCGCCCCAGCCGGTGCCGATCTCCAGGACGCGGGTACCGGCGGTGACCCCGGCGGCGTCGAGGATCGCCTCGATCTTGCGGCCCTGGGCCTCGGCCAGGTCGCCACGGGGGACCGGCGGCTCCATGACCGTGCGACGGTCGTGGGTCACCGAGTCGGTGTCGAACATCGCCGCGGAGTAGCTCATCGTCGCGTCGAGGAAGAGTGCGAAGAGGTCGTTGGAGAGGTCGTAGTGGTGGGCGATGTTGCGCCGGGTGTTCTTCGAGCTGTTGCGCTGGGCCCGCGGGGGGCGCGAGACGTAGACGGCCCGCATCCGCTGCATCCACATCGGCACCAGCGTGCCGATCTCGTTGCACAGCACCGTCAACGTGCGACCGAGGTCCGCGGAGTCCCACGCGCCGGTCATGTACGCCTCGCCGAAGCCGATCAGGCCGTCGTTGCCGACGCGCGCGAAGAACTCCTCGGGCCGGTGCAGCACGATGTCCGCGGGTGTGCCGTCCAGCGAGACGGTCAGGCCGAGGCGCTCGGCGACGCGGACGAAGATCCGGCGCGCGATCGCGGTCGAGACGCGGGCGCGCGGGCCGCGGCGGATCGGGGAGATGTCGCTCCACCGGTCGACGGCGATCGTGCTCCCGGTGCGGGTCGAGGAGGTCATCGGACGCCTTCCTGGTGGTGGCTCGGACGCGGCTGGATCCGCAGTCGGCGGGCCCAGAGCAGGACACCGTGCATTCGGATCAGGAGGGCTCCCCGGATTGCCGCGGGTGCCACCCGCAGGGCGGTGGCCTCCGTCACGGTGCCGCGCAGCGAGGCGTCGAACACCTCACCCGAGCCCGTGACCAGGCGCACGCAGACGGTCAGGGACTCGTCGGGCTCGGGCACCACCAGCTCGTAGTGGCCGTCGGTGCCGTGGAAGGGCGAGACGTACATCTCCTTGGTCACCAGCGCGCGGCCACGGCTGTCGGGGTGCACCAGGTAGGCGTGCCGGTCGCCGTAGGTGTTGTGCACCTCGAGGACCGTCGCGGCCAGCGCGCCGGTGGCGTCGTGGCACCAGAACACGCTGACCGGGTTGAAGCAGTAGCCCAGGGCGCGGGCGTTCGCGGCCATCAGGATCCGCCCGCCGGTGACCACCACACCCTCGGAGGCCAGGAACGCCTCGAGGTTCTCGCGGATCGTCCGGTCCGGGTCGCCGAGGTGGTCGCGCGCCTCGAACCTGGCGAGCGGGCCGTGGTCGGGGAGGTCGTCGAGGTCGACCAGCCAGACGTGCGAGCGGGTGGTGAACCGGTGCTCGAGCGGCGTACGGCGGGTGTGCGCGATCGTGCTGCGGTAGATCCGAGGCGTGCTCCTGCCCTCGGGACGCCCGCCGCCACCGGCTTCGGTGTCCTCAGGCCAGTCCAGCCCGAGCCGCGCGGCAGCGGCCGCGCCGGACCGGGCCCCGTCCTCGTGGAAGCCCCAGCCGTGCCAGGCGCCGGCGAAGACGAGGCGGTCGGTGTCGATCTCGGGCAGGCGGCGCTGGGCGGCGACCGAGTCCGGGTTGAAGATCGGGTGCGCGTAGTCGCGCCGTGCGATCACCTTCGCTGGATCGACCACGTCGGTCGAGCCGAGGGTGACGAAGTAGCGGGTCCCGTCGGCGCCGACGGGCAGCGACATCAGCCGGGTCATGTCGTAGGTGACGGTGACTGCGCCCTGCTCGGGCCGGTCCCACTGGTTCCACGACGCCCAGGCCTTGCGCCGGCGCGGCATCACCGCGTCGTCGGTGTGCAGCTGGGCGACGTTGGGGGAGTAGGGCATCGCGCCGAGCAGCTCGTGCTGCAGCGGGGTCGGCTCGGCGAGGATGCCGAGCGCCTGGTCGGGGTGGGTGGCCAGGACGACGGCGTCGAAGGTGCGCACCACCCCGTTCCCGTCGGTGACCTCGACGCCCTCGGGAGTCTCGAGGACCGAGGTCACCTTCGTGTCCAGCAGCACCTCGCCGCCGCGCCGGACCAGCTCGGCGGCGACCTTGTCGACGTACGCGTGCGAGCCGCCGGTCACGGTGCGCCACTGCGGCGAGCCGAAGATGCTCAGCATGCCGTGGTGGCGCAGGAACTGGAACAGGTAGCGACCTGGGTACTCCAGCGCGACGGCCGGGTCGCAGGACCACACGCACGCGACCAGCGGGGTCATGAAGTGCCGGCGGAAGTACGCCGAGAAGCGGCTGTCGTCGAGGAACTCGGCCAGTGTGCGGCCGTCGTCGGCACCGCCGTCGGTCGCCTCGAGCAGGCGTCGTGCGCGTCGGTGGAACCGGGGGATCTCGGTCAGCATCCGCAGGTAGGAGGGGCGCAGGAAGGCGCGCCAGCTCGGGAACAGCCCGGCCGGCCCGAGCGCACCGGCCCACTCCAGGCCGCGGCCGCGGTGCGCCTCGTCCGAGCGCACCGACATCGACATGTCCGAGGGCTGCGTCGCCACACCGAGCTCGGCGAACATCCGCAGCAGCGTCGGGTAGGTCCGCTCGTTGTGCACGATGAAGCCGGTGTCGATCGCGACGGTCGTGCCGTCGGCGGTGGTGACGGTGTGCGTGTCGGCGTGACCGCCGAGGCGGGTGTCGGCCTCGAAGAGCGTGACGTGGGCCTGCTTGCCCGCGACGTGCGCGGCCGTCAGCCCAGCCACGCCGCTGCCGATGACCGCCACGCGCCGGGGCGCGTGCGCGGTCATGCCGAGAGGCTCATCAGCGCGACGGGGGTGGTCGTCGGGGCGCGCGACCCGCCGTCCGGCTCGACGGTGACGCCGACCGCGGTCGCGTCACCCGGGTCGCCCTTCATCAGGTAGCGCAGGTCGCCGCTGCCCGTGAGCAGACCGGCGTTCACCATCGTCCCGTTCTTCTGGAACCACAGCTGGTAGACGTGACCCGCCGGCGCGGCCGGGAGGTGACGGGTCTCGAGAACCGCGCCGTGCTCGGAGCTCGACCAGTACAACGTCGCGCTCGCCCCGCCCGGCATCGGGCCGGTGACGTGCTCGACGTCGGCGGCCTTCAGCACGTCCTCGAGCGGGTCCTGGGCTTGCTTCTGGCTGGTGGCGTCCTGCGTCAGCTGCTCGACGACGACCGTGCCGCCGGCGACCACGCCGAGCACCGCCGCGGCGGCGAGCAGGGTGGTGATCGGCCGCGGACGCCGGCGCTCGAGACGAGCGACGACCGGCGGCAGCGGACGGATCTTCTTGATCTCGCCCAGCACGCGGTCGCGGACCTCGGCCGGCGGTGCTACCGGCTCCAGCTCGGAGAGCTGCAGCGTGGCCGCCTGCAGGCTGGCGACCTCCGCGCGGCACTCGGCGCAGACGGCGAGGTGGTCCTCGAAGAGCGCGCGCTCGGTCGAGTCGAGCGCATCGACGGCGTAGGCCCCGGAGAGGGCGTGGATCTCGTGAGCGGTCACTGGCCCACTCCCATCGCGTCACGCAGCCGGATGAGTCCATCGCGGATGCGGGTCTTGGCTGTGCCGACCGGGAGGTCGAGCTGTGATGCCACCTCGGTGTGGGTGTAGCCACCGAAGTAGGCGAGCTCCAGCGCTTCGCGCTGGACGGGGGTGAGCTCGGCGAGCGCCGCACGCACGCGGCGTGCCTCCATCGAGGCCTCGGCGGCCTCGGCCGTCGAGTCGTGCGGGATCGTCGAGCTGTTCTGGTGGTACGCCGTGTCCTGGCGGTTGACCGCCTCGGCGGCGCGCACGCGGTCGACCGAGCGTCGGTGCGCCAGCGTCATCAACCACGACAGCGCGCTGCCCTTGGCCTCGTCGTAGCGGGCCGCCGTGCGCCAGACCTGCAGGAACACCTCCTGGGTGACCTCCTCGGACTGGGCGGGATCGCGCACCACCCGGAGCACGAGTCCGTGCACCCGGGCCGAGGTGGCGTCGTAGAGCTCGGCGAAGGCCTGCTCGTCACCGCGGGCCGAGGCGCGCAGCAGCTCGGCCAGGGCAGCACCCGTCTCGGCGCTCCTCGCCGTGCTCTTGTCCGCGCTCCTGTCCCGGGGCGTCGGTGAGCCCGAGGGGACGGGCTGCAGGTGCGGCACGGTGCTCTCCTCGCCGGTGTTGGGTCAGGGTCATTGTCGGTGGTCGGTGCTTCCGACAGGAAGGTCTTCGGGGAGTGGTTCGGCACCCGGCCGGACACGGATTGCCCGTGGGGCGAGAAATTCGGCTGCGCACGGACACGGGTGGGACGACCCCGGTGATCACCACACCGCCGAGCGGTGATGCACCGGGGCCGGCCCGAACCCCTGCTCGAGCTGCCGGGCCCGTGGCAGGGGTCCGCATCGGAACCCTCCCGGGTCCGTTGCGTCCGAGCGTGGTTCGGAGCACGTCGGGGATCGGATTGGGCGCCTCTCGACTTCCGCCCTAGAGTTCGCGAGGTGGAGGAGCACCAGCAGCACCGGGTCGTGGCCTCCGGCATCGGTTCGATGCCCGGTGAGGACCTGGCTGAGGCGCTACGCGTCGTGCTCGGCGAGGTGCCCGACCTGCCCTACCTGCCCGAGCTGCCCGCCCGCGGCGTCACCGCCGCGATGACCGGCCGGACCCTCGCCCTGGTCGCCGAGCTCGGCTTCGACCTGCAGCCGGCCGGGTGGCGGTTGACCGACGCGCCCGGGGTGGACCACCGCAGGGCGCGCTCGCTGCTGGCCCAGGACCTCGACACACTCGAGGAGGTGGCGGGGGAGACCGGTCACTTCGCCGACGGGTGCGAGCTCAAGATCCAGGTCTGCGGCCCGTGGACCCTCGCCGCGACCGTCGAGCGCCCCCGGGGCGACAAGCTGCTGGCCGACCACGGCGCCCGTCGCGAGCTCGCCCAGGCGCTGGCCGAGGGCGTGCGGGTGCACGTCGAGGACGTACGCCGCCGCGTACCCGGCGCGCGGCTGGTCGTCCAGGTCGACGAACCCGCACTGCCGGCCGTCCTGGCTGCCGCCGTCCCGACCTCCTCGGGCTTCGGGCGGCACCGTGCGGTCCACCCGCCGGTCGCCTCCGAGGCGCTCGAGACGGTCCTGGGTGCGATCACCGCGGCCGGCGCCGGCAGCGTGGTGCACTGCTGCGCGGCCGAGCCGCCGATCAGCCTGCTGCGCGGCGCCGGTGCCGACGGCATCTCGGTGGACCTCGCGGTCCTCGCCGCCGGGGCGTACGACGATCTCGGGGACGTGCTCGACCAGGGCGGCCGGGTGCTGCTCGGGGTGGTGCCCAGCCTCGACCCGGCGACCGTGCCGACCACGTCCGCCACGGTCGCCAAGGTCCTGCGGCTCCTGGACATGCTCGGCCTGGACCCCGAGGAGAGCGCGTCGCACCTGGTGCTGACCCCTTCGTGCGGGCTGGCCGGTGCGTCGGCGGCGTACGCGCGAACGGCGCTGGCCCTCGTGAGGACCAGCGCCGCAGGCGTGGGTGGAGGCTGAGCTAGCGCTAGCTCAGTGGGCGGCGACCGGAGCCGGGCCGTCGGTCGCCATCTCCTCGTGGCTGACGCTGAGGAAGATCCACAGCACCAGCGAGGCGGCCCAGATCATGAACGCGCCCACCAGGAAGGCGTGCGTGCCGCCGCTGGTGAAGGCTGCCTGACCCACGAGGGCCTGGACCTTGCTCGGGTCGGCCTGGGTGCCGCCGCCGTGCAGGATCGCGCCGACGCCGCCGCCCAGCGACGTCGCCGTCTGGGTGATGTAGTGGGTCGCGATCGACGACAGCGTGGCCAGACCGAGTGCACCACCAACCTGCTGCATCGTGTTCAGCACGCCCGAGCCGATGCCGGAGTCCTTCTCGTCGACGTGGTGCACCGCAGCCAGCGTCAGCGGGATGAAGGTCAGGCTCATGCCGAACGCCATCAGCGCGATGAACGGGAAGATGCTCGACCAGTAGCTGATCGTGTCGCCCAGGAACGCGCCGCCGTGGCCCGAGGCGCGGGTCACGATGTTGCCGGCCGAGGCGTCCACCGAGAGCCGGTGGAAGTTCAGCAGCGCGATGCCGGCCAGCACGGTGCCGGTGCCGGCGAGGAACCGCGGGTCGATCCTGTTCATCAGCTTCGAGCTGATCGTGGCACCGAACACCATCGCGAACGGGAACGGCAGGAACGCCAGGCCGGCGTGCAGCGGGCTGTAGCCCATGACGTCCTGGAGGAACTGGCTGAGGAAGAAGAACATCGCGAACATCGCCGCGGGCACGATCATCATCGCCACGAAGGCGGTCGCCCGGGTCCGGTTGGCGAGGATCCGCAGGGGCAGCAGCGGGTGGGTCACCGTGCGCTCGACGTAGACGAACGCAGCCAGGAGCGCGACGCCGACCGCGATGAACGCGACGGTCCCGGTGTCGCCCCAGCCCTGCTGGCCGGCGCGGTTGATGCCGTAGATCAGCGAGACCAGGCCGGCGGTGCCGGTGACGGCGCCGGGCAGGTCGAGCTGGCCGCGGCGCGACTGCGACTCGGCGAGCAGACGCGGAGCGGCGAGGGCCGCGAGCAGTCCGATCGGGACGTTGATCAGGAACGTCAGGCGCCAGCCCTCGATGCCGGCCGGGTGCAGCCCCGTGAGCCAGCCACCGAGCAGCAGGCCGATCGCGGCACCCACGCCGGACATGGCGGCGTACACCGAGAAGGCCTGGTTGCGGCGCGGGCCGGCCGGGAACGTCGTGGTGATCAGCGCGAGCGCGGCCGGGGCGGCGAGCGCCGCGCCGAGGCCCTGGAGCGCACGCGAGGAGAGGAGCATGGCCTCGTTCTGGGCGAGGCCGCCCAGGCCGCTCGCCACCGCGAACAGGGTCAGGCCGGTGACGAAGATGCGGCGACGGCCGTAGAGGTCGCCCAGGCGGCCGCCGAGCAGGAGCAGGCCGCCGAACGCGAGCGCGTACCCGGTCACGACCCACTGCAGGTTGGCGCGGTCGATGTGCAGGTCCGAGCCGATGAAGGGGATGGCGATGTTGGCGATGGTGCTGTCGAGCACCACCATCAGCTGTGCCATGCAGATGAGCACGAGCGCCCATCCGAGGTGCTTGTGACCCTCGTCGTTTCCTGTAGGAGCGACGGGGGCCTCGGCGATGTCAGTCATGAGGTCTTCCTTGCCTTGGTGCCGGAGCGGATGTTGTTCGTCGACGTGTGGTCGAGCTGGTTGGTGCTGGTCCCTGCGCCGCCCGTGGGGTGCTGCACGGCCGGGATGATCACGTGGTCGACGACGCGCTCGATGGTCGCGTCGTCCGGGGGTACGCCGAGGATGAACGTGCGGTGCAGCAGGATCCCGGCGAGCGCGGGGCCGATGACCTCGAGATCGAGGTCGGCACGGATCTCGCCGCGCTCCAGGGCCCGCTGGTAGATCGCCTGGGTGACGGCGACCTTGGGAGCGATGAAGCTCTCGCGGAACTGGTCGGCGAACTCCGGGTCGGTGGAGAGCGCGGTGATCACCGAGCCCATCACCTGGGTGGCCGTCTCGTTGATGCCTCCGTGGCCGCAGAAGGTGGAGAGCAGGTCGCCGCGCAGGGTGCCGGTGTCGTGGTCGCCGATGTGCGGGGACTGCTTGGCCCGGATCAGCGCTTCGACCACGAGGCTCGCCTTGGTCTCCCAGCGGCGGTAGAGGGTCGCCTTGCTGGCT
Source organism: Marmoricola sp. (assembly GCA_045806765.1). Classification (GTDB taxonomy): domain Bacteria; phylum Actinomycetota; class Actinomycetes; order Propionibacteriales; family Nocardioidaceae; genus Marmoricola. Next base: position 19,350 of record JBJMIO010000179.1, read on the forward strand.
CGGGCGCGCTTGGCGACGGCGTCCATCGTCAGGCGGTCGTAGCCGGCCTCGATGAGCAGCTCGACGGTCGCGTCGAGGATCTCCTCCTCGCGCTCGCCCTCGACCCGGGGGCGGGTGGACGTACGTACGGACACGCTGCCTCCTCTGCTGGTCGGGGACGGATGAAACGAAACGGTTTCGTTTCATCAACAGGGTAGGTCAGCGGAGCATTCCCGCAAAATCGATTTAAATTCTGGCCGGTTCCGCACTTCCGGATCAGGGGGCGACGGGCGGGGCCACGCCACCGGTCGGGTCGGTGGTCGGAGCCGTGGGGTCGCTGCTCGGCTGGCCGGTCGGGGGGCCGGTCGGGGGGCCGGTCGGGGTGCTGCTGGGGTCGCTCGTGGGGTTGCCCGTGGGGTTGCCCGTGGGGTCGTTGGTGGGCCCGTCGGTCGGCGTGGAGGCCGGAGTGCTCACCGGGGTGGTCGGGGAGCTCGGCGTCGTGGTGCTCACGTGCTGGTGGGTGTGGTGGCTGCCGGTGACCGCGGCACTGACGCTGGTCCCGCTGGCATCCGATCCGCCGATCAGCGCCGAGAGCGGCTTGCCGAGGACGCCCTCGACCGCGGTCAGCCCGGTCAGCGTGACCGCGAGGACGGCGACCGCCGTGAGGCCGGTGCGGCGCCAACCGAGCGCGACCCGCTCACGCGGAGGCTCCGGGACGATCTCGAGGACCCGGGTCTCCTCGATCCCGGGCGCGAGCGCGAGGGTCGCGCCCGTGGGGAGGGCAGCGGCGCTCGAAGCGACGGTCGCCGGCGCTCGCAGCGGGGCACCCGGCACGCGAGCCAGCTGGCCCGCCGTACGCCGGACGGCCTGGCTGCTGCGCTGCAGCGACGCGGCGTACATGGAGCTGGCCACGGTGGCGACCACGCTGGCGAGGGCTGCGCCGATGATCGTCCCGGCAACGCCGAGGTAGGAGGCGGCCAGGGCCGCGGAGGCGGCGGCCAGCGCGGAGGCGAGGATCGAGGAGACGGTGAGCGGGGACTTCGGGGCGGACATCAGGGGCTTTCGGGTCGGGAGCCTTTCCCTGGTGGAACGCACGCGGCTCAGTGCTGGTTGCACTCCTGGGGCGTGACGCTGCGCACGTCCGGCTCCGGCCGGGCGACAGCCCGGTCGAGCAGGCAGACCGTCTCGGTCAGCGCGACCCTGTTCCAGGCGCCGATCCCGCGCAGCATGTAGTGACCCACGCCACCCATGTCGACGAACCGGGCCTCGGCTGCGACCTCCTGGGCCCTCTCGACGAAGCGGCGCGTCGCCCGGGCGCTGGTGATCCGGTCGCGGCGGCCGTGCGCTGCCACCAGGTGCTTGCCCGCCAGGGCCTCCACCGGGTCGTCGGTGGGGAACCACGGGGCCAGGCCGACCACGCCCACCACGCCGGGCTCGTCGGCCACCCATGCGGCCGTGCGCGCGCCCATCGAGTGGCCCAGCAGGACGATCGGCAGGTCCGGGTGCGCGGTGTGCAGGTCGCGGATCGCCAGGCGGGCGTCGGCGACCGGGCTCGGGGTGCGGCCACTCGTCGAGTCAGCGTCGGTCGCGTCGCTCCCCGCTGGCTTGGCCTGCCAGCCCTTGACCGAGAAGCGGAGCAGGGCGGTCGCGGCGCCGTGCTCGGCGAGGTCGCCGGAGATCGCCCGGAACATCGCACCCGTACGGCGCAGCGCGAGGCTGCGGTGGTCCACGGGCGCATCGCCGCGCTCGGCACCGCCGTGCAGCATCAGGACCAGGCCGTGCAGCTCGGCGGGCGCCGGCAGCGGCGCCATCGTCAGTCGGTCGTGCATCCGGGTCCTCTCCTCGCGGCAGTGGTCCTGCTCCAGGTTGATTCGGAGCCGATTGCCGCGCGGATGGGTGGCTGCGGCTGTCGGTGCGTCACGGCAAGATGGACCCGTGACTCCCGCCGATGCCGCACCGCCCGCCGACGAGACCGCCGCCCGCGCCGAGCACGCCGAGCTGTCGGCGCTGATCGAGGAGGCGCGGTTCCGCTACTACGTCCTGGACGACCCGACGCTGGACGACGCGGACTTCGACCACCGGCTGCGACGGCTCGAGGCGATCGAGGAGCTCTTCCCGGCCCTGCGCACGCCGGACTCGCCGACCCAGAAGGTCGGCGGCTCGGTCTCGACCGACTTCACCGCCGTGGACCACCTGCAGCGGATGGAGAGCCTGGACAACGCGTTCTCCTTCGAGGAGCTCGAGTCCTGGCAGGCCCGGATCGCCCGCGACGGGATCACCGACCCGGCGTACCTGTGCGAGCTCAAGGTGGACGGCCTGGCCATCAACCTGCTCTACGAGAAGGGCCGTCTCGTGCGCGCGCTGACCCGCGGGGACGGCCGCACCGGCGAGGACGTCACGCCGAACGTGAAGACGATCGCGCCGATCCCGCACACGCTGAGGGCAACGAAGGAGTTCCCGGTCCCGGCGCTGCTGGAGGTCCGGGGCGAGGTGTTCCTCTCAGCCGAGGCCTTCGAGCGGCTCAACGCGAGCCTGGCCGACGCCGGCAAGCCCCTGTTCGCCAACCCGCGCAACTCCGCGGCCGGCTCGCTGCGCCAGAAGGACCCGCGGGTGACCGCCAGCCGCGACCTCGGCATGGTCTGCCACGGTATCGGCGCCCGGGAGGGCTTCGAGCCGCAGGCGCAGTCGCACGCCTACGAAGCTCTCGCCGCCTGGGGGCTGCCCGTCTCCGACCAGGTGCGCGTGGTGGGCTCGCTGGAGGAGGTCGAGGCCTACATCGCCAACGCCGGGGAGCACCGGCACACGATCGTGCCGTACGAGATCGACGGTGTGGTGGTCAAGGTCGACGACGTGGCCCTGCAACGCCGGCTCGGGTCGACCTCCCGGGCCCCGCGCTGGGCGATCGCCTTCAAGTACCCGCCCGAGGAGGTCAACACCAAGCTGCTGGAGATCCGCGTCAACACCGGGCGCACCGGTCGGGTGACGCCCTACGGCGTGATGGAGCCCGTCAAGGTGGCCGGGTCGACGGTGGAGAACGCGACGCTGCACAACGCCTACGAGGTCAAGCGCAAGGACGTGCGCCCCGGCGACACGGTGATCCTGCGCAAGGCCGGTGACGTGATCCCCGAGATCCTCGGCCCCGTGCTCGCCCTGCGCCCCGAGGGTCTGCCGGAGTGGGAGATGCCGACGGCCTGCCCGACCTGCGGCACCCCGCTGGCCGAGCAGAAGGAGGGCGACAAGGACCTGCGCTGCCCCAACCACGAGAACTGCCCGGCGCAGGTGACCGAGCGCGTCTTCCACGTCGCCGGGCGCGGTTCCTTCGACATCGAGGGCCTTGGCTACGAGGCGGCGGTGGCGCTGCTGGAGGCCGGAGTGATCCGCAACGAGGGGGACGTCTTCGACCTCGACGCCGATCGGCTCCGCCGGGCTGCGCTGTTCACCCGCGCGCCGAAGAAGGACGAGGACGGTCCGCAGCTCTCGGCCAACGGGCAGAAGCTCCTGGACAACCTCGGCAAGGCCAAGGCCGCGCCGTTGTGGCGGGTCCTCGTCGGGCTCTCGATCCGGCACGTCGGTCCGACGGCGGCGCGGGCGCTGGCCGGGGAGTTCGGATCGATGGAGGCGCTCCGGGCGGCCACCGAGCAGCAGCTCGCGGCGGCCGAGGGAGTCGGTCCGACGATCGCGGAAGCCGTCATCGAGTGGTTCTCGGTGCCGTGGCACACCGAGATCGTCGAGAAGTGGCAGGCGGCCGGCGTGGCGATGGCCGACGCGCGCGACGAGTCCGTCGAGCGCACCCTGGAGGGACTCACGGTCGTCGTGACCGGGTCGCTGGTCGACTTCAGCCGGGACAGCGCCAAGGAGTCGATCCTCGTGCGCGGGGGCAAGGCAGCCGGCTCGGTGTCGAAGAACACCGACTACGTCGTGGTCGGGGAGAACGCCGGGTCCAAGGCCGACAAGGCCGAGCAGCTCGGCGTACCGGTGCTTGACGAGGACGGGTTCAAGAAGCTGCTCGAGGGCGGTCCGGCGGCGCTCTAGGCGCTGGGCGTGCGATCCACGTCGAGGATCTGCTCGCGCAGGATGTCCGCGTGGCCCGCGTGCCGGGCCAGCTCCTCGATCATGTGCAGGTAGATCCAGCGCAGGGTCAGCGGGCCCCGGCGGTTGTGGGTGGCGAGGTCGTCCAGGCCGTGACCGGCGGCGATCTCGCGGGCCTCGGCGCAGACCTGCTGGTACTGCGCGATCACCGTGGCGACCGTGTCCGCCTCGGTGAGGGTGAAGGTCGGGTCGATGTCGTCCGGCATCCCGAGCTCCGCGCGGGTGCGCCCGGCCAGCGCGACGTGGAACCAGACGCGCTCGGCGAACGCCGCGTGCTTGAGCAGGCCCAGGGGAGTGGTCAGCGAGGGCACCAGGCGCCGCCGGGCCTGCTCCTCGCTCAGGCCCTCGAGCGTCTCGACGAGCTCGGCGCGGGCACCCTCGAGGAACTGCTCGAGCTGGGTGCGCTCGTCGGCGATCAGGTCGGGTTCCCCGGACGTCTCCATGGGCGGTGAGCCTAGTCACGCCTCGGGACGCTGTCGCACCGGCGCGCAGCGCCCCTACGCTTCGCCCATGGTGAAGATCGACCCGAAGGCCCCTGTGCTGGTCACCGGTGGCAGCGGCTACGTCGCGAGCTGGCTGGTGCGCTACCTCCTCGAGGACGGCCGGACCGTGCGCGCGACCGTCCGGGACCCGCAGAAGAAGAAGGGTCTCGAGCACCTGCACGCGCTCGCCGAGGCGCACCCGGGACGTCTGACCCTGCTTCGCGCCGAGCTGCTGGAGCCGGGTTGCTACTCCGAGGCGATGGCCGGGTGCGAGCTCGTCATGCACACCGCGTCTCCGTTCCTGCTCGGGAACCTGAAGAACCCGCAGAAGCAGCTGGTCGACCCTGCCCTCGAGGGCACCCGCAACGTGCTCGCCAGCGTCGAGGACACCCCCTCGGTCAAGCGGGTGGTGCTGACCAGCAGCGTGGTCGCGATCTGCGGGGACAACATCGACATGCGCGGCAAGGAGATGTTCACCGAGGACGACTGGAACACCACCAGCAGCCTGGACCACCAGCCCTATCCCTACTCCAAGACCGTCGCGGAGAAGGAGGCGTGGAGGATCGCCGGCGCCCAGGACCGCTGGGACCTGGTCACCATCCACCCCGGCCTGGTCGTCGGCCCGTCGCTGACCACGGCGAGCAAGTCAGGCACCTTCCGCACGATGGGCAGCTTCACCGACTTCTCGCTCGCCACCGGCGCTCCGGCCCTCGAGATGGGCGTCGTGGACGTCCGCGACGTCGCCCGGGCGCACATCGCCGCGGGCTACACCCCCGAGGCGCACGGTCGCTACATCACCAATGCCGAGACGATGAGCATGCTCGACATCTCCCGCGCGCTGCGGGCGAAGTTCGGCTACCGGCCGTCCTTCCCCCTCATCGAGGCCCCCAAGCCGCTGATCAAGCTCGCCGCCCCGGTCGCGGGCCTGACCCGCAAGTTCGTCCAGCGCAACGTCGGCTACCCGCTGCGCTTCGACAGCTCCCGCACCGTCGCCGAGCTCGGCATCACCTTCCGCCCGGGTGCTGAGTCGGTCACCGAGCAGTTCCAGCAGATGATCGACGACGGGATCGTCCGAGGCTGAAGCCTCGTGTGCCTCAGCACGCGCCCGGGCGCGTCGTGGGGCACACGCCGCGGCCCCTAGGATTGGGCGCATGCCTGAAATCACCCGTGACGAGGTGCGCCACCTGGCCGACCTCGCCCGGATCGAGCTCGACGACGCCGAGCTCGACCACCTCGCCCCGCAGCTCTCGGTGATCCTGGAGTCCATCGCCTCCATCGCCGAGGTCGCCGCCGCGGACATCCCACCGACCTCGCACGCGATCCCGCTCACCAACGTCTTCCGCGAGGACGTCGTGCGGCCGAGCCTGACCGCCGAGCAGGCCCTCTCCGGTGCCCCGGCGAGCGAGCAGCAGCGCTTCTCCGTCCCGCGGATCCTGGGGGACGAGCAGTGAGCGACCTCCTGAGGAAGTCCGCAGCCGAGCTCGCCGAGATGCTGGCCGCCGGGGAGACCACCAGCGTGGAGCTGACCCAGGCGCACCTGGAGCGGATCGCCGCGGTCGACGGCGCGGTGCACGCGTTCCTGCACGTCGACGCCGAGGGCGCGCTCGCCCAGGCAGCCGCATCGGACGCCCGTCGCGCCGCCGGCACGCCTGCAAGCCCGCTCGACGGCGTCCCGATCGCGGTCAAGGACGTCCTGGCCACCGAGGGCCTGCCGACGACCTGCGGCTCGAAGATCCTCGAGGGCTGGATCCCGCCGTACGACGCGACGGTGGTCGCGCGCCTGCGGGCGGCCGGCCTGCCGATCCTCGGCAAGACCAACATGGACGAGTTCGCGATGGGCTCCTCCACCGAGCACTCGGCGTACGGGCCGACCCACAACCCGTGGGACCTCGAGCGGATCCCCGGCGGTTCGGGCGGCGGCTCGGCCGCGGCTGTCGCCGCCTTCGAGGCGCCGCTCGCGATCGGCACCGACACCGGCGGCTCGATCCGCCAGCCGGGCGCCGTCACCGGCACCGTCGGTCTCAAGCCGACCTACGGCGGCATCTCGCGCTACGGCCTGGTCGCGATGGCCAACTCGCTCGACCAGGCCGGTCCGGTGACGCGCACGGTGCTCGACGCAGCGCTGCTGCACGAGGTGATCGGCGGGCACGACCCGATGGACTCCACCAGCATCGACCAGCCGCTCCCCGCGCTGGCCGACGCCGCGCGCCAGGGTGCCTCCGGCGACCTGTCCGGGGTGCGCATCGGCGTGATCTCCGAGCTCGGCGGCGAGGGCTACCAGCCCGGGGTGCAGCAGCGGTTCGACCAGGCGGTGGCGCTGCTGGTCAAGGCCGGCGCGGAGGTCGTCGAGGTCTCCTGCCCGAGCTTCGTGCACGCGCTGGCGGCCTACTACCTGATCATGCCGAGCGAGGCCTCGAGCAACCTGGCGCGCTTCGACGCGATGCGCTACGGGTTGCGCGTGACACCCGAGGGCGACCCCAGTGCCGAGGACGTGATGCGCGCGACCCGCGACGCCGGCTTCGGCGACGAGGTCAAGCGCCGGATCATCCTGGGCACCTACGCGCTCTCGAGCGGCTACTACGACGCCTACTACGGCCAGGCCCAGAAGGTCCGCACCTTGATCAGCCAGGACTTCGAAGCGGCTTTCGAGAAGGCCGACGTGCTGGTCAGCCCGACCGCGCCGACGACGGCGTTCAAGATCGGCGAGAAGCTCGACGACCCGCTGGCGATGTACCTCAACGACGTCGCCACGATCCCGGCCAACCTGGCCGGCATCCCGGGCATCTCGGTGCCCTCGGGCCTCGCGGAGGAGGACGGCCTGCCGGTCGGCTTCCAGGTGCTCGCACCGGCGCTGGCCGACGACCGGCTCTACCGGGTCGGCGCTGCGCTGGAGACGCTGCTGGAGGGCGAGTGGGGCGGCCCGCTGCTCGACAAGGCCCCGGCTCTGGACGGAGAGACCGCATGAGCGACCTGATGCCCTACGACGAGGCGCTGGCCGCGTTCGACCCCGCGATGGGCCTGGAGGTCCACGTCGAGCTGAGCACGGCGACGAAGATGTTCTGCGGCTGCCCGACCGCGTTCGGCGCCGAGCCGAACACCCAGACCTGCCCGACCTGCCTGGGGCTGCCGGGCTCGATGCCGGTGGTCAACGCCAAGGCGGTCGAGTCGGCGATCCGGATCGGCCTGGCGCTGAACTGCGAGATCGCCGAGTGGTGCCGGTTCGCGCGGAAGAACTACTTCTACCCCGACATGCCGAAGAACTTCCAGACCTCCCAGTACGACGAGCCGATCGCCTTCGACGGCTACCTCGACGTCGAGGTGGACGGCGAGACCTACCGTGTCGAGATCGAGCGCGCGCACATGGAGGAGGACACCGGGAAGTCGTTGCACGTGGGTGGCGCGACGGGCCGCATCCACGGTGCC
>JBJMIO010000180.1:0-15505 GCA_045806765.1 Marmoricola sp.
ACCGGTCTCGAAGATCACCTTCAGGTGCGCGTCGCCACATGCCTGACGGACCTGGGCGATCTCCTCGAAGACCTGGAGGTAGTGGCCGGCCAGGAACGCGCCCCGGTCGATCACCATGTCGATCTCGTCGGCGCCGGCCTCGACGGCGTCAGCGACGTCGGCCAGCTTGATGTCGCGCGCCGCCCGGCCGCTGGGGAAGGCGGTGGCGACGGCGGCGACCTTGACCCCCGAGCCCTTCAGCGTCTTCTTCGCCACCCCCACCATGTCGGGGTAGACGCAGACCGCGGCGGTGCTCGGGCAGGTCGGGTCGAGCGGATCGGGGTGCATCGCCTTGGAGGCCAGGGCGCGCACCTTGCCGGGGGTGTCGTTGCCCTCCAGCGTGGTCAGGTCGACCATCCGGATCGCCAGGTCGATCGCGAACGCCTTCGCGCTCGTCTTGATCGACCGGGTGCCGAGGCCGGCGGCTCGTTGCTCGGCCCCCACCTGGTCGACGCCGGGCAGGCCGTGCAGGAAGCGGCGCAGCGCAGCGTCGGAGGAGGTGGCCTCCGAGAGTGAACTCGCCGTTGAGCTCAAGGTCATCACCCGAGCCAGTCTAGGACCCGGCACCGCCTAGGCTGGCCCGATGGTGGAGAAGAAGGCCGAGCAGCGCTACGGCCCGACCTCCGGCACGTTCGCCGGGTGGGTCGGGGTGGTGCTCTGCGTGGTGCTCGCGGTGCTGCTGGCGATCAGCGACCCGGACGTGGTCAGCCTGCGCTGGATCCTCGGTCTGCTGGCTGCGGCCGGCCTGATCGCCTCGATGATGCTGCGCCCGGTGATCGTGCTGCGGCCCGGCCGCCTGGTGCTGCGCAACCCGTTCTCCACGTGGCTGGTCCCGCTGGCCGCGATCGAGGCGGTCGAGGTGCGCGCGGTCACCCGCGTGAGCGCCGGCGGAGCGACGTACGACGCCGTCGCGGTCGGCCGCCGGATCCGCAAGATGGTCCGCGGCGTCCAGCCCAGCCGGATCACCGACCTCAGCGGGTACGCCGGCGGGCGGATCGAGCAACCGGCCGAGTCGTCCTCGCGCAAGATCGACGCCTCGACCCCCGAGGCGCTCGCCGACCTGATGATCGGCCAGATCCTCGCCGCCGCGGACGACGCCCGCTCCAAGCACGAGGAGGCGGGCCAGGTCCAGCGGGTGTGGTCGGTGGTGCCGATCGGCGTCATCGTCGCGCTGACCGTCGGCTTCGTGGTGGCGCTCTTCCTCTGAGAGCGCCCGCGCCTCAGAGACCGGCGGCCTGCTGCAGGTCACCGCGGATCGCGTCGAGCCGTCCGACCGCGGCGATCCGGGCCGCGTCGACCCCGTCGACCTCGCCGGCCTCGACCGGGACGACGACCTCCAGGTAGCACTTCACCTTGGGCTCGGTGCCCGAGGGCCGCACGATCACCCGAGCCCGATCGGCGAGCACGTAGCGCAGACCGTCGGTCGGCGGCAGCGCGTCCGACCCGAGCGAGAGGTCGTCGACGCGCTCGACGGCCAGCCCGCCGAGGGCAGCCGGCGGGTTCTCGCGCAGGCGCGCCATCGTGGCCGGTATCTGGGCGAGGTCGGAGAAGCGCACGCTGAGCTGGTCGGTGGCGTGCAGGCCGTGCTCGCGCGCGATGTCGTCGAGCAGGTCGCGCACGGTGCGACCGGCCGCCTTGGCCTCGGCGGCGATCTCGCAGACCAGCAGCAGCGCGGAGACGCCGTCCTTGTCCTTCACGTGGTCGGGATCCACGCAGTAGCCCAGGGCCTCCTCGTAGCCGAATGCCAGGCCGGGGATCCGGCCGATCCACTTGAAGCCGGTCAGCGTCTCGACGTGCTCCTGCCCGGCCGCCGTCGCCATCGCCCCGAGCAGGCTGGAGGAGACGATGGACTGGGCGTAGACGCCCTTCTTGCCGCGGGACAGCAGGTGCTGGGCCAGGAGCGCCCCGACCTCGTCGCCGCGCAGCATCTGCCAGCCGTGCGGCCCCGGCACGGCCACCGCGCACCGGTCGGCGTCCGGGTCGTTGGCCACCACGATGTCGGCGTCCTTCTCGGCCGCGAGCTCCATGGCGAGGTCCATCGCACCGGGTTCCTCGGGGTTGGGGAACGCCACGGTCGGGAAGTCCGCGTCGGGCTTGGCCTGCCGGTTGACCACGTGCGGGTGCGCGAAGCCGGCCTTGCGCAGCACGTGCGCGACCGTGTGGCCCCCGACGCCGTGCAGCGGGGTGTAGACGATGCCGAGGTCGCGCGGCCCGGGCCCGACGAGCCCGGCGACGGTCCCGGTGTAGCGCTCCACGACGTCCTCGCCCAGCAGCTCCCCGCCGTCGCCCCGCGCGATGTCGGCCACGGCGCCGACCGCCGCGATCCGCTCGGCGATCTCGGCATCGGCCGGCGGCACGATCTGGCTGCCGTCGCCGAGGTAGACCTTGTACCCGTTGTCCTGCGGCGGGTTGTGGCTCGCGGTGACCATCACGCCGGCCACGCACCCGAGGTCACGGATGGCGAAGGCGAGCAACGGGGTCGGCAGCGGCCGGGGGAGCAGCAGCGCACGCAGGCCGGCGCCGGTCATGACCGCGGCCGTGTCGGCGGCGAAGACGTCGGAGTTGTGCCGGGCGTCGTACCCGATCACGACCGCGTCCCCCGGTTGCGCGCCCTCGTCGAGGAGGTAGCGAGCCAGTCCGGCGGCGGCACGGAGCACCACCACCCGGTTCATCCGGTTCGGCCCGGCACCGAGCGCGCCGCGCAGGCCCGCCGTACCGAACTCCAGGGTGCCGGCGAACCGGTCGCGCAGGTCCTCGCTGTCACCCTCGGCGATCAGGGCCTCGAGCTCGGCGCGGGTGGCGGGGTCGGGGTCCTCGGCGGCCCAGGCGCGGGCCCGGTCGAGAAGGTCGTCGGTCATGGACTCACCTTAGGCTGGCGCTCATGAGCGCCGCCGACTACACCTTCGAGCACACGATGGTGCTGGCCGCACCGCCGGCCGAGGTGCACGCGACGCTGGTCGACCTGGAGTTCTTCGGCACCTGGTGGCCGCAGGTGCGCGCGGTCGCGAGCCTCGGTCCCGACGACGCCCTGGTGGTGTGCCGCTCGGTGCTGCCCTACGACCTCGAGCTGCACCTGCACGCCGAGAGCCGTACGCCGGACCTGCTCCGCGTGGCCATCGACGGGCAGATCGCGGGCACCGCGCAGTGGCGCCTGAGCGAGGTGCACGAGGGCGGCCGCGACGGCACCCGGCTCGACTTCGAGCAGCGGGTGCACGCCGTGGCACGGTCGTTCGTGCTGGCCTCCTACCTCCTCAAGCCGCTGCTGCGCTGGAACCACCAGCGGATGATGCAGGGCGCCGAGGAGGGGCTGGCCGCGAAGTTCGGGTTGCTCAGCCCAGCGCAGCGATAGCCGCGTCGTAGTCCGGCTCCTGGCCGATCTGCGGGACCAGCTCGCTGTGCAGGACCGTGCCATCCTCATCGACGACCACGACGGCGCGCGCGAAGAGGCCCTGGAACTTCGAGTCGGTCAGCGTCACGCCGTAGTCCGCGCCGAAGCTGGAGCGGAACGCCGAGGCGACACCGACGTTCTCGATGCCCTCGGCGCCGCAGAACCCGGAGAGCGCGAACGGAAGGTCCATCGAGACGTTGAGGACCTGGGTGCCCTCCAGCCCGGCGGCCAGCTCGTTGAACTTCCGGACGCTCGCCTGGCACACGCCCGTGCCGATGCTCGGGAAGATGCTGATCACGGTCTTGCCGGTCAGGTCGGCGGAGCTGAGCTCCGCGAGGTCGGCGCCGACCAGGGTGAACGACGGGGCCTTGGAGCCCTGGGCCGGAAGGTCGCCGACGGTGTTTGCGGTGGAGTCACCGAACGCAATGGTTGCCATGCGTTCTTTCTATCAGCGCATGGTGCGCGCCCCGAAGGCCGGTGCCACCTTCTTCAGCGCCGCCGTGCGTGCGGCGGCGGTGTTCGCGAGCGCCAGGAGCAGGAGCTGCTCGGCGCGCTCGCGGGCGAAGGTCGCCCGCGGGCCCGAGGTCCAGGTGGTGTTGAAGAGCCGCTTGGCAGCCGCCACCTGGTCCGGGGAGCGCTGCGCGATCCGGTGCGCGAGGTCGAGCGCGGCCACGACCGGGTCGGCGGCGAGCTCGGTGACCAGGCCGAGGTCGGCGGCCTCCTTGCCGCTGAGCATCTCGGCGGTCATCGTCAGCTTCTTCGCCGTGTCGATCCCGACCAGCTCGGCCAGCGACCGGACGCCGGTCATGTCGGGGATCAGGCCCCAGCGGGCCTCGAGCACCGACCACTCCGAGTCGGGGGTGGCGATCCGGAAGTCTGCGGCCAGCGCGAGCTGGAGGCCGCCGCCGTAGCAGTGCCCGTCGACCGCGGCGATCACCGGCACCGGCAGGCGGCGCCAGGCCCAGCAGGCTTCCTGGAAGGCGTTGGTGCCGCGCCACGGCAGCGGGACGAAGGCCTTCACGATGCCGGCCGGGCTCTTCATCGCCGAGGCGAAGTCGAGGCCGGCGCAGAACGAGTCACCCTGGCCGCTGATGACCACCGCGCGCAGGGTGCGGTCCTTGCGCAGCTCCTGGGCCGTCGCGATCAGCTCGTCGAGCGTCCTCAGCGTGAGGGCGTTGAGCTTGTCCGGGCGGGTCAGCCGGACGTGCGCGATGCCGTCGGTGATCTGGTGGTCGACGTACTGGCGGGTCATGGGAACTATGTTACCCGCCAGTACGTCGAGGTCCGCGCTCGGTCGTGACTAGCGGTCGATGTGGGTCATGTCGCCGTAGCGGTCGCCCTGGACGGCGTCGCGGGGGACGACCTGGTCCAGGTGGGCGAGGTCCTCGGCGGTGAGGGTGACGGCAGCGGCGGCCACGTTCTCCTCCAGGTACTTGACCCGCTTGGTGCCGGGGATCGGGACGACGTCGTCGCCTTGGGTGAGCACCCAGGCGAGGGCGAGCTGGCCAGGGGTGCAGCCCTTGTCGGCGGCGACCTTGCCGATGGCGTCGACCAGCTTGAGGTTGGCCTCGAGCGCCTCGCCCTGGAAGCGCGGGAAGTAGGCGCTCGCGCGGCCGTCACCCTGCTCCAGCGTCGTCCACTCCTGCTTGCCGGTCAGCATCCCGCGGCCCAGCGGGGAGTAGGGGACCAGGCCGATGCCGAGCTCACGGATCACCGGAAGGATCTCGTCCTCCAGGTCGCGGGTGAACAGGGAGTACTCGCTCTGCAGGGCCGTGATCTGGTGCACGGCGTTCGCCTTGCGGATGTTGGTCGCCGAGGCTTCGGAGAGTCCCAGGAAGCGGACCTTGCCGGCGGTGACCAGCTCGGCCATCGCGCCGACGGTCTCCTCGATCGGGACGGACTGGTCCACGCGGTGCTGGTAGTAGAGGTCGATGTGGTCCACGCCGAGGCGCTCGAGCGAGGCGTCGCAGGCGGCGCGGACGTACTCGGGGCTGCCGTTGATGCCGACCCGGGTGCCGTCGGGGAGGCGTTCGTTGCCGAACTTGGTCGCGAGCTGGACCTCCTCCCTGCGGCCGGCGATCGCCTTGCCCACCAGCTTCTCGTTGGTGAACGGGCCGTACATGTCGGCGGTGTCGAGGAAGGTGACGCCGAGGTCGAGAGCTCGGTGGATCGTGGCGATGCCGTCAGCCTCGTCGGCGTTGCCGTAGAACTCCGACATCCCCATGCAGCCGAGGCCCAGGGTGGAGACGGTCAGCGGAGCGGTGCGCCCGAGGGTGCGCGTTGTCAGTTGAGTCATGGGACCAGCCAACTCCTTCGAGTGCACTCCAAGTCAAGCCCGTTCACACAGAGCTTCCGACCTTGCCCTCGTAGATGCCGATCTTGTGGTCGATCGCGCGCAGGTGACCGTTCACCTCGGCCAGCTGGGCCTCGACCCGCTCCCGGTGGGCCTTGAGCAGGGCGAGCCGCTCGGCCTCGTTCCCCTCGCCCGCGCGCACCAGGGCGGCGTACCTGCGGACGTCGCGGATCGGCATGCCCGTGGAGCGAAGACGGGTGATCAGCTGGATCCAGGTCAGGTCGCGCTCGGAGTAGCGGCGGTGGCCCGAGACCGACCGCTCGGGCGAGGCGAGCATCAGCCCGTCGCGCTCGTAGTAGCGCAGGGTGTGCGCCGTCAGGCCGGTCTGCTCGGCGGCCTGGGCGATGGTCAGGGTGGTCACCGGGCCATCTTCACCCTTGGAGTGCACTCGAAGTCAACCGGCATGTATCAGCCACGCGGCCACGCCCTCTTGGCTCGTAGTACCCGAACGATGAGGAGCTCCGATGCCGAACGTGTTCATGACCAGTGGTGACCCGGCCCCGCGCGGCGACGTCCGCGCCGAGGTGCGTCGGCTCGGAGCCGTCCCCTCGCTGCGCGATGCTCCTGCAGCGCTGCTCGAGCGCATGGTCCGGCTCGGGTACGTCGTCACGGTGCGTCCGCGCTGGGCGATGCTCGGCGAGCGGACCGCGCCGGAGAAGGCCTACGTGCTGCTCGAGGGTCAGGTGGGGGTGCGCCGCGGGGGTGCGGACCTCGGCCGCTGCCGGCCCGGCGAGATCCTCGGCGAGCTCGGGATCGTGCACCACCGGCTCCGCTCGGCGACGGTCGTGACCACCGACGCGCCCGCGACCGTGCTGCACCTGGACCGCGCTTCGTTCGAGCAGCTGCACGCCGAGGAGGAGTACTTCCGCGACCTGGTGGGCGAGGCCGTGCTGCGCAAGACCGCCTAGGGGCGGCCGGCTAGATCCGCGGGACGATCGCTCCGAGGAGCTCGCCCATCCGGGTGGCCGCGGCCTTGCCGGCCTCGAGCACCTCTTCGTGGTTCAGCGGCTCGCCGGTCATGCCGGCGGCCAGGTTGGTGACCAGCGAGATGCCGAGCACCTCCATCCCGGCCTCGCGGGCCGCGATCGCCTCCAGCGTGGTGCTCATCCCGACCAGGTGCCCGCCGATCGCGCGGACCATCGCGATCTCAGCGGGGGTCTCGTAGTGCGGGCCGGGGAACTGGACGTAGACGCCCTCGTCCAGCCCCGGCTCGACCTCCTGGCACAGCGCGCGCAGCCGCGGGCTGTAGAGGTCGGTGAGGTCGACGAAGTTCGCGCCCTCGATCGGCGAGGTCGCCGTCAAGTTGACGTGGTCGCTGATCAGCACCGGCGTGCCGGGGGACCAGGTCTCCTTCAGGCCGCCGCAGCCGTTGGTGAGCACGATGGTCGAGCAGCCCGCCGCGGCGGCGGTGCGCACGCCGTGGACCACGGCGCGCACCCCGAGGCCCTCGTAGAAGTGGGTCCGCCCCAGGAAGACCAGCAGCTGCTTGTCACCGGCACGCACCGAGCGGATCTTGCCGCCGTGCCCCGCCACCGCGGGCGCCGCGAACCCGGGCAGGTCGGCGATGTCGATCTCGGCAACGGCCTCGCCGAGCGCGTCGACCGCCGGCAGCCAGCCCGATCCCATCACCAGGGCGATGTCGTGGCGCTCGACGCCGGTCTTCTCGGCCAGGACGCGTGCCGCCTCGGCGGCGGCTTCGTTCGCGGTACTCACCGGACGACTCTATGCGGAACGGTCGTTTCACCGGTCAACCGGTGAAACCTGAGACCTAGCCGCCGAAGGTGCTGCGGCACGGACGGCGGCGCAGCGCGGCCACGTAGTCGTCGGGGGCGTCGGCGGCCTCGGC
Organism: Marmoricola sp.; assembly: GCA_045806765.1. GTDB lineage: Bacteria > Actinomycetota > Actinomycetes > Propionibacteriales > Nocardioidaceae > Marmoricola. The sequence goes on from JBJMIO010000180.1 coordinate 7,627, forward strand.
CGCGTCGGCCAGGGTGCCGAGGTAGGTCGCGGAGGGCAGGCCGCCCTCGAAGGCGTCGAGCACGTAGGCCCAGGCCACGACCTCACCGGTCATCGTCGAGACCCGGACCTTGACCTTGCGGAACAGGCCGGTGTCGGCCGACTCCCAGCCGTCCAGTGCCGCGACGTCCTCGTCGGTGACGTCGTAGATCGCCACGAAGACCTGCTCGAAGGGGTCCTGGACGATCGTCCCGAGCGCGCCGTCCCAGCCGTGGTCCTCGCCGCCGAAGGTGAGCCGCCAGCCCTCGAGCCAGCCGGTCGCGTGCAGGGGGGAGTGCGGGCAGCGCTCGCTCATCCGGACCGGGTCCAGGTTCGTCCCGTAGGCGGCGTACAGCGTCACCGGACCAGCGTAGGGCCTCGGGTGGCCCGGGCCGCGATGCGACACAATGACCCGGTGACTCGAGTGGTGATCATCGGAGGCGGACCCGGCGGCTACGAATCTGCGCTGGTGGCCGCGCAGCTCGGCGCCGAGGTGGTCGTGGTCGACTCCGACGGGATCGGGGGGTCCGCGGTCCTGACCGACTGCGTGCCGAGCAAGACCCTGATCGCCACCGCCGAGCTGATGACCGACTTCGGTACGGCGCCCGAGCTCGGCATCGGGCTGGCCGATCCCGACGCCGAGGCCGCCCGCGTGGTCGTCGACCTGGCGCGGGTCAACGCCCGGGTGCTGCGCCTGGCCGCCGAGCAGTCCGGCGACATCGGACGACGCCTGGAGCGCGACGGGGTCCGGCTGGTCCGCGGTCGCGGCCACCTCGACGGCCCCGAGCGCGTGGTCGTCGCGCTGGCTGAGGGTGGCAGCGAGACGATCGAGGCCGACGCCGTCCTGGTCGCCACCGGCGCCGCGCCGCGCACGCTGCCGAGCGCCGTGCCGGACGGTGAGCGGATCCTGACCTGGGAGCAGGTCTACGACCTGACCGAGACCCCGGAGAAGCTGATCGTGGTCGGCTCGGGCGTGACCGGCGCCGAGTTCGCCAGCGCCTACATGGCCCTGGGCATCGAGGTCGTGCTGGTCTCCTCGCGCGACCGCGTCCTGCCGGGCGAGGACGCGGATGCGGCCGAGGTGCTCGAGCAGGTGCTCACCCGGCGCGGCATGACCGTGCTGAACAAGTCCCGGATGGAGTCGGTCACCCGCGACGGCGACGTCGTCACCGTCACGCTGACCGACGGCCGCTCGGTCACCGGCTCGCACTGCCTGCTCGCGCTCGGCTCGGTCCCCAACACCGCCGGGATCGGCCTGGAGTCGGCCGGCGTCACTCTCGACGAGGCCGGGTTCATCGCCGTCGACCGGGTCTCGCGCACCTCGGCGCGCGGGGTGTACGCCGCCGGCGACTGCACCGGCGTGCTGATGCTCGCCTCGGTGGCGGCGATGCAGGGCCGGATCGCGATGTGGCACTTCCTCGGCGACGCGGTCTCCCCGCTGGACCTGAAGAAGGTCGCCTCGAACGTCTTCACCGCTCCGGAGATCGCGACCGTCGGCTGGTCGCAGGAATCGGTCGACTCAGGCGAGATGGTCGCCGAGGCGGTGATGCTCCCGCTGGCCGGCAACCCCCGCGCGAAGATGCAGGGCGTCCGGGACGGTTTCGTGAAGCTCTTCTGCCGACCCGGCACCGGCATCGTCGTGGGCGGTGTGGTGGTCGGACCACGTGCCAGCGAGCTGATCCACCCGATCTCGCTGGCGGTCGCGGAGTCGCTGACGGCCGACCAGGTCGCCAACGCCTTCACGGTCTACCCGTCCAACAGCGGGTCGGTCGCCGAGGCCGCGCGGCGCCTGCACCACCCGCGCTAATCACGCTCCTGTAGTTATCCGCGCGACGTTCTTCACCAGTTCTCGAGGTGGGTCGTCTGCCTATGATGACGAGGCCCGACCGACCTCAACAGCCCCAGGGATCACACATGCGCACTCGGATCGCACTGGTTCTCGCACTCCTCGGAGGGTTCGGCCTGCTCGCGTCCCCGGCCCAGGCACGCGCGGTCCCGGAGGCGTGGGTGCCGAAGAGCCCGACGCTGACGCTGGTCTCCCAAGGATTCGGGCACGGGATCGGGATGTCGCAGTGGGGAGCGGAGTACCGGGCCGAGGCGGGTCAGACCCTCGACCAGGTCCTCGGCTTCTACTACCCCGGCACGACCCGGGGCAGCTCGGCGGGGCTCGTCCGGGTCTGGATCACCGAGGACGGCGACCACAACACGATCGTGCGTCCCGCCAAGGGCCTCAAGCTCTACGACCTCGGCAACGGGAAGGCCCACACGCTCCCGACCTCGGTCGGCGCGACCGCCTGGCGGCTGACGTTCGTCTCCGGCCGGACCCGGGTGGCGTACCTGAAGAAGGGCGTCTGGCACTACTACCGCCCCGGCGGCAGGCTGCTGACCGGAAGCGGGGAGTTCCGGTCCTCGGCCAACCTGCTCAACCTGTACTTCGCCGGCGCCAACCACCCCTACCGCGGCGCGATGCGTCTGGTCGGGGGCCGCACGGTCAACGTGCTCAGCCTCGACAACTACCTGCGCGGTGTCGTCCCCGCCGAGGCCTACACGACGTGGAAGCCGGTGGCGCTGCAGGCTCAGGCCGTCGCCGCGCGCACGTACGCCGCCTTCGAGCGCGCCGAGAACCTCACTCGCAGCTACCAGATCTGCGACACCACCGCCTGCCAGGTCTACCAGGGGTACGCCGCGGAGGTCGCGAGCACGAACGCCGCGGTGGCCGCGACCGCCGGACGGGTCGTGCTCTACGCCGGCAAGCCGGCCTTCACCCAGTTCTCCTCGAGCAACGGCGGCTACACCGCAGCCGGCGGGAAGCCGTACCTGGTCTCCAAGCCGGATCCGTTCGACACCGCCTACCGGAACCGGACGCTCTCGATCGGGCCGAACACGATCGCGAAGATCGAGAAGGCCTACCCGGCGCTGGGCACGTTCACGGCCATCCGGGTGCTCTCGAAGGGCACCGACGGCCGGGTGATCCAGGTGGAGATCGACGGGTCGTCCCCGGGCACCGTGACGGTCGCCGGTTCGACGTTCCGCTCCCTGGTGGGGGCGCGGTCGACCTTGTTCGACTTCACGAACAGCCCTCCCGCCTGAGGATCCCCTACGGTTCTCCCATGAGCCTGCCCACCCCTGCCGCCGGCCGCTGCGCCGTGGTCACCGGCGCCTCCTCCGGGATCGGCGCCGAGTTCGCCCGCGACCTGGCCGGTCGCGGCCACGAGGTCGTGCTCGTGGCGCGCACCGAGTCCAAGCTGGCCGCCCTCGCCGCCGAGATCGGGGACCGGGCGCACGTGCTGGCTGCCGACCTCGCCGACCGCGACGCCCGCGCCGGCCTCCTGGACCGGATCGCGGCCCTCGGGCTGGTGCCCGACGTGCTGGTCAACAACGCCGGCCTCTCCACCCTCGGGCCGGTGCACCGCAGCGACCCCGAGGCCGAGGTGCGGATGGTCGAGGTCGACGTGGTCGCCGTCGTCGACCTGTGCAGCCGCTTCCTGCCGGGCATGGTCTCCCGCGGCACGGGCGGGGTCCTCAACGTCGCCTCCACCGCTGCCTTCCAGCCGCTGCCCGGCCAGGCCGGTTACGGCGCCGGCAAGGTCTTCGTGCTCTCCTACACCCAGAGCCTCTCCGCAGAGCTGAAGGGCACCGGCGTCTCGGTGAGCGTGCTGTGCCCCGGGCCGGTCGACACCGGCTTCGGCGAAGCTGCCGGCTTCACCAAGGAGCAGGCCGACGAGACACTCCCGGCATTCATGTGGATCCCCGCGGACCGGGTCGCGCGCGAGGCGCTCGACGGGCTCGCCTCGGGCAAGCTGGTGGTCATCCCGGGCATCGGCAACAAGGTGGGCGCCGCGTTCTCCAAGCTCGCCCCGAAGCGGCTGCTGCTCCCGATCCTGGCCAAGCAGCACCCCGGCCTGCCGTAGCGGCTCAGTAGGGCGCCGGCACGTCGCTGACGCCCGGCATGCTGACCCGGCCGCGACGCAGGTTGCGGCGCTCGGTCGCGCTGATCGCCCGGTAGGACTCCCGACTCCTGCCGCGCAGCAGCGGGGTGCTCGCCAGCAGCGGCACCGCGTGCGCCAGCCGGCTCCCGCCCACGGCCGCCCGGAAGGCGGCCTCGTGCGCGGGGGACCAGGTGAAGCCGTAGAGCTCGCGCACGGGGACCGGCAGGCTGCCGACGACCACCAGGGCCAGCGCGGGGGAGCCGACCGCCGCCGGTCCGGGCAGCGGGTAGCCGCCCGTGCCGGCCAGGTAGCCGCCGGTCAGCAGGGCCTCCGGCGTCAGGTAGGCCTCGCCGTTGACCAGGCGGGTCTCCATCCGCTCGCGGAAAGCCGCGTAGGAGGTCGGGGCGGCGGCGCGCGGCATGCCGAACAGGCAGGCCCAGTCGATGAAGTCGGCGAGCAGCGACTCGCGCTCCCCGGTGGTCAGGCGTCGCACCGTCAGGTCGTGCATCACCTCGACGGAGTCGAGGGTGAACGCCGCGGTCATCCACATCTGCTCGCCGTCGTGGGCGTCGTACGGCGTCCCGACCGGGACGTACCGGCCGCCGTCGACCGTGGTGGTGCCCGCCACGGTCGCGTGCCGGTGCGCGGTGAACGCGAGAGCCCGGTCGGCCTCCTCCCGGGTGCCGAGGAAGACGGTCTCGAAGAGCCGCGCCGTCAGGGCCAGCCGGGTCCACGGGCTCTCGCGGTGCGCGGTGTGCTTCGCGGTCCCGATGAACAGCAGCGGGTGGGTCGCACCGATCACCAGCGCGCGCTGCCCGTAGGTCAGGCCCACGGCCCGCTGCCGCAGGGCCCGGACCGCCATCGAGGTCTCGCGGAAGTAGCCGTTCACGCCGGGACCTCGGCGATCGGGGGCCGGGAGCCGGCGTACTGCAGGCGCTCCATCCGCTCCAGCGCCCTCTCGGCACGGCGGTCCAGCACGGCGGTGCCGCCGGGCAGGCGGCCGACGACCTGGGTCCAGAGCACGTTGCTCACGATCCGGTACGCCGGGTACCACGGCGGGCGGGCCGGCTGGCCGACGTCGCGCATGCCGAATCCGAGGTTGAGGTACGTCGCCATGCTCAGCGCACGCTCGCGCTCGTAGCGGCGCCGCCACCGGCTGATTCCCGGGGCGCTGTCGTGCATGTTCACCAGTCCGGCGCCGAGCTGCGCCGAGGACGGCTCGGGTGCGGAGAACCCTGCGATGACGTTGGCCAGCACCCGGCGACCGGTCCGCTCGGTGCGCGGCAGCCACCGCTCGGGCACGCCCATCAGCCAGCCGACGTAGGACCACAGGTGCATGATCGCCTCCGCGTCGTCGCGGGGGATCCGGATGCCCAGCGCGCGGGCCTGAAGCAGGTAGCTGGTGCTGAACGAGCCGATGGTGCCGGCGCGGTCGTAGTCGTTGATCGGGGTGCCGCGGAAGTCCCAGTCCCAGGTCGGGTCGCGCTCGAGCTGGTAGTTGACGAAGGCGTGCATCACCCGCACGTGCACGCTCAGCCGCCACCCCTCGCCGCCGCGCGCCAGCCCGCCGGGAGCGGTGCAGGCGAGCCACCACTGGCCGGTCTCACCGACGCGGTTGAGGGTGTCCTCGAATCGGCCGGTGCGGACCAGCGGCTGCAGCGCGCCACCGGAGCGGTAGCCGCCGAGCAGCGAGCCGAACGCGAGGATGTCGAAGCCGTCCTTGCCGATCCTGCGCGCAGCAGCCGCGCCCCGGGCGAGCAGCGCGTCGTCCACCCAGCCGGGTCGGGTCTCGACGGCGTGCATGAACGCGTGCAGAGCCGGATGCGCCGGAGCTTCCCCGGCCATCGCCGCCCGGACCTGCGGCATCGTCACCGCGTGCTCCTCACGGACCGCGCGGACCAGCGCGTCGGCGACCTCGTCGCGCCGGGAGAGGCCGGCGACCAGGTCGTCGAGCTCCTCACCGGTCATCCGGGCGCCGGGACCGGCGAGGCGGAACATCGGAGCGGCGAACCGCTCGGACCAGGCTCCGCCCTGGCGGTAGCGGGCCGGGATCGTGCGCGTCGTCATGTCTCCACGATAAAGTGAGCAAATGCTCAGGTTCTACTCGCGTTCTGCGAGCGTGTCGTGACCTCCGCGCGACGCAGGAAAGCTCCGGTCCAGGCACGGTCGCGGGCGATGGTCGAGCAGCTGCTCGACGCGGCGACTCGCGTTCTGACGACCTCGGGCTACGCCCAGATGAGCACGAACCGGATCGCGGAGGAGGCGGAGGTCAGCGTCGGCTCGCTCTACCGCTACTTCGCGGACAAGGACGAGATCTTCACCGAGCTGCGCGCCCGGGCGACCGAGACGATCCTGGCCGACCTGACCGAGGCGATCACCGAGGCCGCGCGGTCCTCCCCGCTGGTCGGCGTGCGCTCGGTGGTGGCGACCCTGGTGGAGTCGCTGAAGCGCAACCAGGCCGTGATCCGCGCACTGGTCAGCGAGGTCCCGATGGGGACCCAGTCGAACGTGCTGCCCGAGATCGAGCGTGGCCTGGCGCAGTTCACCCGGATCTACGCCGCCCAGCAGCTGCCGGACCTGCCCAGGGCGGAGATGGACGCGCGGATCTACCTGGCCATGGGGGTCACGCTGAACAGCTGCCTGCGGATCGCACTCGAACGTCCCGCCGACCTCGACGAGGACCACCTGATCGACCTGGTGGCCGGGATGCTGGCGCTCGGCCTCACCGGGTAGGGGGGTGGCTCGAGGGACTCAGTCCTTGATCTCGCAGAGGACCTCGCCGTTGCCGACGGTAACGCCGACCTCGGCCTTCAGGCCCGTGATGGTGCCGGCCTTGTGCGCCTTCAGCGGCTGCTCCATCTTCATGGCCTCGAGGACCACGACGACATCGCCCTCGGCCACGGTCGCGCCGTCGGCGACGGCGACCTTGACGATGGTGCCCTGCATCGGGCTGGTGACCGAGTCACCGGAGGCTGCCGCGCCGGCCTTCTTGCCCGCGGCGCGCTTCGGCTTCTTCGCGCCGCCCGCTGCGGGCGCCGACCCGATGCCACCGAGACCAGCCGGGAGCACGACCTCGAGGCGGCGTCCGCCGACCTCGACGGTCACCTTCTGGCGCTCGCCGGCCTCCTCGGCCTCACCGGCCTCACCGGCGTACGGGGTGATCTGGTTGTCGAAGTCGGTCTCGATCCAGGTCGTGTAGACGCTGAACTCGCCCTCGCCCGACGGGTTGGACGCGCCGACCCAGGCCGGGTCGCGGGTGACGACCTCGTGGAAGGTGATCGCGGTCGGCATGCCGTCGACGACGAACTCCGAGAGCGCCCGGCGGGAGCGCTCGATCGCCTGGGTGCGGTCCTTGCCGGTGATGACCAGCTTGGCGACCAGGGAGTCGAACGCACCGGGGACGGTCTCGCCCTTCTCGTAGCCTCCGTCGAGGCGCACGCCCGGGCCGGACGGCGGGTTCCACGCCGTCAGCGTGCCGGGGGCCGGCATGAAGTTGTTGCCGCCGTCCTCGGCGTTGATCCGGAACTCGATCGAGTGACCGATGATCGGCGGGTCGTCGTAGCCGAGCTCCTCGCCGGCCGCGATCCGGAACATCTCCCGGACCAGGTCGATCCCGGTGACCTCCTCGGAGACGCAGTGCTCGACCTGGAGACGGGTGTTGACCTCGAGGAAGGAGATGGTGCCGTCGGCGGCGACCAGGAACTCGCAGGTTCCGGCGCCGACGTACCCGGCCTCCTTCAGGATCGCCTTGGAGGAGGTGTAGAGGCGCTCGACCTGGTCCTCGGTGAGGAACGGCGCGGGGGCCTCCTCGACCAGCTTCTGGTGGCGGCGCTGCAGCGAGCAGTCGCGGGTGGAGACCACCACGACGTTGCCGTGCGAGTCAGCCAGGCACTGGGTCTCGACGTGGCGGGGCTTGTCGAGGAACTTCTCGAC
>JBJMIO010000181.1:0-6342 GCA_045806765.1 Marmoricola sp.
AACCTCGACGGGATCCACCCGCACGACGTGGCGCAGATCCTCGACATGGGCGGGGTCGCGATCCGCGCCGGCCACCACTGCGCCAAGCCCGCGCACAGGCGGTTCGGTGTGCAGAGCTCGTCGCGGATGTCGTCGTACCTCTACACGACGCCGGACGAAATAGACGCCCTGCTGGACGGGTTGGAGTACACCAAGAAGTACTTCCGTGTGGGCCAGGGGTGAGCTGAGGAACGTGGACGTCGACGCGCTGTACCAGGAGATCATCCTGGACCACTACAAGAACCCGCACCACGCAGGCCTGCGTGACCCCTACGAGGCCGAGGTGCATCACGTGAACCCGACCTGCGGGGACGAGGTCACCATGCGGGTGCACCTGTCCGGCGCCGGCGACGACCCGGTCGTCGCGGACGTGTCGTACGACGCCGAGGGCTGCTCGATCAGCCAGGCGGCAGCGTCGGTGATGACCGACCTGGTGATCGGGAAGCCGCTCGGCGAGGCCCTGACCAAGCACGAGGTGTTCCTCGAGCTGATGCAGGGCAAGGGCCAGGTGGAGCCCGACGAGGACGTGCTCGAGGACGGGATCGCCTTCGCCGGCGTGGCGAGGTTCCCGGCCCGCGTGAAGTGCGCCCTGCTGTCCTGGATGGCGTTCAAGGACGCCGCACTGCAAGCACGAGGAGTGTCATGACCGACGCAGACAGCCCCAGCTACGACGACCTGCCCGACGTCGATCTCGGCGGTGGCACGACGACCGCGAGCGAGGACGACATCCTCGAGGCCATGAAGGACGTCGTGGACCCCGAGCTGGGGATCAACGTCGTCGACCTCGGCCTGGTCTACGGCGTCAACCTCGACGCCGAGTCGAACGTGACCCTGGACATGACGCTGACCTCGGCGGCCTGCCCGCTGACCGACGTGATCCAGGACCAGACCAACTCGGCGCTCGAGGGCCTGGCCGCCGACGTCACGATCAACTGGGTCTGGATGCCGCCCTGGGGCCCGGACAAGATCACCGACGACGGTCGCGAGCAGCTCCGGGCACTCGGCTTCAACGTCTGAGACCGGTCGGACCTGATGGCGGGCGTCCTGGTGCCGGGAGAGCGCCTGCCCCGGTGGCTGGAGAACTTCGGCGCGCGGCACGGCGCCTTCACGCTCGCCGTCTCCGAGGGGCGCCTCCTCGGTTCCGCCGAGGACGGATCCTCGTTCTCAGCGGCGCTTCCCTGGTCGCGCGAGTACGACGGACCGGCGGACGTCGCTCCGTTCGTCGCGGCGGCGGAGCCGCCGCGGGACTGGGGTGTCCTGCTGGTGCGCAAGGGCGGATTCGCCGTGGCGCGCCTGGCCGGCTCCGAGGTGGTCGCCTCGAAGGTCGGTCAGCGGCACGTGCAGGGGCGCACCAAGGCCGGCGGGCAGAGCCAGCAGCGGTTCGCCCGTCGTCGTGAGAACCAGGCGCGGGTGGCCTACGAGGCCGCCGCGATGCACGCCGCCGCGCTGATCCCCGACGTCGGCGCGCTCGTCGTGGGCGGTGACTCCGCTGCGGTCGCCGCGACGCTCACCGATCCTCGCCTGCGTCCCCTGGCAGCGCGGGTCGTCGGTGACTTCCTCGACGTCCCCGATCCTCGTCGCTCCGTGCTCGAGGAAGCAGTGCTGGACGCGGGTGCGTTGCGGATCACGGTCCTCAACACCTGATCTGCCACCATGGCCGTCGTGACCTGGCAACCCGATCCGTCCTGGACACGGATGCCTGCGGCCGGCGGCCCCGCGACGGTGGGCGTCTGGCGCGGTGAGGACGAAGGTCGCCGCGTGGTGGTGAAACGGCTCGGCCGTCCCGGTCCCGGCGACCCGGCCCTGCTGGAGGACCGCACGCACGCAGGCTACTGGCGCCGCGAGCTCGACGTCGCCCTGGACACCTCGTGGGTCGACGGCCCGGGCCTGGTCCCGCCGCGCTACCTGCGTGCCGAGGAGGACGCCGACGGCGCGACGGTGGTCGCCGAGGAGGTGGTCGCAGCGCTCGACGCCGGCCCTCCGACCTCGTTGCTGGTCGCGCGCTCGCTGGGCCGGTTCGCGGGGTCGTCCTCGGGAGCACCGGCCTGGGCGGCCCGGCGTACGCTGACCGACCGGCTGGCGCTGGCCGAGTCGCGCGGCGGCTGGCCGACGCTGGGGCGTACGACGCTCGCCGATGTCTCCAGCCACCTGTGGGAGCAGCGCGGTACCTGGCTGGGCCGACGTGCCGCCGCACCGGAGGGCCGGCTGCACGGCGACGCCGTACCGGCCAACTTCGTGGCGACCCGCGGCGAGGACGTCGTGGCGGTGGACTGGCAGGGCTTCGGGGTGGGGCCGATCGGGACGGACCTGGGCTACTACGCGCTCTCGGCGCGGGAGGACTTCGAGGTGCTCCTGGAGACGTTCCTCGGCGGCGTCGCTGCCGTGGGAGCGGTGGTCGACGCGGACGCGGTGCGGGTCGCGGCGACCGTGATGTGCGTCTACACGGTGCTCAGCCGGGCCGAGTGGGCGCTCTCACGCGTCGCGCCGGGGGAGGGCGCGCTGGCCGGCAAGTTCAACCATCCGGCGGTGGCGCCGCACCTGCGCGCGCTGCAGCGCCAGGGCCCCCAGATCGAGGCGTTGCTCTAGCCCACGGGGCCGCTCAGCCCCACCAGAAGCTGGTCGCAACGATCCCGTAGAGCGCGATCAGCGTGGCGCCCTCGAGCCAGGTCGACTCGCCGTCCTGGGCGATCGCCGCGGCGAGCAGCACCGAGAGCATCAGCGAGACCACCAGCATCGGGCCGAAGACCAGGGTCAGCGAGGCCAGGCCGAAGACCTGGCTGATCAGGACCAGGGCCGGGGCGAGCACCAGGGCGATCTGGATCGGGCTGTTGAGGATGACGGCGAATGCGTACTCCGACTGGCCGCGAGCGGCGAGCTGGACGCCGACGACGTTCTCGACCGCGTTGCCCGCGATCGCGACGATGACCAGACCGGCGAAGACCGGCGAGATGTTCAGCGTGTTCATCGCGGGCTCGAGGGAGTGCACGAACCAGTCCGAGACGAAGGCCGCCAGCAGGCTCGCGCCGGCCAGCATCGCCACGGCCAACCAGACCGGCCAGCGCGGTGGCTCCGTCTCCACGACCTCGGTCGAGCTCGGGTCGCGGCGGAGCGAGAACGGCAGCGAGAGCGCGAACAGGGCCAGCAGGATGATGCTGACGATCACCGAGAACGGCACCTCGTGGGCACCCGCCGGGCTGTGCACCTCGTGCGCGATCGACGGGATGGCCAGCGCGGTCACCGAGAGCAGCATCAGCACGCTGATCGTGCGGGCCCGCTCGGAGCCGAGCTGCTGGGTGCCGTTCTTGAGCCCGCCGACCAGGAAGGCCAGGCCCAGGACGAGCAGCAGGTTGGCCAGGATCGAGCCGACCAGGGCGGCCCGGACCACGTCGACCAGTCCCGCGCGCAGGGCGAAGATGCAGATGAACAGCTCGGGCAGGTTGCCCAGCGCGCTCTGCAGCACCCCGGTCGCGCCGGGGCCGAAGCGGTCGCCGAGCTGCTCCACGCTCCGCCCGACCAGGCTCGCCAGGACGCAGACCGCCCCAGCACTGACGAGGAAGGCGACCACGGAGCTCCAGCCGCCGTAGCGGGCGAGTCCGGCGAGGACGCAGAGCAGCGCGCTGAGGCCGAGGACGATGCGGTCCGAGCGGATGAGCATGGTCAGGATGGTAGGTGCAGGGACTGCTCGACCACGACCGCGAAGGCGTCCCGGTCGAGCGCGCCGGCCCCGGCCGGGAGGCGGCCGAGGAGCGGAACGCCCGTGATGAGGGGCAGGTCCAGGAGGTTCTGCTCGGCAGCGAGGTCGGGCTGATCGGGCCACGACCCGATCACCAGGCCCTCGACCGCGAGCTCGCGTCGCTGGATCGCCTGGACGGTCAAGGCGGTGTGGTTCAGCGTGCCCAGTCCGGCTCGGCAGACGACCACGAATCCGATCGGGGTCCCGGCGTGGGAGACCGCGTGCGCGAGGTCGAGCAGGTTCCACGCCTCGCCCAGCGGCACGAGCACGCCTCCGGCGCCCTCGACCACGACGTCGTGGCTCTCGGCTGCCGTGAGGACCGCGTCGCGCTGCTCGGCGAGTCCCGGCAGGACGGCACCCTCGAGGCGGGCTGCCACCTCGGGTGCCAGCGGGGCCCGCAGGCGCACGCCCTCGTGGCCCTCCACGGTGCCGGCGAGGCGGTGCACCTCGTCGAGGTCACCGGGCTCGCCGGGCTCGACTCCCGTCTGCGCCGGCTTGATCACGTACGGCGCCCGCCCCTCGGCCCGCAGGGCGACCACGAGTGCCGCCGTGGCCACGGTCTTGCCGACCTCGGTGTCGGTGCCGGTGACGAACCAGACGGTCACAGCAGGCCGCCCAGGACGGTGACGGCGCGCTCGAGCTCGGCGTCGGTCAGGTGCGCGTGGGCGGTCAGCCGGAGCCGCGAGATGCCGTCGGGCGTGGAGGGCGGTCGGAAGCACCCGATCCGGACGCCCTGCTCGGCGGCGCGTGCGACCGCGGCCACTGCTTCGCGGGGGCCGGACATCGGCACCGCCAGGACGGCGCCGGCAGGTGTCGCGACGCCGGTCGCCCCGGCCAGTGCGCCGGCGACGGCGTTGACGCGTGCCACGCGGCCGGGCTCCTCCGCGATCACGTCGAGCGCCGCGAGCGCGGCTCCGGCGGCGGCCGGCGCGAGGCCGGTGTCGTAGATGAAGGGGCGGGCGGTGTTGACCAGGTGCTCGCGCACGGCCGGGGAGGCCAGGACCGCGCCGCCCTGGCTGCCGAGCGACTTGCTCAGGGTCAGGGTCGCGATGACGTGGTCGGTGCTGGTCAGGCCTGCCGCCGCGATCAGTCCGCGGCCTCCCGGGCCGGCCACGCCCAGGGCGTGGGCCTCGTCGGCGACCAGGACGGCCTCGTGGCGTGCGCAGACCTCGGCCAGGTCCGGCAGCGGCGCGGCGTCGCCGAGGACCGAGTAGATGCTCTCGACCAGGACGAGCGCCCGGGTCTGGGTGCGCTCGCGGAGCGCCTGCTCGACCGCCCCGGTGTCGTTGTGCGGCACTACGTGGACGGTGCCGCGGGACAGGCGGCACGCGTCGATCATGCTGGCGTGCACGTGCGCGTCGCTGAGGATCAGCGTGTCCGCATCGGCCAGCGCCGCGACGACCGCGAGGTTGGCGTGGTAGCCGGTGCTCAGCGCCAGTGCGCTCCCGAAACCGGTGAACGACCTCAGCGCGTCCTCGAGCTGGTCGTGGATGCTCAGGGTGCCGGTGACCAGGCGCGAGGCGCCCGCTCCCGCGCCGTACGCCTCGGCGGCCTTGGTCGCGCCGGCCACGACGCGGGGGTCGCGGGAGAGCCCGAGGTAGTCGTTGCCGGCCAGGTCGAGCATCGGTCCCGCCGTGTCGCTGGCGAACAGGCGGCGGGTCAGGCCGGCCTCCTCGCGGGCCGCGGCGCGCTCGGCCAGCCAGTCGGTGAACCGCGTCATCCGTGCACCTCCTCGATCGCCCCGATCATCCCAGCGGTGATCGTCTCGAGGTCCTCGCGGGTGCTGACGTAGGGCGGCATCGTGTAGACGAGGTTGCGGAACGGCCGGACCCAGACGCCGCGGTCCAGGGCCGCCTCGGTCACCCGGGGTACGTCGACCGCGTCCTCCAGCTCGATCACGCCCACCGCGCCGAGGGTCCGCACGTCGCGGACGCTCGCCAGCCCACGTGCCGGGGCCAGGCCGTCGGACAGGCTGGTCGCGATCTCCCGGATCGTGCTCGCGGGGTCGTAGGAGGCCAGCAGGTCGAGGCTCGCGGACGCGACCGCACACGCCAGCGGGTTGGCCATGAACGTGGGGCCGTGCATCATCGCGTGCGCCGGGCTCGCGTCGACCGCGGCAGCGACCTCGGCGGTGGTGAGCACGGCAGAGAGCGTGAGGTAGCCGCCGGTGAGCGCCTTGCCGGTGCAGAGGACGTCGGGGGTCAGGTCGCAGTGGTCGCCAGCCCACGAAGCACCGGTGCGCCAGAAGCCGGTCGCGATCTCGTCGAAGATCACCAGGGCTCCGTGGGCTCGCGCGAGCGATGCCAGGTGCCGCACGGCGTCGGGGTGGTAGACGTGCATCCCGCCGGCGCCCTGGAGCACGGGCTCGACGATCACGGCGGCGATCTCGTGCGCGTGCTCCTCGAAGAGCCGCGTGGTCGCCTGCGCCCAGTCCTCGAGCGGCTCACCTGCCGCGGGTGGCTGGTCGGCGAAGACGTGCTCGGGCACGATGCCGGTGTAGAGCGAGTGCATCCCGCCGTCCGGGTCGGTCACGCTCATCGGCGAGAAGGTGTCGCCGTGGTAGCCGCCGC
>JBJMIO010000182.1:0-25195 GCA_045806765.1 Marmoricola sp.
CCGGCGTTGGAGAAGCAGGCTCGCACCGCTCCCTCGGCTGCCTTGTCCAGGTCGGCGTCGCGCAGGATGAGGATCGGGTTCTTGCCACCCAGCTCCAGGGAGCAGCCGATCAGCCGGTCTGCCGCCTGCCTGGCGATGATCTTGCCGGTGGCCGTCGACCCGGTGAAGCAGATGTAGTCCGAGCGCTCGATGATCGGCGTCCCGAGCTCGCGGCCCGGTCCGGCAACGACGTTCCAGAGGTCCTTGGGGAAGCCGGCCTCCTCGAGCAGCTGGGCGCCGAGCAAGGCCGAGAGCATCGTCTGGGCGTCCGGCTTGGTAACCACCGCGTTGCCGGCGAGCAGCGCCGGGATCCCGTCGCACAGCGCCATCGTGAACGGGTAGTTCCACGGCGAGATGATCCCCACGACGCCCTTCGGGACGCGGTTCACCTCGGCGCGGGTCAGGACCGGGATGACCCCGGTGCGACGCTCCGTGTCCAGGTGCTGGTGCGCCGTACGGGCGTAGTAGCGGGCGGTCAGCGCGATGTGCAGGGGCTCGTCGAAGGCGTGCTTGCGCGCCTTGCCCGACTCCCAGCAGATCAGGTCGATGATCTCGTCCTGGCGGTCAAGGACGAGGTCGTGCAGGCGCAGCAGGAGCTCGGAGCGGTGGTCGATCGAGGTGCGCTGCCAGGCCTGCTGGGCGCGGCGCGCGCGGACGAACGCCTCCTTGACGTCGGCCTCGCTCGACTGCGGGATCACCGCCAGCGGCTTGCCCGTCGCCGGGGCGTACGCCGTGACGCCGGTGCCCGCGGTGGCCACCAGGCGGCCGGTGAGCGCGGCGACGTACTCCGGCTCGAATGCGTAGGAGGCCCGGGGGTCGTGCTCGGGGTCAGCGGGCAGCTGGGTCGAGGGGTTCACGCTCATGGGGGCAACCGTAAACCCACGGGTAACTTGACACAATAGGTCGATCTGTAAAGTGGACCGTCGTGCCCGTCCCGCGTCTGCTCAGCGGAAGCGGAAGTACAGCCAGGCGGCGTGCCCGGGCTTGTTCCACGCATCGCCGGCGAAGGTCGCGCGCACCCGGAACTTCACCTTCGAGGTGTGCTTGTGCAGCCACCTCCAGTCGGTGTGAGCGTTGACCTCGGCCCGGCACGCGCTGGTGAACACCCGACGCCATCCACTGGCGTAGCGGCGCTGCACCTCGTGGCGCAGGCAGCGCGGTGCGACCTTGCCGGTGCTGTCGTAGCTGCGGAAGGCCGGCGAGGACCCCTTGGCGTAGACCGCGTAGGAACCCGAGAAGCCGAGGGAGCCGCTGTGGGCGACGGTGGTCACGCTGGCGATCTCGGAGACGCTGATCGTCGCCGAGGCGACGATGCTCTTCGACACGTTGTAGAGGTCGGCGTGGACCTCGTGGTTCACGTACGCCGTCAAGCCGCACTCGTAGGTGTCGTTGTCCGAGACGTTGCTGATGCAGATGTTCTTGGTCGCGTGGTCAGGCAGCACGACGCTGACCACCACCGAGGAACCCGAGCCGGCATTGGTGATCGTGCCGGTGATGATCTCGCGCTGGCCGGCGACGTAGTACGGCTTGTCCTTGGTCACCGTGATCCCGGGGTCCACCACGGCATGGGCGGACCCAGCCGTCAGGGCCGCACCGGCGAACGCGGTGAGCAGGGCGAGCAGGAGGACCGAGAGTCGACGCATCACGCGATGATCAACGCAAAACGGGCATCGAGGTCACGGTTGCGGACTTCATCGGAGCTCGGCACTGGTCCTCCTCGAGGTCAGGGCGGTCCGTTTCTGGTGACCCCACGGGCGGCTGTCGGCGCGGACCTCGGCGAAGACCAGGCCCATGACGAGGCCGAGACCCACCAGGTTCGGACCGAGCTTCTCTGCCTGGAAGTCGAACGACGCGAACGCCAGCCCGACCGCGAGCAGGCACGCGAACGGAAAGAGCCGGTGGGCCAGCGGGCGCGGGGAGACCCGGTACCAGAACACCCCGAGCGCCAGTCCGGCCACGACGCTGATCGCCATCCGGGCTCCGGCCGGCACACCGGCCCAGCGAAGGTTGTCCATCGCCACGTCCACCACGACGGTGCCGAGGAAGACCATCCACCACGCGTGCGAAACCCACTTGTTGCCCACACGACCAGTATCTGCGCTCGCGCTCATTCCGCGGAGCCTTCCGGCGGGACGTCGGCCCCCTCGGCCTCGTCACGGTCGGCCCACTCCAGCAGCGGGGCGATGTCGAAGACGTGGTCGTCGATGTCGTGGTGCAGGTCTCCCAGGTCCGCGA
The DNA here is from genome assembly GCA_045806765.1 of Marmoricola sp. Taxonomy (GTDB): domain Bacteria; phylum Actinomycetota; class Actinomycetes; order Propionibacteriales; family Nocardioidaceae; genus Marmoricola. Next base: position 2,275 of record JBJMIO010000182.1, read on the forward strand.
AGCGGTCCGGCATCGTGGCGATCGTGAAGTCGCCGGGTTCGCAGGAGTCGATCTCCTCCCAGGTGATCGGCGCGCTGACGGTGCCCTCGGCGTTGCCGCGGACCGAGTACGCCGCCGCGATCGTGTGGTCGCGTGCGTTCTGGTTGTAGTCGACGAAGAGCTGGGCCGGGTCGCGGTCCTTGCGCCACCAGGTGGTGGTCACCTCGTCCGTGCGGCGCTCGACCTCGCGGGCGAAGGCGAGTGCGGCCCGGCGTACGACCTTGTGGTCGCCGTCGGGACGGATCCGCACGTAGACGTGCATCCCCGAGCCGCCGCTGGTCTTCGGGTACCCGATCGCGCCGAGCTCGTCGAGGACCTCGTGGGCGACGTGCGCCACGCGTCGGACGGTCTCCCAGGTGCACTCCGGGCCGGGATCGAGGTCGATGCGCCACTCGTCGGGCTTCTCCACCTCCGAGCGTCGGCTGTTCCAGGGGTGGAACTCCACCGTGCTCATCTGGACCGCCCAGACCACCTGCGCGATCTCGGTGACGCAGAGCTCGTCGGCCGTCCGCTTCCAGCGCGGGAAGAAGACCTGGACGGTCTCCATCCACTCCGGGGCGCCGGAGGGAAGCCGCTTCTGGTGGACCTTCTCGCCGCTCACGCCCTTGGGGAAGCGGTGCAGCATGCAGGGCCGCTCGCGCAGCGCGTTGACGATGCCGTCGCCGACCGAGAGGTAGTACTCGACCAGGTCGAGCTTGGTCTCCCCGCGGGCCGGGAAGTAGACCCGGTCAGGGTTGGAGATCCGGACGACCCGGCTCTCGATCTCCAGCTCGATCGCATCGGCCATGGTGCGATCGTGCCAGAGACCTCCGACCGCATCGCGACAAGCTCGATGACGCGGCGCCGGCACCTCTACTTCGCGTAGCTCGAAGCACCCCACCAGTCCACGACCACCACCGGCTCGTCACCGACGACCCACGCGTCGTGCCCGTGCGGCAGGGCCGTCACGTCGCCGGGGCCCGCATCGAGCTCCGAGCCGTCGCTCATCCGGATCCGGAGCGTGCCCTGCACGTGGTACTGGAAGTGCGGAGCCTCGCACAGGTCGGTCCCGGCGACCGGCTTGACGTGGTCGGACCAGCGCCAGCCCGGCTGCAGGGTGAGGCGACCGATGTCGGCGCCGGCGATCGACACGAGGTCGACCTGGCCGAACTCGAAGGAGCGGGTCTCGTCGGGTCGGGCGAAGTTCTTCTGCTCCGCGGTGGTCGTGGTGCTCATGGTCAGACTCCGTTCACTGGGTTCGTTCACTGGTTCGTTCACTGGGGTTGGTGGCCCGTTCCGGCCAGGACGTGACTCTCTCCCGACCGGCTTGCAGCACGTTTGCAACGGCTACGCTGCACCCGTGGGAGCCTTGTCGGTCCGCGTGCTCGGCGAGCTCGCCGTGGACGGACTCGATCTGCGCACGGTGGTCGACCGCAAGGCCCGGTTGCTGCTCCGCTGCCTCGCGATGGCGAGCGGCCGCCCGGTCACCACGGTGGCCCTGATCGAGGCGCTGTGGCAGGACTCCCCTCCGGCGCGCCCCGCCGACCAGGTCTCCGTCCTCGCCAGCCGGCTCCGCCGGGCCCTGGGACGTGACGCGATCGAGCTCGGCGACCACGGCTACCGGCTGAACTACGACTGGCTGGACCTCGACGAGCTCGGCGCGGTCGTCGCTGCGGTGGAGGACCGCCTCGCCGAGGGCAGCACGACCAGTGCGCTGGCCGCAGCACACGTTGCGGTTGCACTGCTGCGCGGCCCCCTCCCCGAGCCGGTGACCGAGGTCGACTGGGTGCTGGCCGACCACGCGGCTGCCGTCCGGCTCGTCCGCCGCGCACGGCGGGGCGCAGCCGCCGCGATGCTGGCCGCAGGCGATTGGTTCGACGCCCTGGACCTCGCCGAGGTCTCGGCCGCCGAGGACCCCTACGACGAGGAAGCGGTCCGGCTGATCATGCGGGCGCAGACCTACGGCGGTCGTCCGGCAGCAGCGCTCGCGGCCTACGCGTCCCTGCGCGCGCTGCTGGCTGAGGAGCTCGGCACCGAACCGGCGGTGGCCACCGCGGAGCTCCACACCGCCATCCTGCGTGACGAGCTCGCACCGCCGGAGCAGGTCAGTGCCGTGCGCCCGGCGGCAACCCGGCTCGTCGGGAGGACGAGCCAGCTGAGCCACCTGGACGCGATGGCCGACCGTCTCGGCCAAGGTGCCGTGCGGGTGGCCGTGGTGAGCGGGGAGGCCGGCATCGGCAAGACCACCTTGCTGACCACCTGGATCGAGGCCCGGCGCCAACGCGGCGACACCGTGCTGTTCGGGACCTGCGGGCAGCTCGACAGGTCGACCCCGCTCGACGTCCTCCTCGCCGCGCTCGGCGAGCACCTGCGCCGGAGTCCCGAACGTGCGAGGTTGCTCGGCGACGACGCTGCCCTGCTCACCCCCCTGCTCGGGCTCGGTCCCGGCACCTCCGACGTCGGCTCGGACCCCGTCCTCGGACCCGCCAGCCTGTACGCCGCCCTCACCTCCGTCCTGGGACGGATCGCGGACCCGGCCGGAGCGATCCTCGTCTTCGACGACGCGCACCTGGCCGGACCGGCGCTGGCCGAGTGGACCAGCTTCGTGGCACGACGGACCCTGCCCGTCCTGGTGGTCGCCGCCGTGCGCCCGAACGAGGGCGGCACCTTCGTCACCACCGACACCGTCAACCTCGGCCCTTTGGACCGTGCCGCAACTGCGCAGCTGGTCGGCGAGGACCGGGCGGATGCCCTCTTCGAGCGGTCCGGCGGCCACCCTCTCTTCCTCAGCGAGCTCGCGACCTCCTCCGACGACCTGCCAGCGTCCCTGGTCACCGCGGTCGAGCGCCGGTGCGAGGCCCTTGGCGCCGGCGCGGACCTGCTCCGGGGTGCGGCGGTCCTCGGCTCCGACCTCGACGTCGAGCTGCTGGCGGCAGTCTTCGGTCGACCGGCGCTCGACGTCCTCGACGACCTCGAGCTCGCGACCACCCGCAACCTGCTCACCGAGAGCTCGGGCCGGTACGCGTTCCGGCACGCCCTGGTGCGCCAGGCGCTCGCCGCGGGCACTCGACCGGGCCGTACGGCGTTGCTGCACCGCGAGGCGAGCAAGGTGCTCGCGGCACGTCCGGACGCGGACCCGGTCGCGGCAGCCGAGCATGCCCGTCTGGGTGGGGATCTGCCACAGGCCGCTCGCTCCCTGCGCGGCGCTGCCGCCCGTGCGGCCGAACGGTTCGACCACGCCACCGCCGAGGAGCTGCTCGACCAGTCGTTGGCACTGGAGGACGACGACGAGACGCTGCTGGCCCGGGCGCGCGTCAGGATCCGTCGAGGCCGGTACGCCGAGGCCGAGGCCGACGTCACCGCGACCAGGGTGCCGAGCCCCGCCGGCTACGAGGTGGGTGCCTGGGCGGCGTACTTCGATCGTCGCTTCGACGACGCCACCCGGTACGCGCACGACGGCGAGCTCACGGCGATCGACCCTGCTCTGCGGGCTCGGTGCTTGATCGTCGGCGGCCGCACGCTGCACGCCCGCGGCGACCTCCGCGGAGCCGAGCGCCTGCTGGCCGAGGCCGCCTCGTCGGCCGAGGGCGCAGATCGGCTCAACGCCTCGGCCTGGCTCGGCGTCCTGCACGCGCACCGCGGCCGGACCGACCAGGCGATCGAGCTGCTCCGTCCGGCGACCCGTTCCGGGATCGGTGCGGACCACACGTCCGCGACGCTGCACGCCCTGCTCTTCACGGGCCATGCCCTCGCCGCGGCCGGACGGCCAGCCGAGGCGCTGGCGTCGTTCGCCCGCTACACCGACGAGGTCGAGCGTCGTCAGGTCCCGCGGTTCAGCGGTCGCGGCGTCAACTTCGGCGCCTGGGTGCTGCGCAACATCGGTGCCGTCGACGAGGCACGCGAGGGACACCTGGCGGCGCTGGACCAGGCGGACAGCGACGGGACCCCCGAGGTGCGGGTCGCGGCACTGCAGGACCTGGCCGAGGACAAGCTCCTCGCCGGCGACCTCGACGGGGCGCGGGCCCTCCTGGACGAGGCCGACCAGTCGCTCAGCGGCGACCTCGTCTTCGGCTGGCGGTTGGCGATGAAGCTGGACCTGCTGCGCTGCCGCCTCTCGTTGGCGTCCGGCGACGCGGGTTCCGCCGCGGCCGGCGCCGGGGCCCTGGTCCGCGCCGCCACCGACGCCGGGGTACCGCGCTACTCCTCGGTCGCGCGCCTGATCGAGCACCAGGCGCAGGTTGCGCTGGGAGAAACCGTCGACCTGGCGAGCGCGCGCCGAGACCTGGCCGAAGTCGAGGCCACCATGGCGGTCGAGGCCTGGCGATGGGCCGGCGAGACCGGGGCCGGGCTCGGGCAGAAGGCCTGGATCGACCGCGCCGAGACTCTCGTCGCCGATCTCGCCAGCGCCAGCGGCGAACGGCGCGACGAGCTTCTCCGGGAAGCCGACCGCCGCCTGGGCGAGTGGCGGCTCAGGTTGCGCTGAGCGCGAGCACGCGTACGACGACCGGCTGCATGCCGGTGACTGCCCGGACGGCCGCGGCCCGGGCACGTTCGCGGGTCTCGGGGTCGAGGCCGGCGACGAATGGCGCGAGGTGGGCCATCCCGAACCGCCAGTCCACCACTGCCTCGGCCGACGCAAGGCCGGCGTCGACGTCGATCAGCTGGACGCGTACGTCGTCGAACCCTCCCGCGCGCACCAGCGTCGCCAGCGACTCGGGGTCGTCGACCTGTGGCTCGAGCACGGACTTGAGGTGCTGGTACCAGGGCGGGGTCCGGAAGCCGACGTCGCCGAGCACCGCATCGACGACGGCTTTTGCCGGGTGCGCCGGGCCAGGGGCGAACGCCGAGACCACCAGGGCGCCGCCCACGCGTCGCAGCTCGCGCACCGCCGCGCTCGGATCGGGGACGTGGCCGAGGCAGAAGGCAGCGACCACGAGGTCGAAGGCTCCGTCGCCGAAGGGCGTCCGCCCGATGTCGGCGACGACGGGCTGCACGTCCGCCCCCACCAGCCGGAGCATCGCGTCGGCGAGGTCGAGAGCCACCGCGCGATCCGCGCCGCGAGCGAGCGCAGCCCGCGCGGCGACCCCGGTTCCCGCACCCACGTCGAGCACCGCGGCCCCGGTCAGCTCGATCGGGGAGACCCCGAGCAGGGCGTCGGCCATCCGGGCGTACACGGGCTCCGCGCCGGACCGCCAGAGCGCGGCGGAGCGTGCGTAGGCGTCGCCGACATCGGTCATCCGAGCAGCGGCGCCGCGGCCACGGCCCGCTCCTCCCACCAGGCGAGCTCGTCGTCGTACCCGCCGAGAGCCTTCTCCCACCCGAACTGCACCAGCGCGCCGGTCAGGCAGAGTGCCAGCTGGGTCTGCCACCAGGGTTCGGTGTCGATCCCGAGTCGTTCGAGCGCACCCCGGTAGTAGGTGATCGAGGACTCCTTGGTCCCGGGCAACCGCCGGCAGTTGATCGCGAGGTACCAGGCGACGTCGCTGAGCGGCGCACCCCCGCCAGGCATCTCCCAGTCGAAGAGGACCGTGCGCCCGTCGTCGTGGATGCCGAGGTTGTCGAGCTTCCAGTTGCCGTGCACGAAGGTCTGCGGGGTGGCAGCGAGCGCGGTGACCAGGGGTGACGGGTCGTGCACCAGCGGCGTCACCACTGCTGACGCTGCGGGCGCGACCTCCGCCAGCATCGGCCAGCCTCGGGCGACCAGCTTCGGCACCAGGTGGTCCGAGCCGATCAACGCCTCCGCCTCGGCCATCGCCGGCGAGAGCTCGAGGTAGCGCCGCGACGCCTGCACCACGTCGACGTTCTCATCGGTCTCCCAGAATCGCACGTGCATCGCGGCCATCGCGTCGAGAAAGGCGTGGTTGTGGGTCTCGCTGATCAACGCGTCCTCGGACGGGACCAGGACCGAACCCATGTCGCGCATCAGCAGCGCCGATCGCGTCGGGGTCTGCGCGACCGCCACGATCGGCTGGTCGATCACGGCAGGGAGCGCGTGCAGGACCCCGCGGCGCCAGAGCTCGACCGGCGCCGTGCCGGGCACGTCAGCGACCCGGATCGTCCAGTCGGTGGCCTGATCGAGGTACTTCACGACGTACGACGCCCCGTCGATCCGGACACGTTCGAGCGAGGCACCGGACTTGCCGACGCTGTCCAACGGCTCGAACCCCTCGGCGCCGTCGAGGAGCTCCTCGATCGAGGTGAGCACGATCTGCGGATCAAGCACCGGCGGCCTCCATCTCGGCCATCAGCCCGGCCGGCCAACGACCGCCACAGAGGACGACGTCAGCCACGATCCGGTCGTCGACGACGTCCAGGACGTGGATGTGGTGGGCGGTGTGCGGGACGCCGTCCTCGGTCCAGCAGAGCAGGTACTCCACGACCTCACCGCCCGGTACGGGCAGTCGACGGAGCTCCTCGAAGCTTCCGGGGTCGGCGAACCAGGTCGCGTACGTCGCCTGGATCCGGTCGGCGCCGACCGCGGAGAACCGCCAGTTCGGCACCGTCGCGTCGAGCCTCGCGTCGTCGGCCCAGGCATCGCAGGCGGGGATCGTCGCCGTCCGGACGGCCTCGAGAAAACGGTCGACGGCGGGGAGCTGAGCGTTCATGGCGCTACCTCGTTTCCAGGTGGGACATCGTGTCATGCACGATGCTCCGGCAACCCGTTTGCAGCAGCCTTGCAGCCTCCGCCAGTGCAGCGCTCCCCGATGGTGCGCTAGTCGGTTCCGTGCTCACGGATGAAGGCGAGGATCGGCTCGGCCAGCTCGGGGCGGCACACGATCAGGTCCGGGAGCCGCACCTCCTCCTGGTTGTACAGGAGCTCGCTGCCGTCCACGCGGCTGGTGAACAGACCGGCTGCGCGGGCGACCGCGACCGGTGCGGCCGAGTCCCACTCGTACTGACCGCCGGCGTGCACGTAGGCGTCGGTGACGTCGCGTGCCACCGAGATGACCTTCGCGCCGGCGGACCCCATCGGGACCAGGTCGGCGCCGATCTCGTCGGCGAGCGCCTCGACGAACTTCGGCGGGCGGGTGCGCGAGACCGCGATCCGCGGGCGCGGAGCCGTCCGTGCCGGTACGACGGGCGGCCGGCCGGTGTGGAAGGTGCGGCCCAGGCCCGGCTGCGCGACGGCGCCGGCAACCAGTGCGCCTTCCTGCCACAGGGCCACGTGCACGGCCCAGTCGTCGCGCGGCGGCTCGGAGTACTCGCGGGTGCCGTCGACCGGGTCGATGATCCACACGCGTGGGGTGCTCAGACGGTCGTTCGCGCCGGAGGTGCCGCGGTGCTCCTCCTCGGAGAGCACCGCGTCGGCCGGCTTGTGCTCGGCGAAGAGCTTCATCAGCAGCTCGTGCGAGGCAAGGTCGCCGGCGTCCTTGAGCTCCTTGCCCTCCAGCCCGCTACCGCGGACCTGCAGGAGCAGCTCGCCGGCGACGGTCGCGGTCCACGCGGCGAAGAGGTGGTCGTTCTCGAGCGCCTCAGCGGGCGGCGTACCGGGATCGAAGTCAGTCACGCGCGGAGCCTACGCGAACGAGCCGAGCCGCCCGCGAGCTTGCTGGTCAACGGCTAACCCGTGGATCAGCGGTTGTAGCGCTGCTGGGTCTCTTCCAGTCCGCGCTCGATCAGGCACTCGACCGCGTCCGCGGCGGTGTCGATCTGGAACGGGAGCTCCTTGCGCTCGACGCTGGAGTAGTTGCCGAGCACGAAGTCGGCCGGGTCCTGCCGTCCCGGCGGCCGGCCGATCCCGACGCGGACCCGGTAGAAGTCGCCGGTGCCCAGCGAGGAGCGCATCGACTTCAGCCCGTTGTGGCCGTTGTCGCCGCCGCCGAGCTTGGTGCGCAGGGTGCCGAAGTCGATGTCGAGCTCGTCGTGGATCGCGATCACGTGCTCGGGCTTCACACCGTAGAACTTCGCGAGTGTCGAGACCGCGCCGCCCGACTCGTTCATGTAGCTGCGCGCGCGACCGAGCACCACCTTGGGCGCGGGCGCGCCCGGAGGCGCCAGTCGGCCCTCGAGGACCTCGGCCCGTCCGGACTTGTGCGACTTCAGCGAGCCGCCCATCCGGCGGGCGAGCTCGTCGAGGACGAGGTACCCGATGTTGTGGCGCGTGCCGGCGTACGTCGGGCCGGGGTTGCCCAGCCCGACGACCAGCCAGGTCTCCGACTCACTCATGCGGTGATGACCGCACGACTCACTCGGAGTCGGCGGACTCCTCGGCCGCGGCGTTCCCGGCAGCAGCCTCGTCGCTCGCGGACGCCGGGGCGTCGTGCTCGATGCCGGCCTCGGCCTCGGCCTCGGCGAGCTCCGCCTCGACGTCGGCAGCGCTGGTGGCCTGGGTGATGTTGACGATCAGCTGCTCGGCGTCGGTGACCAGGGTCGAGCCCTTGGGGAGCTCGAGCTGGCCGGCGAGGATCTGCGTGCCGGCCGCGGCGCCCTCGATCGAGACCTCGATCTGCTCGGGGATGTGGGTCGCCTCGGCCTCGAGGGTGACCACGTTGTTCTCGATCTGGACGAAGGTCTCCGGGGCGGCCTCGCCCACGGTGTGGATGGGCACCTCGACGGTGACCTTCTCGCCCTTGCGCACCGCGACGAAGTCGACGTGCTCGAGGAAGCCCTTGATCGCGTCGGCCTGGACCTGCTTGGTCAGCGCGAGCTGCACCGTGCCGTCGATCTCGATGTTGAGGACCGCGTTCGCACCACCGTGACGGATCGCCATCATCGTGTCGTGACCCGGCAGGGTCACGTGGATCGGGTCGTTGCCGTGGCCGTAGATGACGGCCGGGACCTTGTCGGCGCGACGGATGCGGCGGGCCGCGCCCTTGCCGAACTCGGTGCGGGCCTCGGCCTTGATCAGGTCTTCGGACATGGGGTGCTCCTCGGAGTAGAAGGTCTTCAAGTCGGGTGGCTGCCCTGGGCGCGGAATCGGCCGGAGACGCACTGCGTGCAAAAGCAGGAACGCACCGCGCGCGACGGGCACGGTGCATGCAGATCCACGAACCGACCGCGTCGATCACGGAACTTCCCTGTCCGGGAGCTCCCTCGCCGAGGCAACCGGGAAAGTCTAGCGATCCCGGCGCCGCAAGGAAAATCGGGCACCGTGCCAGATCGGTACACAGGGACGGTCAAACGGGGTGTTCGGCCGTCCGTGTGTACCGAATCAGCCGGAGGTGGTCGCGATCGCGGACCCTGGCGGCATGAATGAGTGGTCGTTGCGCGCGAAGCGGCCCGTGCTGGTGCACCCGATCCGGGTCGGCGATGCGGGAGGGCCGACCAAGGCACGGGCGGCAGGACCGTTCTGGCGTCGTGTCGGACCCGGGCTCTACGTCCCCGCCATCACCGATCGAACCGTTCCCGAGCAGCGCATCGTCGAGGAAGCCGCACGCCTTCCGACGGGTTGTGCCGTGACCGGGTGGGCGGCGCTCCGTCTCCTCGGTGCCGGCTACTTCGACGGACTCGGTCCGACCGGTCGCGATCTCCCGGTCCCGCTCGTGGTCCCGCCACCACGGTCCGTACGGCGCACCGCGGGCCCTGCCGTCCATCGTGACCGGCTCGAACCGGGAGATGTGCGCACCGTGGACGGCGTCGCCTCGACCGGGGCCGAACGCGCTGCCTTCGACGCCGCCCGCCGGGCTCCTCATCTGCGTGCGGCGGTCGTCGTGCTGGACATGGCACTCGCCTCCGGGGTGATGCACCGCGCCCGGCTCGACAGCTACCTGGCCAGTGTGCGCGGCTGGGCTGGCGTCGAGCAGGTGCGCCGGGCGCTCCTGCTCGCTGACGAGCGCAGCATGTCGCCCAAGGAGACGGAGCTGCGGCTGATCTGGACGCTCGACGCCCGCCTCCCCGCGCCTCGGTGCAACTGGCCCGTGGCCGACGCGGACCACCGGTTCATCGGCAGGCCCGACCTGCTGAGCGTCGAGCTCGGTGTGGTCGGCGAGTTCGACGGCGCTGGTCATCGCACACGTTCGCAGCACCGCGAGGACCTCCGGCGCGACGACCGGTTCCGCTCGGTCGGGCTGGAACCCTTCCGCGTGGTGGGTGCGGACCTTGCTGACGCGGCGCTCGTGCTGGCCAGGATCCGCTCAGCGATCAGCAGGGCCGCCACGTCGACGACTCCACGGACGTGGCTCCTCGACGCGCACCCTCGTCCGGTGTGAACCGGTCAGGCGTGGCCGTCGAACATGCTCGTGACGCTGCCGTCCTCGAAGACCTCCTTGATCGCCCGCGAGAGCAGCGGCGCGATCGAGAGGCAGGTGAGCTTGTCGAACTCCTTCTCCGGGGCGAGCGGCAGCGTGTTGGTGATGACCACCTCGATCGCCGGGGAGTTCTTGAGCCGGTCGACGGCCGGGTCGGAGAGGATCGCGTGCGTCGCGGCGATGATCACGCCGGCCGCGCCGTCGTTCATCAGCGCCTCGGCGGCCTTCACGATGGTGCCACCGGTGTCGATGATGTCGTCGGTCAGCACGCAGACACGGCCCTTGACGTCACCGACGACGCGGTTGGCGACCACGCTGTTGGCCTTGTTGATGTCGCGCGTCTTGTGGATGAAGGCCAGCGGTACGCCGCCCAGGCGCTCGGACCAGCGTTCGGCGACCTTGATCCGGCCGGCATCCGGCGAGACCACGGCCAGCGGCTGGTCGCTGTACTTGTCCTTGATGTAGTCGGTCAGGATCGGCAGCGCCATCAGGTGGTCGACCGGGCCGTCGAAGAAGCCCTGGAGCTGGTCGGCGTGCAGGTCGACGGTGATGATCCGGTCGGCGCCGGCGGTCTTGAAGAGGTCGGCCATCAGGCGGGCCGAGATCGGCTCGCGACCGCGGTGCTTCTTGTCCTGGCGGCTGTAGCCCCAGAACGGCATCACCACGGTGATCCGCTTGGCCGAGGCGCGCTTGAGCGCGTCGACCATGATGAGGTGCTCCATGATCCACTCGTTGACCGGAGCGGTGTGGCTCTGCAGCACGAAGGCGTCGCAGCCGCGGACGGACTCCTCGTAGCGGACGTAGATCTCGGAGTTCGCGAACTCGTACGCCGACGTCGGGACGAGCGGCGTACCGAGCGCCTCAGCCACCTCGGACGCGAGATCGGGATGCGCACGACCGCTGAAGACCATCAGGTTCTTCTCGGTGGTTTTCTTCATTCCGCTCACGCTGGCAACTCCTCGCGGATGCTCGACGTTCGGGTCTCGTCCCCCTGATTGTCACCTACGCCGAGCGCCGTGCCCAACACGGACCCGCAGACGTGCCAGCATCTGGACGCCGGGACCTGGTCGGTCTAGCCGTCGGACTCCGGGGTGCCGCGGCGGGTGGCCCGGGCGGCGTCGGCTGCGGCCTTGGCCTGGGCGGTGCCGGCCCTCTTCTTCTGGGCCCACTCGTCGAAGTGGCGCTGCGGTCCGCTGGTGACCGCGAGCGAGCCCGGCGGCACGTCGCGGCGGATCACGCTGCCGGCTCCGGTCGCCGCGCCGTCCCCGATGGTGACCGGCGCGACGAAGGTGTTGTTGCTCGCCGTCTTGGCGTGCGCGCCGATCACGGTGCGGTGCTTCTCTACGCCGTCGTAGTTGGCGAAGATCGTGCCGGCGCCGATGTTCGCGCCCTCCCCGATGGTGGCGTCCCCGACGTAGGAGAGGTGCGGGACCTTGGCTCCCTCGCCGATCTGGGCGTTCTTGGTCTCCACGAACGCCCCGATCTTGCCGCTGGCCCCGAGCTCGGTGCCCGGGCGCAGGTAGGAGAAGGGGCCGACGTTCGCGCCGGCGCCGATGACGGCGAGCTCGGCGTGGGTGCGCACGACCTTCGCCCCGGCGCCGACCTCGACGTCCTTGAGCGTGGAGTCCGGTCCGATGACCGCGTCCTCGCCGACCGAGGTGGCGCCCAGGAGCTGGACCCCGGGAAGGAGGGTGACGTCCTCGGCGAGCTTCACGTCGGCATCGATCCAGGTGCTCGTCGGATCCGCGATCGTCACGCCGTCGCGCATCCAGCGGTCCAGGATCCGCCGGTTCATCTCGGCCGCGAGGACCGCCAGCTGGGCGCGGTCGTTGGCGCCCTCGGTCTGCATCACGTCGTCGATGGCGAAGGCGCCGACGGTGCGGCCGGCCTCGCGTGCGATCGCGACCGTGTCGGTCAGGTAGTACTCGCCCCCCGCGTTCGCCTTGCCCAGACGTGGCAGCGCCTCGTCGAGGAACGCTGCGTCGAAGGCCAGGATGCCGCTGTTGATCTCGGAGATCGCGGCTTGCTCGGGGTCGGCGTCCTTGTGCTCGACGATCGCGGCGACCCCGCCGTCGGCGTCACGCACGATCCGCCCGTAGCCGGTCGGGTCGGCGACGACGCCGGTCAGGATGCTCATCGCCGCGCCGCCGGTCTGGTGGAACTCGGCGAAGGCAGCCAGGCTCTCCCCCTCCAGCAGGGGGGTGTCGCCGGCGGCAACGATCACGGTGCCGGTGCGGGCCTCGGTGGGGAGCGCTTCCCAGGCGATGCGCACCGCGTGGCCGGTGCCGTCCTGGGTCTCCTGGACGGCCAGGATGACCGACGGCACGAGCTCGGCGATGTGGGCGCCGACCTGCTCGCGCTGGGTGCCGACGACCGCGACGATCCGGGCCGGCTCCAAGGACGCGGCGGCGCGCAGGACGTGACCGACCATGCTGCGACCGGCGATGGGGTGCAGCACCTTCATCGTCTTCGACTTCATCCTGGTGCCGCCACCGGCGGCCAGGACGATGACCGTCAGGTCCTTGCGCACGTGCCCTCCTCGTTGCCGTCCGAGCACCCCGAGCCTAGTCCAGCCGGCAGGGCCGCCCGGGACGCCGAGGACCGGGAACCTATGCTGCGCCCATGCCGGAGACCACGCTCGCCACCCGACTCCTCGACGCCCAGGTCGCCTGGCTGATCCAGCGGCTCACTGGCGCCGACGTGGCCGCGGTGGTCGCCGAGGACGTCGACGACCTGCTCGCAGCCGGTGCGCAGGTGCCGGTCTCGGCGCTGGTCACCCCCGAGGACGTCAAGGACCTCGTCCGGCTCCTCGTCACCAAGGTCCCGCCCAGCACCGCCGCGAGCACCCTGGTCGGGGTCGCCGCCGACGTCGCGTACGACGGACCGGCCGAGCGCTTCACCCTGGCCGACCTGATCGACCGCGAGAACGTCGCCAGCCTGGCCGACGAGGTGCTCGGGATGACCGACCTGGCCGAGCGGTTCCTCGACGACCTGACCGAGAGCCCGCTGGTCGCGACCCTCGCCTCGCGGTTCGTCGGCAGGATCGTCAACGACGTGGTGGCGATGAACCAGGCGGTGGCCGACAAGATCCCCGGGGTCGGCTCGCTGGTCTCCTTCGGCACCAAGTCGGCCGGCAAGATGTTCGGCGCCGCCGACAAGGGGTTGCAGAGCGTCCTGGGCGACGCAGCCGGCAAGAGCGCGACGTTCGCGATGAAGCGCCTCAACAACGTGGTCATCGAGACCCTGAAGGACCCGACCACCAAGGACGCGGTGCTCGAGGTCTTCGACCTGTACGCCGACAAGCCGGTCGCCCGGGTCGACCAGCTCGGCACGCGCGAGGACGTCCGGCGGGTCGCCGGGCTGCTCCAGGACGTCGTGGTCGCCGGCGCGCCCACCGCACCGGTGCTGGCGCTGGTCGACGCCCTGGTCGACGGGTTCTTCACGACGTACGGCGAGCACCCGGTCACGACGCTGCTCGACGACCTCGACCTGACCCGCGACGAGATCGTGACGCACGCGACCGCGATCGCACCGCGCATCCTCGCCTCGGCCGAGGAGACCGGTGAGCTCGAGCGCCTGCTGCGCGCACGGCTCGAGCCGTTCTTCGCCAGCCCCGAGGTCCAGGCCCTGCTGGAGGGCTGACCGTGCAGCGGCACCGGTGACGTGCCTGTACCGAGCTAGGCCAGGTGGCTCAGCGCGAGCTCGGTCTCCCAGCGCAGCTTGTCCGGACGCTCGGCCGGGTCGGTCAGGTCGAACCACCCGGCTCCGGAGATCTCCAGGCGTGCCATCCGCTCGGCCGGCGCCACCGGTGGGGCAGGGGTGCTGACGGTGGCACGGAAGAGGCTGTCGAAGTGCGGCCGGCCGTCCTGCTGGTAGCGCGCGACGAGCACGAGGTCCTCGACCTGCTCGAGCCCGGTCTCCTCGGCGAGCTCGCGGAGCACGGCCGCCTCGGCGCTCTCGCGCACGTCCTGGAAACCACCGGGGATCCCCCAGGTGCCGACGAAGCGCTGACGCACCAGCAGGACCCGGCCGTCGGGATCGGTGACGTAGATGATCGCGCCCACCGTGAACTTGGGCCGGAAGTACCACAGGACCTTGCGCACCACCTGCAACAGCAGCCGCACCGCGCACCTCCGCTCGGCCGGGACCACGGCGCCGGCCCGCGCCGCTCCTCCGGGTCGCCACGACCCTACGACCCGGACGTGATGCGGCGCACGTCGAGGAGCCGGTGGGTTTGACCGCGATCCGGCCGGGGTACTTCACCGCTCACGATCCCAGCGGCTCGGGCCGCGACCGGACGAGTCGCGGCGAGCGTCGGCGCGACCACGAAGGAGTCACACCATGTTGTACTTCATCCTCTGGCTGATCGCCGTCATCCTCGTCGTCACCGGCATCGTCCGGGCCATCCAGGGCGAGCTCGTCCTGGGCATCGTGCTGATCGTCATCGGTCTGCTGGTCGGTCCGGGCGGCGTCTCCATCTTCTGATGGGCACCTCCGTGGCGTGGCTGCGCCTCAGCGCGGCCCAGCTGATCGCACGCCTCGCGGGTGCCGCCCGCACGGCCTGACCCGGCCTACACTCGCCACGTACCTGCACCGGCTTCGTGGGGGCTGAGGATGGACGTGGAGAACGACGGGCCGGGTCCGGCCGCGGACGGCTACTGGAACGTGCCCGCGCCGGTCGAACCCGCGGTGAACGCGGTGCCGCCGCTGGGCTCATCTCTGGGCTCATCTCTGGGCTCGCCGCTGGGCTCGCCGCTGCCTCCGCCTCCGCCCCCGGTCCCTGGTCGTCCTGGGCACGACGTCGTGCTGCGGTCCGACAGCACCCTGCGCATCCTTTCTTTCGGGCTGCCCTTCGCGGTCGTCCTGGGCTACTTCGCCTTCATGACCGTGACATCGGGAGGAGGGTTCCGCCCGCTGCTGGTGTTCGGTCCGATGCTCGCGTTCTGGATCGGCGGCGTCGTGCTGGGGACACGCGTGCGCGTCGTCCTCTCCGGAGACACGATCCGCTGGGGCGGCGGGCTGACGGGGACGCAGACCGCCGACCGGCACCAGATCGTCGGGTTCGACCTGGTCCGGTACCCCCTCTCGTTCGGGCGCGGGGCAGCTCAGAACATCCGGATGCACCTGGTCGGCGGCCTCGCCGTACGGCTGCCCCTCTACTGCGGTGTGCGGAACTTCCGGGGTCGGAGCGGCGGCGTACCGATGTCGACGCTGCTGGCGATGCGCGACCAGCTGGAGTGGTGGCGCGTCCACGGGGCTGCCTGAGGCTGGGGGGAGCCCCGCCTATGCTCGGTGGCCATGGTGGGAATCCGGGACCACGCACCGCGCCGTGCCCTGCGCACGCGCCGGGTGCAGGCGCTGGCCCTGCTGCTCCTCGCCACGGCGCTCACCGCAGTCGCAGCCGCCGCGCCGCTCTACACCCGGGCGATGGCCCAGTCGCTCACCGACGCCGACATCACCCAGGCGCCGCTGGTGACCACGTCGCTGGACGTCGTCGCACGCCGCACCAACAGCATCGAGGGACTCGACGGCAAGCCGGACCCGCCGCGGACCCTCGACGAGCTGGTCCCCCACGACGTGCGCCGGCACTACCGCGCACCCTTGCTGGGCTGGTCGGCGCTGGCCGACAACTACGCGTTCGCGCTCACCGGCCAGGTGGTGTGGCGCGAGGGTCAGTGCGACCACGTGGTGTGGGTCCAGGGGACCTGCCCGCAGAAGGCCGACGAGATAGCGGTCAGCGAGGCCGACCTGAAGCTCCCGCGCGTCGCCGTCGGCTCGAGGATCGAGGTCCCCGGCATCACCCAGGTCACCGGGCAGCCGGCGACGGTGCCGCTCCACGTCGTCGCGGTCTACCGGCCCGAGCCCGGGACCTTCTGGGCGACGCGTCCACCCACGGGTAGGTCAGGGGAGCCCACCGAGAGCGGTACGCAGCACGACGACTGGCTCTCGACGGAGGCCACCTTCGACTCCGGCTCGGCTCCACCGCTGAACCAGCTGGTCAGCGAGGTCGTCTACCAGCTGGACCCGGCACGCACCGACGTGGACGACCTGGCCGCCCTGCCGGCGAGCATCGAGCGGGCACGCGCGCAGATCCTGCAGGCGAGCCCCGGCACCGGCATCGAGCTGCAGACCTCCGTCGCCGACCTGGCCGGCGACGTCGCCCACCAGCGCCGGCAGGCGGAGAAGACCGTGCCGATGCTGATGGCACAGGTGCTCCTGCTCGGGTTGCTGGTCGCGTGGCAGCTGCTCGGCGCCGCGACCAACCAACGCCGCGGCGAGGCCGCGCTCGCCCTGCTGCGGGGACGCGGCCGGCGCGGCGCCGCTGGTCTCCTGGCCCGCGAGCTGCTCCCACCCGTGCTCGCCGGGGTCCCGCTCGGAGGCGTGCTGGCGCTGGCGCTGGGGTGGTGGGGCCGGCACCAGGTTCTGCCCTACACCCCGAAGCTGGAGCTCGTCACCGGCTTCTGGGTCGCCCTGGTCGGCGCGACCGCAGTCCTGACCGCACTGACCGCTGCCGCGGTCTCGCTGGTCGCCCGCGAGCCGGTGGCACAGCTGCTGCGCTCGGTGAGCCGGTCACGCGGGGTCGGTATCTGGCCGGCTGTGGCGCTCGCCGTCTCCGGCACCGGGGCGTTCGCCTTCGTCGCCGGCTGGCTCGGTGGCTCCGGAGCGCTCGCCGGCCCGGCCCTCCTCGCGGTCGTCGTCGGACTGGTGCTCTCCTACGCCGTCGCGCCACTGACAGCACGCGCCGGCCGGGTGGCCCTGCGCCACGGGCTGGTCCGGACCGCACTGGCGGTCACCGATGCGGCACGCTCCCCCGGTGCCCGCCGACTGGTCGCGATGACCACCGTCGCCACGGCGATCCTGGTGTTCTCCGCCGACGCCGTGGCCGTGGGTGACCGCAACCGGCAACGTGCAGCCGAGCAGGACGTCGGCGCCGCCCAGGTCATCTCGGTCACCGGCGACCTGGGCGCGGTCCGGGCGGCGGTCGCCCAGGTCGATCCGCACGGGACCCGTGCGACGGTCGTCGCGGTCAAGCAGCCGCCGGGCGTGCTCGGCGCGATCGCGACGGTCGGGGTCGAGCCCGAGGAGTTCCGCCGGATCGCGCTCCTCGACGCACGTCAGCGCGGCCTGCCGTGGTCCCGGCTGACGCCCTCGACCACCGCGCCGCTCCGGCTGGCCGGTCGCACGGCCCGCCTCCAGGTCGCGGGCGACCTCGCCGGCCGGGCACCCCTGACGCTCCAGCTGACCCTGGCCGTGACGGACGGGACCGTGCGCACGACCACCCTGGGCGTCGTACGCCGGCACGGCGGCACGCTGCTGCGTGGACCGGTCCCGTGCGACGACGGGTGCACGCTGACCTCGGTCGTCCTGCAGTCGCGGCCCGGGGTCGAGATCTCCGGCACCGTGACCCTGGGTGCGTTCACGGTCGACGGAAAGCCCGTGGCGTGGGGAGCGCCGAGCCAGTGGCGCAGCGTCGCCGGGAACGACGGCGTGCTGCGCGCCTCGGCCGCCGCCGGTGGGCTGGCGCTGCAGCTCGACAACCAGGGAGCCAACCAGGTGGCGCTCAGCTCGGCATGGCTGCCGGCGACGTACCCGGCCCTGGTCAGCGGGCACGCGCCGACCGGGACCGTGGGTGGCCGGTTCGACCTGGTCGGACTCGACGGTACGGATCGTCCTGCCGAGCAGGTCGCGCTCACCGAGCGTCTGCCCGGCGTCCCGCTGCCGTCGGCGGTCACCGACCTCGACACGTTGAGCCGCAGCGCCGGATCGGTCGCCGACCTCACCGAGCAGGTCTGGACGAACCAGACGTCGAGCGCCTTCACCTCCCGCCTGCGCGAGGCGCTGCGCGAGCACGGCGCGGGGGTCGTGTCGGTCAGCTCGGTGGAGAGGGCGCGGGCTACCTACGACCGCTCGGTGGCGGCCTGGAGCCTTGCCCTCGCCGTGGTCGTCGGCATCACCGGCCTGCTCGCCGCGCTGCTCGCCCTGGTCGTGGTGGCGGTCACCAGCTGGCAGGTGCGCAGCCACGACGTGGCGGCCCTGCGGATGGCCGGGCTTCCCCTGGTCCGGTTGCGCCAGGCGGCGGTCGCGGCGCAGGTCGGGGCGGTCGTGATCGCCGTCGCGGCCGGCGCCGTCACCGGCCTGGTCGGAGCCCAGCTGGCGCTCGGCGACGTACCGATCCTCGCCCACGCGCCGGTCGGGTGGTCGCTCGACCTGAACGTCGCCTGGGCGGCTGTCGTGCTGGCCGCGGCGGGCGCGCTCGTCGTGCTCGCGGTGGCCGGCTGGATCTCCGCGCGCCTGCTCACGACCCGGGCCCGCCTCGACCGGTTGCGAGGGATGTCATGAGCGGCCTGCCCGTCTTCACCCGCGGCCTCGTGCACATCTACCGGGCCGAGGGCCATGACGTCGCAGCGCTGTCCGGGGTTGACCTCGACATCGCCGCGGGCGAGCTCGTCGGCCTGCTCGGTCCCTCAGGATCGGGCAAGTCGACGCTCCTGACGCTGCTCGGCGGGCTGCTGCGTCCGAGTGCGGGCAAGGTGCACCTCGGCGCCGACGAGCTCTCGGCCGTCACCGAGGCCCGGCTCGACGAGCTCCGAGCGAGCACGGTGTCGCTGATGCTGCAGGGCGCCGGGCGCAACCTCCTGCCCTACCTGACGGTCCGCGAGAACATCTCCTTCGCCCAGGTCGCGGCCGCGCGCAACGGGGTCGTGGTGCCCAGGATCGAGGAGGTCCTCGACCGGTTCGGCCTCGGCGCAGTCGCGGACCAGCGGCCCGGCGCACTGACGCCCGGGCACCGCCAGCTGGCCGCTGTGGCGGTCGCGATCGCGCCCAACCCGGCGGTCCTGCTCGCCGACGAGCCGACCAGCCAGCTCGACCACGAGGCCGCCGACCTGGTGCTCGGCGCGATCGAGCAGGTCAACCGCGACCTCGGCACGACCGTGGTCCTGGTGACCCACGACCCCGCGGTGGCAGACAGGTTGCCGCGGACCGTCACGATCCGCGACGGCCGCATCGGTGGTGAAGGACGCAGCGGTGAGGAGTACGCGGTCGTGACCGCCGACGGCTTCCTCCCGCTCCCGGCGCACGCGCTGGAGGACCTGCCGCCGGGAACGCTGCTGCGGCTCCACCTGGTCGACGGGGTCTACCACCTGATCCCCGAGGGCACGCAGGACGGAGGCACCGATGAGTGAGACCACCGCCGCAATCGCCTTGAGCGCGCAGGACGTCTCGGTCCGGTACGGCGAGGTGCAGGCCCTGCACGAGGTCTCGCTCCGCCTGGAGGCAGGCCGGTTCCTCGCCGTGACCGGTCCCAGCGGCGCCGGCAAGACCACGTTGCTCTGGGCACTGGCCGGGGCGCTGCGGCCCGACTCCGGCACGGTGACCTGGGACGGTCGGGCCGTGCCCGAGCGCGCCGAGGCCGCGCGCGAGGGCATCGTGCTGGTGCCTCAGGGCAACGGCCTGGCGCGCACCCTGACGGCGGCCGAGAACGTGCAGGTCGCCCTGGTCGGCACCGGCACGGACGTCACCGAGGCCCGCACGCGCACCGAGGAGGCGCTCACGCTCGTCGGTCTCGAGGAGTCGGCGAACCACCTGATCGAGGAGCTCTCCGGCGGGCAGCAGCAGCGGGTCGCGATCGCGCGTGCTCTCGCCGCCCGAGCACGCGTCATCCTCGCCGACGAGCCGACCAGCGACCTCGACGCCGGCAACCGCGGCCGCGTCGTGGCGGCGCTACGCGCCGAGGCGGCGCGAGGTGCCGTCGTGGTGATGGCGACCCACGACCCGGAGGCGGCGATCAGCGCCGATGCCGAGCTGCGGCTCGACGCCGGGCGGATGGTGTGGGTGCGCGACCTCGGCTGAGGCCGCAGGTCTACTCACCCCGCAGGGGGGCCAGCGCGCGAGCGACGTCGCCGCGCGCCGGGACCCCGAGCTTGCGGAGCAGGTTCTCGACGTGGGTCTCGACGGTGCGCACCGAGAGCACGAGCTGCTCGGCGATCGCCCGGTTCGAGGCGCCGTCTGCGACCAGCTCCGCGACCTCCCGCTCGCGCCGGGTCAGGGCGTGACCGGTCGTCACCTCCGGAGCCCGCACGTCACCAACCGCGATCGAGACGACCAGCTCTTGCGGCAGCTCCTTGCCCTGGGCGACGAGGTCGTCGTACTCGCGCGCGGTCAGGGCGGTGCGGATCAGCGCGACTCCCGCATCGCGGCGCCGCGAGATGTAGGGCATTGCCGCGACGCTCATCCCGATCCGCTCCCAGATCGCCGCGGCACCCCCGAGCAGCAGCGCCGCCTCGCGGACGCGACGCTGCTCGGCGACAGCCCACGCGATCGCCTCGAGGGTCAGCCCGATGCCGAGCTGGTCGCCGAACTCCGCCTTGGCCCGCAGCGCCGCGACCTCGAGCTCGAGCGCTCGGCGCACGTCGCCGAACGAGAGCGCGTCGAGCCCGAGACCCCACTGCGCATAGCTGGTCAGCCACCGCTCCCCGCGCGGCTCCAGGATCTTCAGGCACGCCCGGTACTCGCGGGCCGCCTCGTCCGGTCGGTCCGCCCAGCCCATGATCATGCCGCCGAGGAAGTGCAGGTTCGCCTCCAGGCCGTCCATCCCGAGGTCGTGCAGCACGGCGACCCCGGCCACCGCCGCGGCGATGCCGTCCTCGATCTCGCTGCTGTAGGTGCGCAGCTGCGACGCGGCGTACAGGGCGTGGGCGCGGATGCGTCGGTCGCTGCTCGCGGCAGCGAGCGCCTCGAGCTCGGCGTACAGCTCGGCCGAGGTCTCGATCTGCCCGACGAGGTTGGCCACGAACGATCCGATCCGCAGCGCGTTGGCACGTTCGACCTCGGTCCCGACCGCGTGGCCCAATGCCGTGCGCAACCAGTGGACCGCCTCGCCGCCACCGCCGGTCGAGGCGAAGAAGTGCTCGAGCACTGCACTCATCCTCAGCACCGCGCGGGCCTCGCCCGCTGCGGAGGCGCTGAAGGCGAACGCGAGCTCCAGG
The DNA here is from genome assembly GCA_045806765.1 of Marmoricola sp. Taxonomy (GTDB): domain Bacteria; phylum Actinomycetota; class Actinomycetes; order Propionibacteriales; family Nocardioidaceae; genus Marmoricola. The sequence continues at coordinate 23,468 of JBJMIO010000182.1, forward strand.
TTGCGACGCTCCTGGTGCAACCGCGCCATCCAGGCGACCTGGCCCGGCCCCCACCACTCACTCTCGAAGCGTTCGGCGAGCGCGAGGTAGTGATCGCGGTGCCGCCGTTGCCAGCCCTCCGGATCGGCATCCTCGGCCAGCCGGTCGAGACCGAACTGCCGGATCATCTCGAGCATCGAGTACCGGTCACCGTCTCCCTGACGCAGGACGACGGACTTGTCGACCAGGCCGGCAAGCGCCTCCAGCACGTCGGACCGGGCCAGGCCCTCTCCGGAGCACGCGTCCTCGGCTGCTTCGAGGGAGAACCCGCCTGCGAAGACCGACAGGCGCTGCCACAGCAACCGCTCGCCCTCGGTGCACAGGTCGTGGCTCCAGCGGATCGATGCCTCGACCGAGGTGAGCCGCAACGGTTCACCGCGGGCCTGCCCGGTCAGTGAGAGCCGGTCCTGGAGGCGGTCGAGCAGGACGTGCGGCGGGAACATCCGCGCCTGGGCCGCGACGAGCTCGATCGCGAGCGGCACTCCGTCCAGGGTCCTGCACATCGCATCGACGGTGGCGTCGTCCTCGGGCGTGGACCAGGTCGGGAGGACTGCCTTCGCCCGCTGCCCGAAGAGCACGACCGCATCAGAGCGGTCCAGCGGCGGCACCAGGAACACGTGCTCGCCGATGACCCCCAGGGGCTGCCTGCTCGTGGTCAGGACGTGCAGCCCAGGGCAGCCGCGCAGCAGCATGGTGACGAGGTCGGCGCAGGCGGTCAGCAGGTGCTCGCAGTTGTCGAGGAGCAGCACGCCACCTTCCTCACCGATGGCGGCGACCAGGGCCGAGGCATCGAAGTCGGCACCGGCGGTCGGCGCACCGATCGCAGCGCTGATGCGGTCAGCGATCAGGTCGGCGTCGTGGAGGTCGGCGAGCTCGACGACCCAGCTGCGTGCGGGATCGACCCGCGCGAGCTCGAGCACCTGGTGGGCCAGGCGCGTCTTGCCGATCCCGCCCCCGCCGACGAGGGTCACCAGCGGCGTGGTCAGGACGGCGTCCAGAACAGCGTCCAGCTCGCGCCGCCGACCCACGAACGTCGTCAGGAAACCCGCACGGGCTGTCACGGCCGGATCGTAGCGCCCGTTGGACGCTGATGGGCGCGACCTTCGGCACCGAAACTCCGTAGCGCCACGGATGTGCCGACCGGTCGGCACCCGGACCATCGATCGGGAGATGGGGGCTCACATGGACGACGCGTGCGTCGCAGACCTGCTGGCGGTGCTTCCGCCGGAGCTGCTCCCCGAGGAGGAACTCGGGGCGCTCCGGGACGCGCTGGTGTACGCCGCGCGCCTCACCGGCGAGCGGGCACGGTCGGTCCGTCTGGTCGCTGACGCCTACCTGCAGGTGCGCGCCGAGGAGCGTGAGGGCGCCCTGCGCCACGGTTTCCGGGCCGCGCTGCTCGCCGCGGTCAACCGTCTCTTCGAGGCGCAGAACAGGCGGCGGCAGACACCCTGGCTTCGTTCTCCGACCTGAGGGCTCGGACAGCGCACACACAAGTGGCACGAGAGCGGCTCGGATTCTCCGCTCGTCCGCTCCCCGGGGTGACCCTCGCTGCGCTCAACCGGAAGCATCGGTGCGACGGGCCGCAGAGATCGGTCGCGGCCCGCGATTGATTGCACGACAGGATCCCGACGGGCGACCCAAGGGCGAGCGCCCTCTCGAGGTCGCGAGGTGCTGGCGAGATTCGGATGC
>JBJMIO010000183.1:0-6182 GCA_045806765.1 Marmoricola sp.
AGGACGAGGTCCGCTCCTACTTCTCCACGCTGGTCAGCGAGGAGGACAAGCTGGAGATGATGGACAACCGGCACGGCCCGGCGTACCACCGCAACATCAAGCAGATGGGCGACGACGGCTGGATGGGCGTCGGCTGGCCCGTCGAGTACGGCGGCAAGGGCATGGGTGAGATCGAGCAGCAGATCTTCGCCAACGAGGCGGCGTACGGCGACATCCACCTGCCCTCGGTGACGCTGCAGACGGTCGGGCCGACGCTCCAGGCGTTCGGCAGCCCGAAGCAGAAGGACATGTTCCTCAACAAGATCCTGGCCGGCGACGTGCACTTCGCGATCGGCTACTCCGAGGCCGACGCCGGCACCGACCTCGCCTCGCTGCGCTGCGCGGCGAAGAAGGACGCGAACGGCGACTGGGTGGTCAACGGCCAGAAGATGTGGACCACCGGCGGGCACGCCGCGGACTACATCTGGCTCGCCGTGCGCACCGACCCGGACGCGCCGAAGCACAAGGGCATCTCGGTGCTGATCGTCGACACCAAGGACCCGGGCTACTCCTGGACCCCGATCGTGACCTGCGACGGCTCGCACCACGTCAACGCGACGTACTTCAACGACGTGCGCGTCCCGGCCGACATGCTGGTCGGCGAGGAGAACGCCGGGTGGCGGCTGATCACCACCCAGCTCAACCACGAGCGCATCATGCTCGGACCCGCCGGCCGGCTCGAGGGGTTGCGTGACGACGTGATCCGCTGGGCGCGGGGGAGGACCGACGCCCACGGGACGCCGCTGCTCGAGGTGCCGGCGGTGCGCGACACCCTCGCCCGGGTGACGGTCTCCTTCCGCGTCAACGAGCTGCTCAACTGGCAGGTCGCAGGCGGTTCGCACGACGACCCGAAGGCAGCGGTCGCCGACGCGTCGTCCTCGAAGGTCTTCGCCTCCGACGAGGTCCAGCGCCTCGGCCTGGACCTGGAGGAGATCGTGACGACCTACGGCGACCCGGCGGACCCCGGGACCGCCTTCCTGCTGCACGTCCTGGACGCCACCAGCAAGCGCAACCTGGTGCTCACCTTCGGCGGTGGGGTCAACGAGGTGCAGCGCGAGCTGATCGCCATGTTCGGTCTCGGTCTGCCGAAGGTCCCGAGGTGACCGCGCCGATGGGCCACGAGGAGATCATGGCGGAGGCCGAGCGCATCAAGGCGCTCGGTGAGGCGGCCGAGTCGCGGGCGCCGTACGCGGTCAACCAGGCCACCATCGGCACCTGGCTGGACGCGATGGGCTACCGCAACGACCGCTTCCTGAACGGCGAGGCACCGCCGTCGATGGCGCAGGTCTGGACGATGCCCGGCCTGGGCCGGCGACGTCCGCCCGAGGATCCCCTGAGCCGGATGACCGAGTTCCTCACCGAGCAGGGCTACACCGCCGTGCTCGGCACCAACTGCGAGCAGACCTACGAGCGCTACCTGCGTGTCGGGGAGGAGCTCCGGGTCACCAGCGCCCTGGACTCGGTGGCCGGACCGAAGAGCACCGCGATGGGTGAGGGCTACTTCGTCACCTCGCGCAACACCTGGTACGTCGAGCACCCCGACGGCACCAGCGAGAAGGTCGCCACCATGCTGTTCCGGGTCCTGAAGTTCATCCCGCGCGACAAGGGACCCCAGGAAGCGGAGGCAGGGGCATGAGCGTCGTCCGCCCGATGATGAACCGGGACTCGCAGTTCTTCTGGGACGGCACCGCCGCCGGTGAGCTGCGCATCCCCCGGTGCAACGCCTGCGGCGCCCTGCGCTTCCCGCCCGGGCCCGCGTGCCAGTCCTGCGAGGCCTACGACCGCGGCTACGTGGTGGCGGCCGGTACCGGCACCGTCTACTCCTACGTCGTGCACCGGCACCCTCCGGTGCCCGGCAAGGAGCTGCCGATCGTGATCGCCCTGATCGACCTCGACGAGGGGGTCCGGATGCTCGGTGAGGTGGTCGGCGTCGACGACCTCGAGGTGGGCGACCGCCTGCGCGTGGACTACAACCGCATCGACGACGACCTGACGCTCCCGGTCTGGCGCAGCATCGAGAAGGAGGGGGCATGACAACGCTCGAGGTCGGCCAGTCGCTCCCGGAGTGGAGCCTGCCCATGACGCCGACGACGATCGTCAGCACGGCCATCGCGACCCGCGACTGGCAAGACGTCCACCACGACCGCGACATCGCCCAGGCGGCCGGGTCGAAGGACATCTTCATGAACATCCTGACCAGCAACGGCCTGGTCGAGCGGTTCGTGGTCGACAGCCTCGGCCCGGACACCGAGCTCAAGGGGATCGCGATCCGCCTCGGCGCACCCGCGCACCCCTACGACACCCTCACCTTCAGCGGCAGCGTCACCGAGGTCGCCGACGGCATCGCGACGATCGCGGTGGTCGGCAGGGTCTCGCTGGGCGACCACGTCACCGGCACGGTCAAGGTCGTGGTCGCGTGAGCGGGTCCCAGAACTTGCTCAGCGGCAAGGCCGCGATCGCCGGCATCGGGGCCACCGAGTTCTCCAAGGAGTCCGGTCGCTCCGAGCTGCAGCTCTCCGTCGAGGCGGTCCGCGCGGCGCTCGCCGACGCTGGCCTCACCGCGGCTGACATCGACGGCCTGACGACGTTCACGATGGACACGTCCTCGGAGATCGCAGTGGCCCGTGAGCTCGGTGTGCCGAGCCTCCGGTTCTTCAGCCGGATCAACTAAGGCGGCGGCGCTGCCTGCGGCACCGTCCAGCAGGCGGCCATGGCGGTCGCCACCGGCGTGGCCGACGTCGTGGTCTGCTACCGCGGCTTCAACGAGCGCTCCGAGAGCCGCTTCGGGCAGTTCAGCGTGGCCGCGGCCACCCAGGTGAACACCAACGGCCTGGACAACGCGTGGTCCTACCCGATGGGGCTCGGTACGCCGGCCGCGACGGTTGCGATGCAGGCCCGTCGCTACATGCACGAGTACGGCGCCACCTCGGCCGACTTCGGAGCGGTCGCCGTCGCCGACCGCAAGCACGCGGCAACCAACCCGAACGCGTTCTTCTACTCACAACCGATCACGATCGAGGACCACCAGGCCTCGCGGATGATCGTGGACCCGCTGCACCTGCTCGACTGCTGCCAGGAGAGCGACGGGGCGGTGGCGATCGTCGTCGTCTCGGCCGAGCGTGCGAAGGACCTCAAGCAGAAGCCGGCCTACATCACCGCGGCGGCGCAGGGCAGCGGGCGCGACCAGTTCGTGATGACGTCCTACTACCGCGACGACATCGGCATCCCCGAGATGGGCGTCGTCGGCACCGAGCTCTGGCGCCAGTCGGGCCTCGGACCGGCCGACATGGCGATGGGCATCCTCTACGACCACTTCACGCCGTACGTGCTGATGCAGCTCGAAGAGCTCGGCTTCTGCGGCCGCGGCGAGGCGAAGGACTTCGTGAAGGACGGAGCCATCGAGGTCGGGGGCCGGCTCCCGCTGAACACCCACGGCGGGCAGCTCGGCGAGGCCTACATCCACGGGATGAACGGCATCGCCGAGGGCGTGCGCCAGATCCGGGGCACCTCGGTGAACCCGGTCGCCGACGTCGAGCACCTCGTCGTCACCGCCGGCACCGGCGTGCCGACCAGCGGACTGGTGCTCAGCGCCTGAGGTCAGAGGTACCGGTACTCGAGCGTGAGTCCTGGGCGCAGCTCGGTGAGAGCGCGCTCGTAGAGCGCCCGCCCGTGTGCCTCGTGGCGTGCGCCGGGACCTGCCTGGATGATCAGGTCTGCGACAGTCGGATCCTCCGACGGATCCCCTCGCCGAAGATCGTTCCACTCCTCACCCCACGCCTCGAGCGCGCCGAGCAGGTCGGGGGAGAACCCGAGCTTCTCCTCCAGCCAGGCGTAGTCGTGGCCGTCCAGGCCACCTCTGTTGTCCCACAGCGGCATGGAGCAGCCGTACTCCGGCATGATCCGGATGTCCGGACCGTCGAGCTCGTCGTCCACCGGAGCAGTCAAGCGTAGAAATTCCGTGGTGCACAGCGATCTGCACGCCCGAAATGTCCGTTTCGGTTCAGGTCAGACCCTGACCGGCCGATAGGAGCGGAGCAGCCACACGCCCCCGCGTGCCCGGGCACGGATGCCCGGTCGCCCCTCGTTGCCACGGAAGGTGACGCCCCATGGTCGAACGCCGACGTCTCGTCGCGGTCCTGCTCCTCTCCCTCCTCGCCGTACCGCTGCTCGTGCTGCGCGGCGGCAGTGCCGGACCGGCCCCGCTGTGCGTGCAGCCGGCGGCCGTGATCCGCATCGGGGACACCTTGGCGTGCGAGCACAGCGACGTGGCTCCTGAAGGCGTGGACGTCACCGAACGACCGAGCACCGCGGAGCTCAAGGACCGTCCGGGTGCCGGGCCGGCGGCGTACGAGGCTGCGGCCGACCTCGGTGTGCCGACGCCGACCGAGGTCGCGAGCACCGCGACCGGTCCGGCGGTCCCGTGCGACGGCGACGGCACCTCGGGCTACCGCGTCCAGGCGATGTACGTCGTGGAGGCCGGAAAGCCGAACCGCTACGCCTCCCTGCTGAACACCTTCCGCACGTGGGCGGCCGGCACCGATGACGTGATGAACCGTTCCGCAGCACTGACCGGGGGAGTCCGGCACTTCCGCTGGGTCACCACCGCCGGCACCGGCGGCACCTGCGTGGCCGACGTCCTCAACGTCACGGTGCCGGTGGGCTCGACGGCCAGCTTCGGCACCACCGTCGCGGCCGTCCAGGCCCTCGGCTACGCCAGCGCCGCGCGCAAGTACCTGATGTGGACCGATGCCACCGTGCTGTGCGGCGTCGCGAGCATGTACCCCAACGACGGGCCGACGCAGGCGAACCCGAACAACGGCTCCTACGCCCAGTACGCCCGGGTCGACTCCGGGTGCTGGGGCCTGGGCGACGGCGCGAGCCAGCACTCGGTCGAGGCGCACGAGCTGATGCACACCCTCGGCGGCGTCCAGAACACCGCGCCCCACGGGACGATGGCGGGTCACTGCTGGGACGAGTCGGACACGATGTGCTACTCCGACGGCACCACGCACGCGATGGTCCAGGTCTGCCCGGCGGACAAGGAGTTCTTCTACGACTGCAACAACGACGACTACTTCTCGACCTTCCCGGTCGCCGGGAGCTACCTGGCCAGCCACTGGAACGCTGCCGACTCGCGGTTCCTGATCGGTGGCGGCGACGGCACCGGCGGGGGCACGCTCGGTTCGCCCACGGTCCTGGGGGCGACGATCGCGGTCAACAACCCCGCCGTGCCCGGGCTCAGCACCCAGGTCTCGGTCGCGCCGCAGCTGCCGACCGGTCGCACGATCACCTCGGTGGCGTGGACCTCCAAGCGTGCCGACTGCGTATTCGCCACGCCGACCGCGCTGCAGTCGCTGGTGACCTGCAACGCGAGCGCGACGGGCTCGACGACCGTGACCGCGTTGCTCACCGACTCCACCGGGGCGACGAAGTCGGTGACCAGCCCGCTGAGCTTCGCGACCGGCTCGGCGCGCCAGCTCGACCTCACCCTCGGCGCGGCCGGTCAGAGCGGCGCCAGTGCGTCGGTGTGCACGGGTGCGGCGTTCCCGGTGCGCGCGGTCGTGGTCGACCACGCCAGCGGCCGCCCGGTGAAGGGTCTTGCGGTCGCGTTCACCAAGCAGGCGACCGGTGCTCTGGCACCGACGTCGGCGGGCAGCGCGACCACCACCGCGGACGGCGCGGGTGCGGTGAACCAGTCGGCCACGCTCGCCACGACGTACACCGCGAAGACCACGGCGAGCACCGTCTACGCGGCTGCGACCCCGGTCTCGGTCGCGGCGACCCCGGGCCGGTGCACGGCGACGCTGACCGGTGCCAAGGACTCCGCCACGCCGTACTACGGCGACCCGGTCACGCTCAGCGGCACCCTGAAGCGCACGGTGTCCGGGGCCCAGGTCGGTGTTGCGGGGGCCAGTCTCCCGGTGAGGCTGACCTCGGTCAGCGGCCTGGTGACCAAGGTCGTCACGCTGGGGACCGCGGTGACCGCGGCCGACGGCAGCTACCGCATCGTCGTCAAGCCGACCGCGACCGGGACGCTCAGCGTCGCGCTGGCCGAGTCGGCGGCGTACGCCGCCACCTCCGCCGACCTCGGAACCGTGACCGTGCAGCTGCCGGACACGACCCTGACGGCGGCCATCGACAAG
>JBJMIO010000184.1:0-11701 GCA_045806765.1 Marmoricola sp.
GATCACCCGTCCCGCCACCCGTACGACGACCCTGCTCCTCGTGGGCGGGTTGCTGCTCGCCGGCTGCGGGAGGTCCGGCGGAGGCTCTCCGGTCGCGGACGACCCCACCCCGCCGGTCACGAGCGCTCCGGCACCCACGACGACCCCGACGCCGACCCCGGTGCACACGCCGAGGCCGACCCGGAAGCCCCGCCCGACGGGCAACGGCGACAGCCAGGGCGACGGCAAGCCCGCGACCGAGGGCGGCGGGGTCTGCGCCGCGCTGGGCTCCGCGGACGTCGGGGGCGCACTGGGCGACCAGGTCGCCGGGTCGGCACTGCCCGGCGGAGGCTGCGAGTTCGACCCGTCCAGCTCCGGCGCTCCCTCGGCCAGCGTCGTGGAGACCTCGTACGCCGGCACACCCGGTGGGATGGACGGCGCGAAGACGACGGCGACCTCCTCGGTCGAGGGCGACCCGGTCGACCTGACCGGCATCGGTGAGGCCGCCTTCGTGGTCACCGGCACGGCCTTCGGCGAGCCGGCGATCCAGGGAGCGGGCGCGGTCAAGGTCGGCGACCGGCTGGTCAACGTGACCGTCTCCCAGGGCCAGGGGCTCTCGAAGGCGAAGGTGAAGGCGCTGGTGGTGGCGCTGCTGAAGGTCGTCGCGGCGAAGCTGGGCTAGTCGAGGAGGTGGCGGCGGCGCAGCACCAGCAGGATCCCGCCTGCGACCAGGGCTTCCAGCCCGACCGCGGCGCCGAGGTCGATCGCCAGCCCGGCCGGCTCCACCGCGAACGGGTAGTCCTGCGGTCGCACGAGCCGGGCCTTCCACGGGAGCTGACGATCATCAGAGCTCTGGTCCTGGCGCATCCAGGGGACCGGGAACCCGAGCTCGACCTTCGACAAGGCTGTCTGGTCGTGCACGACCTGGCTGTCGAAGACCGGCGTCAGCCCGACCGCCACGACCGCACCGAGCAGGAGCACGACCAGGATCAGCGCCAGCCGCAGCCGGCTGCCGTCGGTGATGCGCTCGTCCCCACGTGCCACAGGCGTCATCGTGGCATCTCGGAGGCGCCCGGGGAGGCGTAACGCCTACGCTCTGCGTCCATGGCCCTGACGTTGAGCACCGTGATCCTCCCGCACCGCCCCTGGCACGAGGGCGCGCGCGAGGAGTGGACGGGCGCGGAGCGGCTCGGGTTCTCCGCTGCGTACACCTACGACCACCTGTCGTGGCGCGCCTTCCGCGACGGCCCGTGGTTCGGCGCGTGGCCCACTCTGACTGCGGCGGCGACGGCGACCAGCACGATCCGGCTCGGCACCCTGGTCACCAACCCGAACTTCCGCCACCCGGTCACCCTGGCCAAGGACCTGATCACCCTCGACGACATCTCCGGCGGCCGGGTCGAGCTGGGCATCGGCGCTGGCACGATCGGTTTCGACGCCACCGTGCTCGGCAACCAGCCGTGGACCCCGCGCGAGCGCGCCGACCGCTTCGCCGAGTTCGTCGCCCTCCTGGACCGCCTGCTGACCGAGTCCGACGTGAGCGCGGAGGGCCGGTACTTCTCGGCCCACGAGGCCCGCAACGTCCCCGGTTGCGTGCAGCAGCCCCGGATCCCGTTCACGATCGCCGCCTTCGGGCCGCGCGGCTACGCACTGACCGCGAAGTACGGCGACGCCTGGGTCAGCACCGGCGACCCTTCGATCTTCGAGACCGGGACCGCTGCTGAGTCCGACGCGGCGATCGCGGCGCAGGTGGCCCGGCTCGACGCGGCCTGCGAGCAGGCCGACCGGGACCCGGCGAGCATCCGCAAGGTCCTGCTCACCGGGTTCACCCCTGAGCAGAACGGCCCGCTGGAGTCCCTCGAGCTTTTCGTCGACTTCGCCGGGCGTCACCGCGACCTCGGGTTCGAGGAGATCGTCGTGCACTGGCCGATCCCGGGCACCGAGTTCGCGGCCGAGATGGACGTGTTCGAGCAGATCGCCACCGAAGCGCTCGCGCACCTCGCCGGGTAGGGATCAACCGACCGGGCCTCGATCCCCTCGGCGCCTCATCCCTCTCAAAGCACCGTAGCGAGATACGGAGGCGGTGGGTACCGCAACTCCGCGGTGGTCTACACCCGTGCGTACCAGACGAATTCGTGCGGGACCGGCGCATCCAGGTGCGGCTCGCGGCGTTCCTCGATCCACCTGCTGCGGTCGAAGTCGGGGTAGCGGGTGTCGCCGACCGGACTGGTGTGCACCTCGGTGAGCACCTGGTGGGTCGCGACCGGCAGTGCTGCGGCGTACACCGCGGCGCCACCGACCACGAAGACCTCGCCGGGCATCCCGGCGGCCAGGTCGAGCGCCTCCTCCAGGCCCGGGGCGACCAGCACCCCGGCGTACCCCTCCCCCGGCGGCCACGACGGGTCGCGGGTCAGCACGATCGTGGTGCGGCCGGGCAGGGCGCGCCCGATCGACTCGAAGGTCGCCCGGCCCATCAGCAGCACCCCGCCCATGGTGAGGGCCTTGAAGTGCGCGAAGTCCTCGGGGATGCGCCACGGGATCCCGCCGTCGGCGCCGATGACGCCGTTGTCGGCGACCGCGGCGACGAGGGTCAGCGTGGTCATACGGCGATGGGCGCCTTGATGCCCGGGTGCGGGTCGTAGCCGCTGATGGTGATGTGCTCGAGGTCGAACGCGTCGAGCTCGGTCACCGCAGGGTCGAGGTGCAGCGTCGGCAGGGCCCGCGGCTCGCGGGTCAGCTGGAGCCGGGCCTGCTCGAGGTGGTTGGTGTAGAGGTGCGCGTCGCCCAGGGTGTGCACGAAGTCGCCCACCTCCAGGCCGGTGACCTGCGCGACCATGTGGGTCAGCAGCGCGTACGACGCGATGTTGAACGGCACGCCGAGGAACACGTCGGCCGAGCGCTGGTAGAGCTGGCACGAGAGCCGGCCCTGCGCGACGTAGAACTGGAACATCGTGTGGCACGGGGCCAGCGCCATGTCCGGGATGTCGGCGACGTTCCACGCCGAGACGATGTGGCGCCGCGAGTCCGGGTTGCCCTTGATCTGCTCGACGACCTGGGCGATCTGGTCGACGTGGCGGCCGTCCGGGGTCGGCCACGAGCGCCACTGGTAGCCGTAGACGGGACCGAGGTCGCCGTTCTCATCGGCCCACTCGTCCCAGATCGTCACGCCGCGGTCCTGGAGCCACTTCACGTTGGTGTCGCCGCGGAGGAACCAGAGCAGCTCGGCGAAGACCGAGCGGGTGTGGATCTTCTTCGTCGTCACCAGCGGGAAGCCCTCGGTCAGGTCGAAGCGCAGCTGGTGCCCGAAGACGGACAGCGTGCCGGTTCCCGTGCGGTCGGACTTCTCGACACCTTCGTCCAGGATGCGCTGGACCAGGTCGAGGTAGCTCTGCATGGGCGCAAACCTACCTTCGCCCGAGCCTCGCGGAGCGGTCGACACCGTTAATGTCGGGGCGGACGTCGGCGCCAGGTGGTTGACTCATCGACGTGCTCCTCGGAATGACCGCGGCTCTCCTCGCCGCCGCGCTGTTCGGCGCGATCGCGGCGATCCAGGCCTCGGTCATCCGGCGCAACGGCCTGTGGTCGGTGATGATGCTCGGCGTCCTGCTCGGCTACCTGGCCGGCTGGTTGCTGCACCTGGTCGCGATCGCGCGCGTGCCGCTCTACCTGGCCCAGGTCGGCGTGGGCGCCTCGCTGGTCGTCACCGCCCTGCTGGCCGCGTTCGTGATGGGCGAGCCGCTGCGGCGCGAGCACTGGATCGCGGTGGTGTCCCTGGTGGGCGGGCTCGGCGTGCTGGCGATCACGGCGGGCAAGGTCGGCCACTCGGAGTTCACCGACCGCACCACCGCGGTGCTCTACGGCGTGCTGGCGGTCAACCTGGTGCTCGGCTGGCTGGCCTGGCGCTGGCAGCACCGGCACAGCGGGGTCGCGCTCGGCATCCTGGCCGGCCTCGCGTACGGCGTCTCGCCGATCGCGACCCGCGCGCTGGTCGACTTCTCCTGGGACCTCGACACCGCCCTGACAGCGATCAGCATCGGGCTCTTCGGGGCGCTGGGTTTCCTGCTCTACTCCCTGGCGCTGGACCGCACCTCGGTCACCGCGGCGACCTCCCCGCAGATCCTGCTGCAGACCGCGATCCCGGCCGTGGTGGGCCTCGCGGTCTTCCACGACAAGGTCCGCGACGGCTGGTGGCCGATGGCCGCGGCCGCGTTCCTGGTCAGCGTCGCGGCGAGCGTCGTGCTGTGCGGAGCCGAGGCCCGGCTCGAGCTCGTCGAGGACGTCTCAGTCGAAGTCCAGGACGAGGCGATCTGAGGTTGCGCGCGCCTGGCAGGTGAGCACGTCGCCGCGCGCGAGCTCCTCGGGCTCGAGCGCCCAGGTCGCTGCCATCGTCACCTCGCCGGTGACCAGGCGGGCACGGCAGGTCCCGCACACCCCGCCCTGGCACGCGTACGGCGCATCGGCGCGCAGCCGCAGCAGGCCGTCGAGGACCACCTCGCCCGGGGCGAGCACGAAGGTGGATCCCAGACCGGCCAGGGTGACCTCGACCTCGGCTCCGACCGCCCCTTCGGGCACGGCCGGCGGCACCGGTGGCGCATCGGCGTGGAACAGCTCGGTGTGCACCGTGCCCGGATCGACGCCGCTGTCCTCCAGGGCCGCGCGCAGGGAGGCCACCATCGGCTGCGGACCGCAGAGGAACCACCCGTCGACCTCGCCGACGACCTCCGCCCGGATCCGCGCCAGGCGCTCGGGGTCCAGGCGGCCCGAGAGGAGCTCGCTCTCCTGGACCTCCCGGGTCAGCAGGTGCACGACGTGGAAGCGCTCGGGCCAGCGGTCCTTGAGCGCGGCGATCTCCTCGAGGAACATCACCGAGCGCTGGGTGGCGTTGCAGTCCAGCAGGGTGACCAGCTCGACGCCGGGGTCGGCCAGAGCGGCCGCGAGCATCGAGAGGACCGGTGTGATCCCGGAGCCCGCGGCCACGAAGCACGGCCGGCGCAGGTCGCCGAGCGCTGCCCCGAAACGGCCGGTCGGGGTGAGGACGTCGAGCTCGTCGCCGACCACGAGGTCGCGCAGCGCCACGTCGGAGAACGCCCCGCCGGGGAGCCGCTTGACGCCGATCCGCAGGGGCGTGCCGGGAGCACCGCAGACCGAGTAGGACCGTCTGACCTCCTCGCCGGGCAGCCGGATCGCGACGTGCTGGCCGGGGGCGAAGGCGTAGTCGGGGGCCAGGTCGTCAGGCACCTCGAAGGTCAGCGCCACGGCGTCCTCGCCGGCCTCGGCGAGCTCGGCGATCCGCAGGCGGTGGAAGACCGGGCGTGCCGGCGCGAGCCTCACAGCGCCTTGACCTGGTCGAACGGCTCGCGGCACGCCGTGCAGACGCGCAGGGACTTGCAGGCCGTGGAGGAGAACCTGCTCAGCTCGCGGGTCTCCAGCGATCCGCACTGCGGGCAGCGCACCGCGAGGTCGAGGGAGACCGTGCGCGCCGGTCCCGGCGGCGCGATGCCGGCTGCTGCCAGGGCCTCGAGGCCGTCGGCGGTGATCCAGTCGGTGGTCCAGGGCGGGCTCAGCACGGTGGTCACCACGGTGTCGCGACCGAGCGCGGCGACGATGTCGTCGCGGATCGCCTCCATCGCCGGGCAGCCGGAGTAGGTGGGGGTGATCCGGACCTCGACGACGCCGTCGGCCACGGCGACCTCGCGCACGATGCCCAGGTCGGTGATGCTCACCATCGGCAGCTCGGGGTCGAGCACCTGCGCGACGCGCTCCCACACGTCGGCGGCGGTCGGTGCGGCCGCGCTCACCACGTCGCCCCCGGGTGCGCGGCGGTGACCTCGCGCATCTGCGCCAGGATCTCCGCGAGGTGCTCGGTGTGCCTGCCCTCGCGCCCCGAGGGCTCGGCGACCGCGTCGAACGGGCGACCCAGGGTCGCCTCGTCGAGCACCCCCTCGAGGTAGGCGAGCGTCTCGGCGACCACGCCGCTGCCCTCGAGCAGGGCGCAGAACCACGGCCACTCGGCGTCCAGCGCGTCCTGCATCCGGCGGTGGGACTCGCCCGTGCCGTCACCGAGGCGCAGCGTCCACAGGCGGCCGTGGTCACGGTGGTAGGCGACCTCCTTGACCGCCTTCGCCGCGATCGCGGCGAGCCGCTGGTCGGGAGAGTCGAGCAGCGCGGTGTAGCGCGCGTGCTGGTACGCGGCGAGCAGCAGCACCCGGACGATGGCGACCGCGAAGTCGGGCTGCGGGCGCTCGAGCAGGGTGGCGTTGTGGAACGCGGTCGCGGGCCGCACGTAGGCCAGGTCGTCCTCGCTGAGCGGCGGGTCGGAGAGCTCCCCGGCGTAGGTCAACAGCAGGCGGGCCTGGCCGAGCAGGTCGAGGGCGATGTTGGCCAGCGCCACGTCCTCCTCGAGCTCGGGCGAGCGGGCGACCCACTCGCTGAGCCGGTGCGAGGCGATCAGCGCGTCGTCGGCGAGCGCGAGCACCTCGTCGCGGTGCTCGGCCGTGTCGGTCTCACATGTGGTCGACGGCATCGGGGACCTCGTAGAACGACGGGTGCCGGTAGACCTTGTCGGCCGCCGGCTCGAAGAAGGAGTCCTGCTCGTCCGGGCTGCTCGCGGTGATCGCCGCTGAGGGCACCACCCAGACCGAGACGCCCTCGTTGCGGCGGGTGTAGACGTCACGGGCGTTGCGCAGCGCCGTCTCGGCGTCGGCCGCGTGCAGCGACCCGGCGTGCTGGTGGGACAACCCCCGGCGCGGCCGCACGAACACCTCCCACAACGTGCTCATGCCGCGCCCCCGATCTTCTGCTTCGCGGCGTAGGAGTCAGCGGCCTCGCGGACCCAGGCGCCCTCGGCATGGGCGCGGACGCGGTGGGCCAGGCGCTCGGCGTTGCAGGGTCCGTTGCCGGCCACGACCGCGCGCAGCTCGGCGAAGTCCGGGGTGCCGAAGTCCCAGGAGCCGCGCTCGGGGTTCCAGACCAGGTCGTCGTCGGGGATGCGCAGGCCGAGCACCTCGGCCTGCGGGACGGTCATGTCGACGAAGCGCTGGCGCAGGGTGTCGTTGGAGAACCGCTTGATCCCCCAGGCCGTCGAGCGCTCGCTGTTGGGCGAGTCCGCATCGGGAGGCCCGAACATCATCAGCGAGGGCCACCACCAGCGGTCGAGCGCGTCCTGGGCCATCGCGCGCTGTCCCTCGGTGCCGTTGACCAGGGCGAGCAGCGACTCGAAGCCCTGGCGCTGGTGGAAGGACTCCTCCTTGCAGACCCGGACCATCGCTCGCGCGTAGGGCCCGTAGGAGCAGCGGCACAGGGGCACCTGGTTGACGATCGCGGCGCCGTCGACCAGCCAGCCGATGGTGCCGACGTCGGCCCAGGTCAGGGTCGGGTAATTGAAGATCGAGGAGTACTTCTGCGCGCCGGTGTGCAGCGCGTCGAGGAGGTCGTCGCGGTCGACGCCGAGGGTCTCCGCCGCGGCGTACAGGTAGAGGCCGTGACCCGCCTCGTCCTGCACCTTGGCCAGCAGGATCGCCTTGCGCCGCAGGCTGGGCGCGCGTGTGATCCACTCCCCCTCCGGCTGCATCCCGATGATCTCGCTGTGCGCGTGCTGGGCGATCTGGCGCACCAGGGTGGCGCGGTAGGCCTCCGGCATCGCGTCGCGGGGCTCGATGCGCGCCTGGTCGGCGATGAGCTGGTCGAAGTCGGTCACCTCCCGAGGGTAACCCAGGAGTGTTACAGATCACACGTCGTACGACGCCCGGAGCGAAACATGTATCGACCTGCTTGGATGGCCCGGTGAGTGCCGATGTCTCCTGCCGGGTCGCCTGGGCCGACGACGCGCCGGCGATCGCCGCCGTGCAAGTCCGTGCCTGGCGGGTCTCCTACGCCGACCTGCTGCCCGCCGACCTGCTCGCGGGCCTCTCGGCCGACCAGATCGCCGAGGGCTGGCGGACCTCCCTGGGACGTCCCGCAGACGCGCGCAACCGGGTGCTGATCAGCCTCGAGCGCAACCTGGTCACCGGCTTCGCCGTGACCGGACCGGCCGGTGACCCCGACCGCGACCCGGTCTCCGACGGAGAGATCACCGACCTGACCGTGGACCCGCACCAGCGGGGCTCGGGCCACGGGTCGCGCCTGATGCAGGCCTGCGTGGACACCCTCAAGGCCGACCGGTTCAGCCGCGCGGTGACCTGGCTGGCGGCCGGCGACGACGCCACCCGCGCCTTCCTGACCGCTGCCGGCTGGGGACCCGACGGGGCGCACAGGACCCTGGACCTGACCGGCGACGGCAGCGTGACCCTCAAGCAGGTCAGGCTGCACACGGACCTGGGATGAGCGAGCCGCTCGACCCGGGTCCGCGCGAGCGGGCACCGCTGGACCCCGCCGAGCGCCGCCGGATCGTCTCCGACGGCCTGGCTGTCGCCGTGGCCACCGGCGCCTACGGGATCTCCTTCGGGGCGATCGGCGTCAGCAGCGGGCTCGACGTGCTGCAGACCTGCGCACTCTCGCTGCTCGTCTTCACCGGCGCCTCGCAGTTCGCGTTCGTCGGCGTGATCGCCGCCGGCGGCGCTCCCCTGGTCGGGGCCGCGTCGGGTCTGCTGCTCGGTGTGCGCAACACGCTCTACGGACTCCGGCTCGCGCCGCTGCTCGACTGGCACGGAGCGCGCCGGGCGGCGGCCGCGCACGTGGTGATCGACGAGTCGACCGCGATGTCGGTCACGCGCGAGACGACCGAGGCAGCGCGCGTCGGGTTCCTGACCACCGGGCTCGGCGTGTTCGCGCTGTGGAACGCAGCGACCCTGGTGGGCGCGCTGGCCGGTGACGCGCTGGGCGACCCGCGCCGCTACGGCCTGGACTCCGCGGTCGGCGGCGCCTTCCTCGCGTTGCTGTGGCCGCGCCTCTCGACCACCTCGGCCCGGGTGGTCGCACTCGGCTCGGCCGCCCTGGCGATCGCGCTCGTGCCGCTGACCCCCGTCGGCGTCCCGGTGCTGGCAGCGGGCGTGGTGGCCCTCGGCTTCGGCCTGCGCGCGAAGGAGGACCGGTGACCTGGATCGCGATCCTCGGCTGCGCCCTGGGGTGCTACCTGCTCAAGCTCGCCGGGCTCTCGGTGCCCCCACGGGTGCTCGAGACAGCCCGGGTACGGCGGATCGCCGACCTCCTCCCGGTCGCCCTGCTCGCCGCGCTGATCGCCGTCCAGGTCCTCTCGGCCGGCAGCAACCGGCACGCGCACCTGGAGATCGACGCCAGGCTGGCCGGCCTGGCGGCCGCGGCCGTCGCCCTGGTCCTGCGAGCGCCGTTCCTGCTGGTGGTCGTCGTCGCAGCGGCCACCGCCGCGCTGATCCGGCTCGCCTGACCGGCTCGCCTCCTGGGCTCGCCTCCTGGCGCGGGTCTTCTCAGTCGAGGTCGAGGAACGCCTCGAGCCCGACCGTGAGGCCGGGCGCGCCGGCGATGTTGCGCAGGCCGAGCAGGACGCCGGGCACGAACGAGGCCCGGTCCATCGAGTCGTGCCGGATCGTCAGGGTCTCCCCCGGCCCGCCCAGGATGACCTCCTGGTGGGCGACCAGACCACGGATGCGCAGGCTGTGCACGTGGACGTCCTCCACCTCGGCGCCGCGCGCGCCCGCCAAACCGGTGGAGGTGGCGTCGGGCGGCGTACCGAGCCCGGCGTCGCGGCGCGCCTGAGCGATCAGGTGGGCGGTGCGTCCGGCGGTGCCCGAGGGTGCGTCGGCCTTGGTCGGGTGGTGCAGCTCGATGATCTCCACCGACTCGTAGTAGCGCGCTGCCTGGGCCGAGAACCGCATCATCAAGATCGCGCCGATCGAGAAGTTCGGGGCGATCAGGACCCCCGAGCGCGGGCTGTCGCCCAGCTGGGTGCGCAGGGTGTCCAGGCGGGCGTCGTCGAAGCCGGTGGTGCCGACCACGGCCCCGATGCCGTGCTCGATGCAGAACGCGAGGTTGTCCATCACCACGTCCGGGTGGGTGAAGTCGACGACCGCCTCGGCGCCGGTCTCGACGAGGCGCTCCAGGGGATCGCCCAGGTCGATCTCGGCGACCAGGCTCATCCCCTGCGCAGCCTCGACCCCGGCGCACACCTCACGCCCGACCTTGCCCTTCGCCCCGAGGACGCCGACCTTCAGCTCGCTCACGGGAGCAGCCTACCGGATCAGGTTCTGCCCTTCATCTTCGCTGGATAAGGTATATTCCTTATATCAAGCCCGATAAGGCAGGAGGCTGATCATGACCGTTGCCATCCTCACCGTCGACCAGCGCGGCAGCCAGCGCGGTCCCGACCTGGTGCCGGCCGTCCTGGACGCCCTCAACGACCCCTCCCTCGGCAGGCCCGCGCGTGCGTTCGAGCGCACTGCGGGCGATGAGGTCCAAGGTGTCCTCGACGACGGGGCCGCGCTGGTGGCCCGTCTCGCGCTGCTGGTGCGCCAGGGCGCCTGGAACATCGGTCTCGGCCTCGGCGACGTCGAGAGCCCGCTGCCCTCCTCGACCCGCGCCGGGCGCGGTGAGGCCTTCGTGCTCGCCCGTCAGGCGGTCACCCGTGCCAAGCAGCAACCCAGCCGGATCAGTGTCGTCGGGGCCGGCGCGTATCGTGCCGAGCAGATCGAGACCGTCGCCTGGCTCTGGGCCGGCGTGCTGACCCGGCGCAGCGTCCGGGGCTGGGAGGTGGCCGACCTGTTCGCCCTCGGGCTGACCCACGCCGAGGCCGCTCAGCGCCTCGGGATCAGCCAGTCCGCGGTCTCCCAGCGCGCCCAGGCGGCCGGGTTGCTCGAGGCGGACCGGGCGGCACACCTGCTGACCACGATGGTCGACGAGGCGATGAGCGACGGATCCGCGACGGAGAAGGAGAAGGACGAGCGATGACGATCGCGGTGCTGCTGCTGGCCCTGGCCGGCACGCTGCCGGGCTGGTTCCTGCGCGACACCGACCGGGCCCACCTGCTCGGATCGGTGCTCGGGACGCTGGCCCTGGTCGGCCTCGGCGGCTGGACGCTCTACGACCCGTCGTACGTCGCGCGCGACGACGGCCTGCGCGGCACGCTGACCCTGCTCACCGCGATCCTGGCCGCCTTCGGCGGCGGTCCGGTGACCGCGGCCGTCCTGCACCGCGTCGACAACGGCGGCCCGATCGAGCAGGCCGGCGACGTGCTGCGCGGCGGAGCCTGGATCGGGGCGATGGAGCGGATCGCCATCTTCGCGACCCTGGTCGCCGGCTGGCCCGAGGGTCTGGCGATCGTCCTGGCGATGAAGGGCCTCGGCCGCTACCCCGAGCTCAAGCAGCCCGGCGCCGCCGAGCGGTTCATCATCGGCTCCTTCACCAGCGTCCTCTGGGCGATCAGCTGGGCCGCCGTCCTGCACGGCCTCCTCACCCGCTGACCGTCCCCGTCGACCGGGCCGGAAAAACCCGTCGATCGGGCGCAGCCGACTCAGTGGGGTTGCAGGTGGGCGGAGTGCGACCTCGCGCGCTGCGGCCCGCGGGTCAGGTAACCCCCCCGGTGGGCAGCGAGGAGCGCGCACACGACGGCGACCGCCTCGGAGATGAAGGCCGTCCAGACGTAGCCGCCGCTCCAGTGGTCGTGGACGCCGAACAGCCCGACCGTCGCCGAGATCGTGAAGGCCCCCATCGTCGAGAGCCCGAATCCGGTGGCCAGCAGGAGCGGTACCCAGTGCCGCCACGTCAGCAGCAGCACGGCGATCACCAGGCCGCCGACCGCGTTGACCATGAACGC
>JBJMIO010000185.1:0-18840 GCA_045806765.1 Marmoricola sp.
CCCGGCGACATCCGAGGCGATCGCGAGGGTCTTGCCCTGCTCGAGCAGCTCGACCATGCCCTTCGACCCGATCGAGGCCGGCACCAGGGTGGTGGCGGGGTGCATCCCGGCGACCTTGAAGTGCTGGCGCAGCTGGATGTCGGAAGCGGGGTCGAACGCCTCGGGCGCGACCACGGTGTGGATCTCGGCGCCGGCCCGGCCCAGGGATGGGAACAGGCCGTCGTACTGGGCGTGGTGCAGGAAGCTGAGCAGCACCCCGCGCTGCGGATCCCGCTTGGTCGTCAGCCACTCGATGCCGGTCACGGGCTGGCGCGCGAGGTGTCGCGGGTGCCAGCGCCGGTAGCCGCGCAGGAGCGCGAACTCGGTGTACCCGCGTGACACGACGGGGATGTCGGCGGCGCGCTCGGTGTTCTCGAGCAGGAACCGCATCTGGGCTTCCTGGGCGGACCTGAACGCCTCGTCGGCGTACAGCGCGTCCGTACGGCGGCGGGCGAGCGCCGGCAGTGCGCTGACGGGGATCAAGCTGCGAACGCGTTGGACCTGGTCACCGAGGAATCCCATGGCACGAGGTTATCGAGCGCGGCGCTGTGGTTGAAGCGGACCTCCACCACTTCCTGTCGAGTGCCCGCGGGAGGTCCGGTCGGCGCCATCAGTCGTCCGAGATTCTCCGGTGAGAAGAAGTCTGCGGGCGACACCGTGCCTGCCCTTGAGTGTGATGGGACCGAAGTCGAACGAGTACGACGCCAGGCGGCGCTCCGGAATCCGTGACCTCGCCCAGCAGCCCCCACCTGTCCAGGGCGGCCACGGCCGGAGCTTGCACGACATGTGTCAAGACGGTGTCGCTGGGGAACTGCCTGAGGCGTTGGTTCACCTAGCTCGAACCGGAATATGCAGCCGTGCGGCCAGACGCTTGGCCTCCAGCACCTGCCCCGACCGCGACTTTCGCCCAGCGAGCTCGTCGAGCCCTGGGATGCCCTGCGGGTCGACTGCTAGATCGGCCACTGAGATCGCACAGGTCAGGAGATCGACCATCCCGGTGACCGTTGCTCCGCTTGCGAGCAGATCGGACAGGAGCTGATGGAGGACGTGCCATATTTCCCCGGCCCCGCCCGCAGCCGCGGCATCTAGAAGTGGGCCCGGAAGTCGCTTCGGCGTCACCTCACCTTGCAGGACCATCGCTGCCAGTCGTCGGCCAAGGCGGGCCCCATCCAGCCGGGCGTGCCCTACCAGGGCGACGAGGGCGTCCACTGCCGTTGCACGCGCCTCGGCGCTAGAGCCGTTCAGGACGTTGGCAAGCGCGAGTTCGACTGCCTCACCGCCGTCTGCCGGCGCCTCAGCGAGTTGGAGAAGCGCCCCCAAGCCCTGGCTGCGAGACGTCGCCGCGCGAGCGAGCTCGGGGACCAGGTGAGCCGCGATGACGTTCGGGTGGTGGGGAAGAACTAGGGGCCAGGCTGCGAAGTGGGTCTCTGGTGACCACCAACCGTCCCCACGTGCAGTGCTCTCCCCACGAGATACAAGCAGCGACCAGAGGGAACCGCTTCTTTCCTCCGCGCCCTGGCCCGGGCTGACGTTGATCCGGGTGACCTTCCGGTCCGGGCGCGGGGCTTCCCATTCGGGCCAGTTGGGATCGTTGTGACTGACCGTCACGACAGTGACGTCCAAGGCAGGTTCAACCTTCGGCATCGCCCCTGATCGCAACTGGGCCAGCTCCAGGTCACGAGGCGCCGGCTCCCAGCCCTCGGCTCGAGCTTGGGCGAGCCGATTCTCCAGGACTTCGGGGACAAGCCTTCCTGAGTCGTCGGTAGGCAGCGAGACGGCGCGCACCCTCGGGTCGCTGCGAACTGCGCGCGCGAGGTCGATGATGCGCAGCGCCAGCGCCTTCTCCGGCGGGCCCTCGTTGCGGGCGAATGACTCTCCGGGGTCAGACCAATCGTCGCCGCTCAGTGCCGCGGCAAGCGCGACCACAGACCTGCGGACGTTCAACTCGTCCCTGTAGTGCGGCTTCAAGTACCAGGCGTAGGTGTTGTCCTCTGCAAACCTGTGTCGCACCGCGCGCAGCGACGCGCCTCCAGGTCCCGCTAGTCGAGGGAGGGCTTCGACCAGGCGCTCGAGATCAAGGCCGATCCTGTCGTTCGCCTCAGAACGCAGATTGACCAGCAGCAGCTCGACTGCCTCGTCGAGTCCCTGGATCGGCGTCACTGGCTTCGGCCCGGGTGGTGCCACAGCCGCGACGACGGCGGCAGGAGCCGCAGGAGAGGTGACCGCTCCGCCAAGCTCCGCGACCAGGGCTGACGCGCGCTGCTGGACGTCGACAGCCTTGCTCGTCAGAGCGACCCTGGCCGCCGCAACGATCGCCTCCCTCGCCTCGGGATGCTCGCGGGCGTGGTGTTCGAGCCAGCCCACCTGAGCGCGCAGGACCTTTTTCTCGTCTCTCGCTAGCAGCATCGAGGATGCCCCCAGTAGGTCGGAGTCGCTCACGAACCCCGCCTTGTGTGCCTCGATCAGAGCAGCCTGCGCCGCTCCGGCCACTGTGGAGCTAGAACCGGGCGGGAGTAGCGCCAGGTAGTCGGCGATGCGATCGCCGACCTCTCCAACTGTTGGCGAGAGGGCGGCAAGAACTGCGACGAAGTCGTTCGTGGCCTGCGGTCTACCGCCACGCTGGAGTCGAGCGAGAAGGGCGTCGAGCACCTCGGCACGGTCAACCAGCCCCTCGTCGACCGCTTGGACGAACTCGGGGGCGCCGCGTAGCAACCCAGCGGTACGGTCGTCGTCGACGGCAAGGGGAAGAAGTCGGGCAATCGCGGGCTCGGCCCGAAGCGCAATGACTCCCTTCCGCCCATCCCACGGTGACCAACGCTCCTGTATCCAAAGTGCGATGAAGCCCGGCACGGCAGGAGGCGCATATCCGAGCGCAAGGCGCAGGCCGTCGACCAGGTCGAACCCGTCGGCCCCTCCCGTTGCCAATCGTTCCGCAAGCACTTGAACAAGCGCAGGTAGCCAGGTCGGGTTTCGCTGGACCAGGACAGCAACGACGGCCTGAACGTTCCCGGGCCGCCTCCCGGCCACCGACCACATGTCCCATCTCAGCGGTGGGAACCGCCGGAGCCACGCTGCGGTGCTCTTGGTGTCCGGCAGAACGGCTGCACCGACTAGCGAAAGCCCTGCCTCGGAGTGGCGGGGCGCCATGTCCCACTCTCCCGAGCGCGAGTAGGCCCGCATCGGCTTCACCAACGTCTTCCGGGCGGGCTCGTCGAGCGTCGCCAGGAGTGAAACCAGCGGTCCATGGTCGGCTCCGACGATGACGCGCTCGATGTCGTCCCAGGTCGGTGGGGTCACCGGGCCTCCGCCCGTGCGAGGCGTACCGCCAGGACGTGCTGGCAAGGCCCACGGGCACCGCGATGGGTAGTCCACCAACGGCACGTGCACGACTCCGCATCCGACGCGGACCGGACCCGGTGCACCGTGTCCGTGCCCACCACGTCGGCCTGGTCCTCCGACACCAGCGTCACTCCCCCCGAGGCAACGAGCCCTTCGGCGTTACGCAGGCGGGGGTGGAGCCGTGCCACGGACAGGGCATCGAAGGGCAGGTCGCGGTGGAAGTAGCCCGCCTCTGCGACGTCGTAGCCAACCCGTCCCGCGACCGCCAGCGCCGCTAGGCCGGCAACGACCCGCTCGCGGCTGAGATCGAGCTGACCTCCCACCTGCACCGGATCGAGACGCGCTTGGTGGTCCAACTCTCCGGCGATCACCTCGGCATCAGCTACGGCCTCCGATTCAATGAGGTCGAGCAGGACACTACCCTCGCCGGAGAAGCCTCGCGCGGGCGCAGCCGACAGGTGCACCAGGAACCGCGCATCGCGGAGATCGACCTGCCAGATCGACGACGCAGACTCAAACTCACCACTCGCACGCGGCCCGTACACGCGGACCGAAGTGGCCTGCGGGAGCATTGGCAGAAGAGATTCGAGTCGGTCCGCCCGAGACAGCCAGAACCCACCAGGGACCGGCCTGGAGGTGAGCCGGAGACCGGTCCCGGACTGGATGATCCAGCCCTCTGCCCGACGCGGAAGCTGTTGAAGGAATCGAAGGGCTTCCGCGCCGGAGAGATCGGCGCACGGTTCGAGCGTCGCCGCAGATGCCTGAGCCTCGGCGAACCCACGTAGCCAATGGTCACTGAGAGCCACCTTTCGTTCGACGGCTTGCTCATTGGGCGACGTTGCTACGAGGCCGTCGCTCCCTACGTTCAGGTGTAGGAAGTCGTCGCCCGCTACGCGAGTGAGCAAGCGACGCAGTGGCTCGTTCACGTCGACATTGGTGGTGCCGCGTTCGAGGAACGCGCCGTCGAGGCCGGACGGGAGGACATCGAGTCGGGCCAGTACGCCCCCGCAGAGCGAGAACGCCTCGAACCGTAGGCGACTCCCGTCTGACGTGACTAGCGGGTCCGCGCCTACACCCAAGGGCCGGTCTCTGTCGAAGTAGGACGTAGCAGCGACCTGGGCGACTTGGCGAAGCGCCAAAGCTGCAACGCCGGGGCGAGTCAGGAACCCGTCGAAGAATCGGGGCCTAGCGAGAGTGCGAGCCTCCCGTGCCGTGGGCGGCGAAACCGTCTCCAAGGTCAGCCGCCGAGCCGCAAGGTCCAGCTGCGAGGGCCGAGCGTATTCGAGCAGTAGGTCCACGAGACTCCACTTCCGGTCCGACACGTTGGCGAGACCTTCGATGCTAGGAGCAAGTGGCCGTCTTCTGCTGGTCCGCGCAAAAACTCGTTTCCCCGCCGACCGAAGTGACCTCGGACACACGCACACCCATAGGGGGCCCGAGAAAATCCGCGGCTATAGGTCACGCCAGCCGCGCGTGCGGTTATGCGACGCACTACACGTTGAAGCGGAACTCCACCGGGTTACGTCGCGGAAAGCCGTCAACCGCCGCGGTTAACGGTCCCATTCCCAGTCCTCGATCCTCTCGTGAACCGGAATGAGGTTGATGCGCAGCTCCGCGAAGAACCCATCGCTTTCTAGCCGTCGCCTGAACTCCTCAGCGACTTCTTCCGTCGTGAACGCAGCGACTTGAAACGAGCCTTCCTCCGGGTGGCGCGGATCCACGTATTCAACCGACCAAGCTGTGATCGGGTCGACGTATCCGACGGGCGGCGAATCCTCCGTAGCCATGCGCTCGATCATGCCGCACCACGCAGTCGAGACTCCGCCAGACGTTAAACGTTAAATCTGAACTCCACGACGTCCCCGTCGGCCATCACGTAGTCCTTGCCCTCCATGCGCACCTTGCCGGCCGCCTTGGCCTCGTTCATCGAGCCGGCTGCCATCAGGTCGTCGTACGAGACGATCTCGGCCTTGATGAAGCCCTTCTGGAAGTCGGTGTGGATCACGCCGGCCGCCTCGGGCGCGGTGGCGCCCTTCTTGATCGTCCAGGCGCGGGCCTCCTTGGGGCCGGCGGTGAGGTAGGTCTGCAGGCCGAGGGTGTCGAACCCGACGCGAGCGAGCACGTCGAGACCCGGCTCCTCGACGCCCATCTCGGCGAGCATCGCGCGAGCCTCGTCGTCGTCACCGAGCTCGACCAGCTCGGACTCGAACTTGGCGTCGAGGAAGATCGCCTCGGCCGGCGCCACGATCGCGCGCATCTGGTCCTTGAGCGTCTCGTCCGAGAGCTCGTCGGCGTCGCAGTTGAAGACGTAGATGTAGGGCTTGGCCGTCAGCAGGCTCAGCTCGCGGATGAGCTCGCGGTCGATCTTCGTGCTGATGACCGGCGTGCCGGCCTCCAGCGCCGCGAGCGCCTCCTTGGCAGCCTCGAGGTTGGCGGCGAGCTCTTTCTTGCCGCGCACCTCCTTCTCCAGCCGCGGGATCGCCTTCTCCACGGTCTGCAGGTCGGCGAGGATCATCTCGGTCTGGATGGTGCCGATGTCGGAGGCCGGGTCGACCTTGCCGTCGACATGCGTGACGTCCTCGTCGCGGAAGACGCGGGTGACCTGGCAGATCGCCGAGGCCTCGCGGATGTGGGAGAGGAACTTGTTGCCCAGGCCCTCCCCCTGCGACGCACCGGCGACGATGCCGGCGATGTCGACGAACTCGACCGTGGCGGGCAGCAGCTTGGCCGAGGAGAAGACCTCGGCGAGCTTGCCCAACCGCTCGTCCGGCACCGCGACCACGCCCACGTTCGGCTCGATCGTCGCGAACGGGTAGTTCGCGGCGAGCACGTTGTTCTTGGTCAGGGCGTTGAAGAGGGTCGACTTGCCCGCGTTGGGGAGTCCGACGATTCCGATGGTGAGAGCCACGGGGCGCGATTCTACGGGGGTCGCGGCGCTCGGCTGACCACCGCCGTCGCCGGGGAGGAATCCCTACGTCGCCCCAGAGATCCGAGACCGGTTCGCACCCTTCCGTCCGGATGTGTCGGGGGTCCCTCCTAGCGTGACGTCATGAGCTCGGAGCCCCTCGACACCACCAGCGCGCACCCGCTGGCGCGCCTGCTCGAGGACATCGACGCGGCGCTCGACCGGTTCGCCGACGCTCCCGCCTGGACCATGACGCCGACCGAGCTCGGCGCGACCCTGCCGGGCTACGCGGTCGCCAAGAACAGGCTCGAGGCCGTCGAGCTCCGCATGCTGCGCGAGGCCGACCGCCACGCCATCGGGGACGCGGTCGGGGCCGCCGACACGGCAGCCTGGTGGGCGCACACCACCCGTACGACGAAGCCGTCCGCGCACCAGCTCGTCGCGCTCGCTTCCCGGCTCGACGATGACGTGCACCAAGCAGCGAGCGCCGCCTCAGCGGCCGGCGCGGTCAACCGCGCCCAGGCCGCCGTGATCGTCGAGTGCGTGGATGCGCTGCCCGCCGATCTCGTCGACCCCTGGACCCGCCGCAGCGCGGAGCGGCGGCTCGTCGAGCTCGCCACCGAGCACGGCCCGAAGGAGCTGCGCCTGCTCGGTCGCCGCATCCTCGAGGTCATCGCTCCGGAGCTGGCCGAGGAGCGCGAGCGCCGGCTGCTGGAGGACGAGGAGCACCACGCTGCTGCGACTGCCACGTTCACGATGCACTCCGACGGTCAGGGCTCGGTCGTGGGCCGCTTCAAGATCCCGGCACTCGCCGGCGCGATGCTCGCCAAGCACCTCAACGCGATCGCAGCGCCCCGCCACCGGTTCGCGACCGGCGACCCGGCAGCCGAGCACGAGAAGGTCGCCCGTCCGCTCCGCCTCGGCGCGGCCTTCACCGAGTACGTCGAGACGCGACCTGCCGGCGCGACCCCGAAGGCCGGCGGGCTCGCCGCGACGGTGGTGGTCACCATGACGATGGCCGACCTGCTCGGCGGCGAGAAGGCCGCGACCCTCGACACGGGCGAGCGCATCAGCGCCTCCGAGGCGCGCCGGCTCGCGTGCGGGAGCGGCATGATCCCGGCGGTGCTCGGTGGTCCCTCCGAGGTCCTCGACCTCGGCCGGAAACGACGCTTCCACTCCGGTCCCCAGCGGATCGTGATGGGGCTGCGCGACGGCGGCTGCGCCGAGCGCCACTGCGACTGGCCGCCGGGGATGTGCCACGGCCACCACGGTCGCGCCTGGTCCCGCGGTGGCCGGACCTCGGTGAAGGACGGCTTGCTGCTGTGTCCCCGCCACCACTCGCTGGCCCACGATTCTCGCTACGAGACCCACATCGACGAGTCACGGCGGGTGACCTTCACCCGGCGGACGTGAGGGGGCAGCATGGGCGCGTGACAACCGAGATCATCCGCGTCGATGCCCCTGACCCGCGCGCGACCGTCGTGCTCGTGCACGGCGCCTGGCACGGAGCGTGGTGCTGGCAGGACGGGTTCGCCCAGCGACTCGCCGACCAGGGCGTCTCCAGCGTGGCACTGAGCCTGCCCGGCCACGCCGGATCGGGAGCGGAGCGGCGGCTCAACCGGCTGCGGATGCGCGACTACGTGGCTGCGGTGACCGAGGTGGTGCACTCGCTCGATGCGCCGTACGTCGCGGGGCACTCGATGGGCGGCGGCGTGGTCCAGGGGTTTCTGACCCTCGCCGACCGTCCACCGGTGGCCGGTGCCGCGTTGCTGGCCTCGATGCCTCCGCGCGGTGTCATCGGTGTGACCCTCGACGTCGCGCGGCGCACCCCGGCGACGTTCCTGCGCATGAATGCGACCTGGGACCTCGGTCTGCTGGTGCGTACGTCGGAGCAGGTGCGCGAGCTGTTCTTCCGCGAGGCCACCGATGACCGGGTCGTCGCTGCGACCGCGGCTCGGGTGCAGTCGGAGTCCTACCTCGCCTTCGTCGACATGCTCCTGCTCGACCGACCGAAGCCCCGCCCGGCCGGGGTCCCGGTGCTGGTGCTCGGAGCCGGCGAGGACGCGATCTTCACCCGCGCCGACGTCGCGGCCACCGGGGCCGCGTGGGGCACCGAGCCGGTGATCCTCGAGGGCATCGCCCACGACCTGATGCTGGACGACGGCTGGGAGCGGGTGGCCGACGAGCTCGTCAGCTGGATGACGGCGCGCCGCTGAGCAGCTCGCCGCGACGACGCCACGACCAGGTCAGGATCGTGACCGAGAAGACCAGCGTGAGCGCGACGATGACGGCCTCGAACGCCCCACCACCGCCCTGGGCGAAGATGCCGTGCTCGACGTCGTAGAGGAAGTCCATGCCGAACAGGTACAGCCCGGCACTTCCCGCGCAGATCAGCCAGAGCAGCGCGCTGGGTCGCTGGAGGTGCAGGGTCACCAGGGCGGGGCGAGCACGCAGGCGACGCCGAGCCAGAGGTCGGCCACAGGGAAGGCGTTCTCGAAGTCGTAGTACGCCTGCCGGTGCTCGCTGGCGATCCAGTCGCGCTCGGCGAACCACAGCGTCCAGTAGACGATGTCGAGCGCAATCGCGATGACCAGCATCGCCTCGATGCCGCGGCGGTTCATGCGCCGATCATGGCACCGCGGGCCGCACCGACCTCAGATCACGCGTCGGTGCTGGCGCATCCGCTTGCGCATCCCGCGCATCACCATCCGGGCGTGCAGCGTCCGCAGCGGCTTCGGCACCCGCGGGTAGACGACGCGGAAGACCGCCCAGAAGGCGTCGTAGAGGCGTTGGTCGGTGCGCGACCACGACATCCCCAGCACCTCGCGCACGTGCGGGGTCAGGTTGCCGCGGGTGATCAGGTTCTGCAGCACGATGCCCGGCTTGAGCACGAGCGGCGCGCCCTTGGTGCTCAACAGTGCTCGCACGTAGCCCCGGATCTCGTCATCGGAGTTGAACTCGCCCTGCATCCGCTGCCAGTACGCCGAGAACTCCGAGCGGGTCGCGGGCCACATCTCCGGCGTCACCTGAAGGGCATTGCCGAAGATCTGCGACTCGGCGTACGAGCGCTCGCGGGCAGCCTCGCTCATCGGGCCGAAGGTCTTCTCGTAGATGAACTCGCCGTTGTACGCCAACGTGGCCGCGACCCACAGCTGCAGCTCCGGGTCGTGCGCGCTGTAGCCCGGGCCGCGGATCCCGCGGTGGGCCCGGTTGACCATCTTCGCGATGGCCTGCCGCTCCTCCTCGGTGCCCAGCGTCATCACGTAGACGTAGGTCAACGTCGTCCGCAGCCGGTCCAGCGGCCGGTCGAGGGTGTTGGAGTGCACCGCGACGCCTTTCCCGACGCCGTACAGCGCGAGCTGGTTCATCACCGTGGAGCCGGCGCCGAGCAGGAGGGCGCCCTCACCGATGTAGTCGGCAAGGCGCATCTCGGCCTCGGAGAGCACAGGCCCCACGGGGGTGGCAGCGGGCGTGGGCTCGTCGTTGAGCAAGGTCATGGTGCAACATTACAACAACATCTGTCGCATTGTGTAGAGTTGAACCGTGGCCGAAATTTCCGTCGCGAGCATCCTCGACGCCGCGCGCACCCAGTTCCTGCGCACCGGCGTACGTCGGACCAGCGGAGACGACATCGCGCGGCGCGCGGGAATCAACCGCGCCACGCTGTACCGCCGGGTCGGCACGATGGACGAGATCGTCCGCCAGACCTACATCCAGGAGACCCAACGTGTGCTGGCCGCCATCGAGGGCGCGATCGGCCCGGTCCCCGCCCCCGGCACCCCCGGCTTCGATCCCGTGGCCTACATCGAGCGGTTCACCGCCGTGACCATCAAGCAGGCGCGCGACAACCCGCTCCTGGCGCAGCTGCTCGAGATCGATCGCGAGGACACCCTCGTCGCCCTGACGCTGAACGCCGGCGAGACCCTGACCTTGTCCACCGCGCTGGTCGCCGACCGGATCCGCACCTTGCGGGCCTACGTCGGCAACACCGACGTCGCCGACATCGACGACGTTGCCGGCATGCTGGCGCGCTTCACCCAGTCGCTCGTCCTGACCCACGACGCGCCGCCGCGGCTGGACTCGACCGAGCGCCTGCACGAGTACGCCCGCCGCGTGGTCGCCCCGATGATCCTGGGTCGATGATCCTGGGTCGCTGATCCTGGGTCGCTAGCCTTCACGCCTGCGCATCGCACTAGCCTTCATCGCGTGCGCATAGCTACGTGGAACGTCAACTCCCTCCGCTCCCGCATCGACCGGGTCGAGGCCTTCCTCGAGCGCCACGACATCGACGTGCTCGCGGTCCAGGAGACCAAGGCGCGCGAGGACCAGCTGCCCCTGATGGGACTGCAGGCGCGCGGCTACGACATCGCCGCGGCCGGCTTCAACCAGTGGAACGGCGTCGCGATCATCTCCCGCGTCGGGATCGAGGACGTGACCGTCGGGTTCCCGGGCATGCCCGAGTACGACGGGGTCAGCGAGGCCCGCGCGCTCGGTGCCACGGTCGGCGGGATCCGGCTCTGGTCGCTCTACGTGCCGAACGGGCGCAAGGTCGACGACCCGCACTACCACTACAAGCTCGCCTGGCTCGAGCAGCTTCGCGCCGCCGCCGCGGCTTGGAAGGACGAGCCGACCGCCATGGTCGGCGACTGGAACATCGCGCCGACCGACGAGGACGTCTTCGACATGGCGCAGTTCGCGACCTCGACCCACGTCACCCCGCCCGAGCGCGCGGCGTTCCAGGCGGTCCTGGACAGCGGGTACGTCGAGGTGACCCGCACGCACGTGCCGGGGCCCGAGGTCTACACCTACTGGGACTACTACCGGAAGCGCTTCGAGCGGAACCGCGGCCTGCGGATCGACTTCGTCCTCGGATCAGCCTCGTTCACCGACCGGGTGACCGGTGCCTTCATCGACACCGACGAGCGTGATCCCGCGCAGGGCACCGGCAGCCCGAGCGACCACGCCCCCGTGGTCGTCGACCTCGCCGACTGAGCGCCGACCGACCTCAGCCCTCGATGCGCCGGCGCTCCACGAGTCCGGCACTGGTCACCACCGTCATCGGCGGCACGTCCTTCGCCACCACCGTGCCCGCACCGACCACCGACCCGCGTCCGATCCTCACCCCCGGACAGATCGTCGACGCCGCGCCGATCCACACGTCCTCCTCGATCACGATCGGTGCGTGGGTGAGGAAGGCGTAGCGCTCAGCGAGCTCGACCGGGTGACCTGAGGTGGTCAGGGTGACGTTCGGGCCGATCATCGTGCGGTCCCCGATGCTGATCCCACCGAGGTCGGAGAAGTTGCAGCCCTGGTTGACGAAGACCCTCTCGCCGAGCTCGATGTTCAACCCGTGGTCGGTGAAGAACGGCGGGTAGATCGCGGTCGCCTCCGGCAGCGGCCCGCCCAGGATCTCGGTGAGCAGCGCGTTGCGATCCTCGAGGTCCTCGAACGGCAGCGCATTGAGCCGGGCGGTCAGCCCCATCACGACCTGGACCCGCTCGGCGAACGCGCGCGACTCGGGGGTCCGAGTCGGGATCCGCTGCTCGTCGCGCATGCCGCGATGCTGGCACACGGTGCCGACACGGAGCCGCGACCACCCGTTCGGGCCTTCCCCGCGTGAGTCGCTCAGTGGTAGGACCAGTGCATGGAGGCTCCTGCACCTGCCCCGACCGAGCGGTGGTCGGTCGCCCTCTCCGGCGGCGGGCACCGCGCGGCCGTCTATGCCGTGGGCGCGCTGCTCTACCTGGTGCGCTCCGGGATCAACGAGCGTGTCGACACTGTGGTCTCGGTCTCGGGCGGGTCCCTGACGAACGGGGTGATCGCCCAGGCGCCGGTCGACTTCTCCGCCATGGAGGAGAAGGACTTCCTCGAGGCGATCCGCCCGTTGCTGTACCGGTGCGCCTACAAGGGAACCGTCCAGTGGGCAGCGAGTGTCCTCGCCTGGGCCTTCGTCACAGGCGTCGTCGCCGTCGGCACGCTTCTCCTGCTCCTCGGCAGCGTGGCGCACTGGTTCCGCACGATGGTGCACGTCGAGACAGACCGACCCGGCCTCTACTTCTGCGCTGCCTTGATCGCTGCGCTCTTCGTCCTCGCACCGCTGCTGAGCATCCGGTGCTGGTTGGCCGACCGGGTTTTCCGAAAGCTCCTCTTCACCCAGGGCGGCGTGCCCGTGAAGCTCCAGGCGAGCTCTGCCTCAGCGCCCACCAGCTCGGAGGTCCTGCACGTCTTCTGCGCGAGCGAGCTGCAGTCGAACCTGCACGCGTACTTCTCGCCCAGGTTCCTCTACAACATGAACTTCAGTCTCAGCACCCGGTTCCCCGAGCTGCACCTGTCCACCGCCGTCCAGGCGTCCTCGAACTTCCCGCCCGCCTTCCCGGCCCGGCGGATGTCGGCACGGCGACTCGGCTTCCAGGTGAACGCCGAGAAGCACCTGCCGCCCGCGCCGGGACTCTGGCTGACCGACGGTGGCGTCTACGACAACATGGCCGAGGAGTGGATCACCCGGTCGTTCTCCCGCAACCCCGAGGACCCACGCCCCATCCCCGACGACCTCCTCCCCGTCCACGACCCGGACCGGTTGCTCGTGGTCAACGCCTCCAAGCGCGACGACTTCAAGAAGGCGACCGGGTTCCGCACCCCGTTCCTCGGCAACGCTCTGCGGCTGCTGCGGATCTCGAGCCTGATGCACCAGGTGACGACGACGAACCGTCGCAGCCGGCTGAACGACGAGTTCGCGGTGCGCAAGAAGCTCCGCGACATCAAGGTGGACCCGGACTCGGCGAATGATCTGCCCGATCTCGAACGTGCCATCGGCCTCCCGGGGGCGCTGGTCCACATCGGCACCCCCGCGGACTGGATCGTGCGCAAGTACCCGGGCTCGAAGAGCGGCCCGTACCACGACGTCAACGCGGCGTTCGCGACCTACCCGGACGACCGTTGGGCCCGGGGAACGTTCGACGCAACCACGAAGGAATGGGTCGGTGGAACGTTCAACACCGTGATCGACCTCGGGACCAAGCTGAGCAGGACCGGCGAGGACACCGCGGCCGCGCTGATCTGGCAGGGCTACGTCCAGACGATGGCGAAGATCCACGTCTACGGCGACGGGCCGATGCTCGAGGTGCCCTCACGGCAGAGCATCATCGACATCCTGGTCTCCTCGAAGCCCGCGAACTGACCGTTCGGCGGATGCCACCGCCCCGCGCGCCGGTGCTTCGCTGGACGCATGCCCGGACCCTCCCCCGGATCATCCCCCGGCCCCGCGCCCGCTGCGGTCGCGACCGAGGTCGCCGACCTGAAGAAGGCCGTCGCCCAGGTCGTCCCGGCGCGCACGGACTCGAACCTGCTGATCGGCTCGTGGAACCTGCGCGCGCTCGCCGGGCTCACCGAGTCCTGGGACGCCGACGAGCACGCATCGCCCAAGCGTGACCTGCGCGCGACCTCGCTGATCGCCGCGGTCCTCGGCGCCTTCGACGTGGTGGCCGTCCAGGAGGTACGCCGCGACACCACCGCGCTCCGAGCCGTCCTCGCCGCGCTCGGGCCCGACTGGCAGTTCCTGTGCAGCGACGTGACCGAGGGAGACGCCGGCAACGGCGAACGCCTGACCTTCGTCTACGACAGCACCCGGGTGCGACCCTCGGGACTGGTCGGGGAGGTCGTGCTCCCGCCGGTCGCAGGCAGGGCCGCCTCGCAGTTCGCGCGGACGCCGTACGCGGTCTCGTTCGTGCGCGGCGACGTCGAGGTCATCCTCACGACCGTGCACATCGTGTGGGACACCGCCGCGGCCGACCGGGTGCCGGAGGTGACCGCGTTCGCGGAGTGGATGCACGACTGGGCGGTGCGGCCGGGCGACTGGAACGGCAACCTGCTGGTGCTCGGGGACTTCAACCTCGAGGGCCCGGGCACGCCGCTCTACCAGGCCTTCGTCTCCACCGGGCTCTTCCCGCCCGGACAGATCAGCAACCTGCCACGCACGATCTTCGACTCCACCGACCATCCGCACCACTACGACCAGATCGCGTGGTTCTCCGACGTCGCGGCCGACGGCACGATGCACAACCTGCTGCACGGCCTCGACTTCAGCGGGCACGCCGGCAGCTTCGACTTCGTCCCGCACGTGTTCCCGGGGCTCTCCAAGACCTCGGTGTCGTGGCGGATCAGCGACCACTTCCCGCTGTGGGTGGAGATGACACTGACCCAGCCGACGCC
This sequence comes from Marmoricola sp., assembly GCA_045806765.1. Taxonomy (GTDB): domain Bacteria; phylum Actinomycetota; class Actinomycetes; order Propionibacteriales; family Nocardioidaceae; genus Marmoricola. Next base: position 14,492 of record JBJMIO010000185.1, read on the forward strand.
CTAGCGCTGCGACTTCATCGGCTGACCGGTCGAGTCGGTGGCCTTGAGCGTCCCGGTGTCGAGGTCGGCGTCGACGCGGAGCACGCCGTCATTCGGGCCGGCCCCCTCGGTGCGCCAGACGTCCGGGTCGTCGCGCAGGTAGACCGTGCCCGACCACACCGCGAGCCGGGCGCCGTCGCCGAAGACGAGGTCGAAGTCGAGGAAGCTGTGCGAGGCCGGCAGGTACGTCGGCGGAATGTCCTTGGCCTTCAGGTGCAGTGCCCACGTCCCGTCGGATCCGGTCACCACCGTCGGCGCCGACCAGCGGGTCGGGGTGCTGTCGACGGCGACCTGGAGGATCACCTTGGCGCCCGCGACCGACTTCCCGCCGCTGGTGACCACACCGTGCGCGAGCAGGTCACCGGTCTCGCGGCCGGCGGTCGCCAGCGACTGGTCCGGGTAGGTCTCGGGCGAGCTACCGCAGCCGGCGAGGGCGAGGAGGGCGAGCGCGGCGACGAGCGCGCGCCTCACCGGCGGCCATACCTCGGGTGCGGGGCCCACACGACGGTCGTACCGCCTGCCGTCACGCGGTAGCCGCGCACCTTCGCCGTCCGCAGGCGGACCACGACGTCGCCGTGACGGTCCGTACGCCGGACCGCGAGCCGGTGCCACGCACAGGTGCCGCAGGTGCGGAAGGAGAACGTGATCGGACGTTTCGTCCACGCCCCGAACGCACCGAACGTCCGCCGATGGGGGAAGTACCGGGTGAGAGTGCTCGTCAGGGTCACCTTCCGGCCGTCCCGGTGAGTGCGCAGCACGAGACGACTGTCGAGACGTACGTCGACCCGCGGCGTGTTCTGCCGGATGCTGTCGCTGCCGGCATTGTGGGCCGAGTCGGTCGGGCGAGCGAAGTAGGTGCCGGTCGCGTACCGACGCGCGAAGAACGAGAACGAGTCGCGGGTCGTGCCGTCGAACTGCAGAGACTCCACGAACGGCCCCGCAACGCGGTACACGTCCCATGAAGGCTGCTGCACTGACGCCGCTGCACAGTCGGGCGCGAGGCGCGCGCCAACGGGCGTCTGGTCCCGCCCTACCCGCACGACGCTTGGCAGTAGGACGGTGCAGGTCGGCTGTGCCCCGGCCCGCACCGTGAACGGGACTCGCACGTCGGGCGTCGCGTTGCTGGCCTCGTGGACGACGAAGACGTAGTCCTCGCTCGGGGCCAGCGCCGGAACGGTGAACAGGTGCTCGGACGAGCCGGTCCCGTCCCACGCGTATTCGTCCGCGCAGGAGACAACCAGCACACCGCCGACTTCCACATGGCAGGCATAGCTGCCGGTTGCCGCGTTGACGAACTCGACGCCGAACGGTCCGTGGAATCCCTGGTACTGGGGACTCGACAAGTCGGGACTGAACACGCTCGGGCTGCCGCCTTCGGCGCTCGCGACCCCTGCCGCCGTGGTCGCGAGCGCGACGCAGACGAACGCGACGACGAGGGCTCTGAGCACGACCGATCCTTGAGGTTCCGAGATGGGACTTTCCGGACGATCCTACGTGCGGTTGTGGGAGGCTCCCGCCATGGAGAAGCTGCTGGCCCGCCTCGTGCTCACCTTCACCGCCGGGTTCCTCACGATCGGCGTCGTCCTGGGCCTCCAGAAGGTCGGCGAGTGCGGTTCGGTCTTCGACCGCGCCGACGGCTGCGACGCGGCACTGGCCGGTCACCTCTCGCTCGTCATCGCGTTCCTCGGGTTGGGCCTGACCGGACTGGTCGCCGCCGTCATCATCGACATCACCCGCAGTGGCGAGAAGCCGGCCGACGAGGACCCCGCACCGCACGACGAGGGATGAGTCGGGGGTCCCTGCCACCCTGCGGGTATGGACATCCTCCTTCCCCTGCTGACCCTGGTCGTCGGCGCCCTGCTCGGCGTCGTCGGCACCCTGCGCCTGGCTCCGCGCGAGCACGTCGCTGCCTCGGTCGACGAGGCGCTGATCCGCGACGACCTGCAGCGGCTGCACCAGAAGATGACCGACCTGGAGCACCAGCGCGTCTCCTGGCAGAGCACCCTGCACCAGCAGGTCGACGAGGTCCGGCACTCCACCGACACCCTGCGCCGCGAGACCTCCGCGCTGGCGACCGCGCTGCGCAAGCCGCAGGTGCGCGGCCAGTGGGGCGAGCTGCACCTGCGCCGCACGATCGAGCTGGCCGGGATGGTCGAGCACTGCGACTTCACCGAGCAGGTCCACCTGGCCGGTCCCGACGGCGCCGCTCGCCCCGACGTGGTCGTGCACCTGGCCGGCGGGAAGTCGGTCGTCGTCGACGCCAAGGTCCCGGCAGCCGCGTACCTCGACGCGCTCACCACCGACGACCTCGACGACCAGCGCGCCCTGCTCGTCCAGCACGCCCGCCAGCTGCGCACGCACGTCGACCAGCTCTCCGCCAAGGGCTACTGGCGAGCCCTGGCCCAGCACGGGGCTGACACCCCCGAGTTCGTGGTGCTGTTCGTGCCGGCCGAGTCGTTCCTCTCCGCCGCGCTGGAGGCCGACTCCGGCCTGCTCGAGCACGCCGCCGCACGCAACGTGGTGCTCGCGACCCCGACCACCCTGATCGCCCTGCTGCGCACGGTCGCGCACGGGTGGACCACCGAGACGCTGGCCGAGCGCACCCGGGAGATCCACCAGCTCGGGCGCGAGCTCTACGGCCGTCTGGGCACCGTCGGGCGCCACCTCGACAAGCTCGGCCGCTCGCTGAGCAGCAGCGTGGACTCCTACAACCGCGCGATCGGGTCGCTGGAGAGCCGGGTGCTGGTCACCGCGCGGCACTTCTCCGACGTCGCCGAGCTCGACGAGGAGCTGGAGACACCGCACCCGGTGACCGAGGTCCCGCGGCCGCTGACGGCGGTCGAGTTCGTCGACCGGGTCGGCGTGGCTCCACTCGAGCAGCGGAGCGCCGACCTACGGTAGGTACGTGAGCGCGCCCACCGTGTGGGAAGAAGGACGCTGGTCCGGAAGCCGGGTCACGCGGTTCTCGGTCTTCGCCTGCATCGTGCTCGTCGTCGCCGACCTGGCGGTCTCCCCCGGTCTCGGCATCGTGTTCGACACCGGCTTCGTGCTGCTCTGCATCGCGCTGGCTCTCGCGATCCGCCCCGAGGACTTCTTCCACGTCGGCGTGCTCCCCCCGATGCTGCTGCTCGGGTTGTGCAGCCTTCTCGGCGTGGTCGACCGCGGCGCGATCGCCGCGCACGGCGACGGCCTGGTCCAGGCGGTCATCTCCGGCCTGGCGCACCACTCCGGTTCCCTGCTCGCCGGGTACGGCCTGGCGCTGGTCGTCCTGGCGATCCGCAGCCGGGTGATGTCGCGCTACTCGAACCGCGAGGTGTCCCCGGCGCCGTACCGGGTGACCTCGGCAGCTCCCGAGGTGAAGTCGACGACGGTAGTGGGCAGCGAGCCGGACTCGCCCTCGATGACAGCGTCCAACAGCTGATCCAGCTCGTCCTTGACCAGCCAGCCCTGGGTCATCGGCTCGGTCTCCTCGGGCAGGATCAGCGTGCTGGAGAGCATCGGCTCGCCGAGCTCGTCGAGCAGCGCGTGCACCACCACGTGGTCGGGGATGCGCACCCCGACGGTCCGCTTCTTCGGGTGCATCAGGCGCTTGGGCACCTCGCCGGTGGCCGGGAGGATGAACGTGTAGGGCCCCGGCGTCGCGGACTTGATCGCGCGGAAGGCAGCGTTGTCGATGTGCACCAGCTGGCCGAGCTGGGAGAAGTCCTTGCACACCAGCGTGAAGTGGTGCTTGTCGTCGAGCCGGCGGATCGCGCGGATCCGGTCCAACCCGTCGCGGTTGCCGAGCTGGGTGCCCAGCGCGTAGCCGGAGTCGGTCGGGTAGGCGATCAGGCCGCCCTCGCGCAGCAGCTCGACGGCCTGGGTGATCAGCCGTGCCTGCGGGTCGACCGGGTGGATGTCGAGGTAGCGGGCCATCAGCTCTTCTCGGCGGCCCGGATGTCGCGGCGAAGCTCGGGGGGCAGCGCGAAGATCAGCGACTCCTCCGCCGTGTGCACCGCCTTGGCGTCCGGGTAGCCGCGCGCGGCGAGGAAGGACAGCACGCCCTCCACGAGCTCCTCGGGGACCGAGGCGCCCGAGGTCACGCTGACCGTCGCGACACCCTCGAGCCACGCCTCGTCGATCTCGCTCGCGTCGTCGACGCGGTACGCCGCCTTCGCCCCGGCCTCCAGGGCAACGTCGGCCAGGCGCACCGTGTTGGAGGAGTTCGCCGAGCCCACCACGATCACCAGGTCGGCCCCGGCGCTGATCTCCTTGATCGCCAGCTGCCGGTTCTGGGTGGCGTAGCAGATGTCGTCGCTCGGCGGGTCGAG
>JBJMIO010000186.1:0-10327 GCA_045806765.1 Marmoricola sp.
CCGGTGAGCTCGACTGCCACGAGGTCGGGGGCTCGCACCCGGTCGAGCGCTGCCACCGAGATCGTCGTGGACAGGCCGTAGCCGGCGGCCGCGGCCAGGATCGCCAGGTCGCCCAGGGTCGCTCGCGTGCTCATCTCGATGGTCCTCACTCGTGCCTGCGCGCTTCTCGCGCGTAACCAGTAAACACTGTACGATGGTTATTGTGAAGACGCACCCGCAATTCCCCGCGGACCTCGACCTGCTGATCGCGCTGGCGAACACCGCCCACGACCCGCAGGCCCCCGACGAGCTGCGCGACCCCGCGAGTGCGGCCGCGTGGTGGCAGGACCTGACCGGATCGCGGGTCGAGGACTTCGGTCCGGCCGAGGACCTCGTCCTGCTGCGGACCGCCCGGACGGTGATCCGTCAGCTCGGTCTGCGCAACAACGGCGTGGCGGTCGACGTCGAGGCCGGCGCACTCGCCACCCTCCCCCTGCGCCTGTCCCTGGACGACGCCGCCGAGCTCGTGCCGGCAGGCTCGAGCAGCACCGCGCGTGCCGTCACCGCCCGCACGGTCGCCGCCCTGGTCCGCTGGCCGGCGGCTCCCGGCGCAGCCCGCCTCAAGGCGTGCCCGGGACCCGAGTGCGCCTGGGTCTTCCGCGACACCTCCCGCAACGGCTCGCGACGCTGGTGCGACATGGCCTGGTGCGGCAACCGTGCCAAGGCCGCCGCCTTCCGTGCGCGAGCTCGCTGAGGTGGTGCGGAGCCCGAGGCCTTGCGGAGCCGAGGCCTACGGAGGCTGATGCCTTACGGAGTGGTGACGGACCCGCTCGCTCCGTGGTCCCGAGCGACTCGCCTGACAGGCTGTGGGGATGAGCGGAGCGGAGATCGCGGTCATCGGCGGCAGCGGGTTCTACGAGTTCCTCGACTCCCCCGAGGCCGTCACGTCGACCAGCACGCCGTACGGCGAAGCCTCGGGTCCCGTGAGCACCGGCGAGGTAGCCGGGCGCAGGGTGGCGTTCCTGCCGCGCCACGGCGCCGACCACGCGCTCCCTCCCCACCGGATCAACTACCGGGCCAACCTCTGGCTGCTGCGCTCGCTCGGGGTGCGTCAGGTGCTCGCGCCGTGCGCGGTCGGCGGCCTGCGCGCCGACCTGGTCGCACCCGGCGACGTGGTGGTGCCCGACCAGCTCGTCGACCGCACGTCCGGACGCGCCGGCAGCTACGTCGAGCGCGGCGCCGTGCACCTGCCCTTCGGCGACCCGTACTGCCCGCGCCTGCTCGAGACCTTCACGGCGTCGCCCGACGTGCACTCGGGAGGAACGATGGTGGTCATCGACGGTCCGCGGTTCTCGACCCGGGCCGAGTCGTGCTCGTACGCCGAGCAGGGCTGGTCGCTGATCAACATGACCGGAGCCCCCGAGGCCGCACTGGCTCGTGAGATGCACCTCTGCTACGCCGCGGTCGCCCTCGTCACCGACATGGACGCCGGCGCGGAGGTCGGCGGGAGCGTCCGGCAGGACGACGTCTTCGCGATGTTCGCCGCCAACATCGAGCGGCTCAAGACGATCCTGCGCACGAGCGTCTCCACGCTGCCCGACCCGGCCGGCTGCAGCTGCTCGTCGTGGAGCACCGGCGTCGAGCTCACCTACGACGTCCCTGGCCTGTCGTGAAGGTCCTGCTCACCGGCTCGGCCGGCTTCATCGGATCGGCGATCGGAGCGCAGCTGGACGCCGCGGGCGACGAGGTCGTGCGTGTCGACCTGATGGTGCCGCAGGCGCACGGCTCCACCGCGCCACCGCCCGGCACGCACCGGCTCGACGTCCGCGACGTCGAGGTGTGGTCCGACCTGCTCGACGGAGTCGACGTGGTGTGCCACCAGGCGGCGCTCGTCGGCGCCGGGGTCGCGGTCGCGGACCTCCCCGGCTACGCCGCGCACAACGACCTGGGCACCGCTGCCCTGCTGGCCGCGATGCACGCGCACGGCGTCTCCCGGATCGTGCTGGCGTCCTCGATGGTGGTCTACGGCGAGGGTCGCTACGCCTGTGCCGAGCACGACGACCAGCTGCCCGGAGCACGCAGCACCGCGTCGCTGGATGCCGGTGACTTCGAGAACCCCTGCCCCGTGTGCGGCGGGCCGCTGGCGTGGCGCCCCGTGGACGAGGACGCGCGCCTCGACCCACGCAGCAGCTACGCCGCCAGCAAGCTCGCCCAGGAGCACTACACCTCGGCCTGGGTGCGCCAGGCCGGTGGCGCCGCGATCGCGTTGAGGTACCACAACGTCTACGGTCCCGGGATGCCGCGGGACACGCCGTACTCGGGGGTGGCGGCGATGTTCCGCTCCTCCCTGGAGCGCGGCGAGGCGCCGGCGGTCTACGAGGACGGCCTGCAGGCGCGCGACTTCGTGCACGTGCAGGACGTGGCCCGCGCCAACGTGCTCGCGCTCCGGGCTGTGGTCGACCGCGATGGCTACGCGGCGTACAACGTCAGCTCGGGGCACCCGATCACGATCGCGGAGGTCGCGCGGCTGGTGGCCGAGGGCAGCGGTCGGCCGATCTCGCCGGAGATCACCGCGCGCTACCGGCTCGGCGACGTGCGGCACGTGGTGGCCTCACCCGAGCGTGCGGCCGCCGAGCTCGGGTTCCGCGCCGAGATCGCACCCGAGGTCGGCCTGCCGGCGTTCGCGACGGCTCCCCTGCGCGCGTGACCCTGCGCGCGAGCTACCAGGCCTCGTGCAGCAGGTGCACGAGCACCAGTGCGCTGAGGACCTGCAGCGCCAGACCCCACCGCCGCCAGCGCTCGGGCAGCAGGGCGCACCCGAGCAGGATCCAGGGCGCGAACGGCAGCCAGATCCGCTCCACCTCGGCCCGGCTCATCTGCGAGGCGTCCGCGAGCAGCACCATCAGCACGCCGGTCGCGGCAAGACGGGTCACCACCCGCACCTGCGGGTCAGTATCGTGACGGCGGACGGCTACCTGCGCCACGCCGGCCCCGGCGAGCAGACCGGTGCAGCACAGCAGCGCTGAGAGGTCGGCCCAGTTCCAGTAGATCCCCGGTCGCTTGTGCGCGACCCCGTCCCAGTAGCGGTTGTGCAGGGTGTGGAACGCGTCGAGCCAGTTGAAGCCGAGCGCGGCGTAGAGCAGCATCACCGCGAGGGCGGCGACGGCGGCAGGGAGCAACGGCTTGAACGACCCCGCAAGACCGAGCACCACGAGCGCGAGGAGCGCGAGGAGCGGCAGGCCGTAGGAGAGCATCACCGTGTAGCCGAGCAGCACACCTGACAGGACCGAGTACGCGAGCATCGCGCGGGTGCTCGTGCGCGTCGCCGCCAGCGCGAGCGTCGCCATGCCCCACGCCGCGACCGCGGCGAACATCGCGTCGGCCGAGACGCACTGCGTGATCGCGACCGGCCCGAGCACCAGGAACGGAGCGGCGGTGCGCGCGAGCTCCTCGGCGCCGAGCGCGCGCAGCGTGGTCATCACGGCCAGCGCTGTGGTCGCCGCGATCAGGGTGATCACCATGCCCGCCGCGAAGCCCGAACCGAGACCGAGGCGGACCAGGACCACGAAGAAGGTCAGCGCACCCGGCGGGTGCCCGGCCAGGTGCGCCGGCCAGTTGTCCGGTGAGTCGAACGGGATCCGGCTGACGTAGATCTGGAGCGTGTGGTGCAGGTCGTGGGTGGCACGCGCGGTCCGGAGGTACTCGTTGTAGGAGTTCAGGATGTGGCTGATCCCGCCGGTCCCGTCGACGGTCGCGAGGGCGAGCATCCACGCCACCCCGAGCGCCCACGTCGCGATCAGCAGCCGACCCCAGCTCAGCGACCGCGCGAGGCGGGCGGCGTACAGGGTGCCGAGCAGCGCGATCAGGATGGCCGGCGCCGTGCCGGGTCCCACCCGCGGCTCCCAGTCGGCGTAGATCGGCGGGAAGGTGTTGATGTGGACGTTCCAGTCCAGGGCCGGCGGGATCGCCATCGCGGCAGCCACCAGCGCGGCGGCCACGGCCAGACCCGTCCACCGGGCGCGCTCGCCGGGCACGGGCGACACCTCGGGCTCGGCCTGCATGTCGTCACCCTAGGCAGGCAGCCGCTCCTCGGACCGGACCGGACCGGAGGCGTCACCCATCCGTAAGCCTTTGCGGGCTCGATGGCGCCGTCGCGTTCCTACGGTGGATCCATGTCCACCTGCACCGTGATCCTGCCGTGCCTCGACGAGGCCCCGGCGCTCATCGACCTGCTCCCCCGGATGCCGTCCGCGCTCGAGGTGATCGTCGTGGACAACGGCTCGCGCGACGGCACCGCCGACGTCGCGCTGCGCGCCGGTGCCCGGGTGGTCCACGAGCCCAGACCCGGGTACGGCGCAGCGGTGCACGCCGGCGTCCTGGCAGCGAGCACCGAACTGGTCGCGGTGATGGACGGAGACGGATCCTTCGACCCCGCCGACCTGCTTCCCCTGATCGCCGAGGTGGCCGAGGGACGGGCCACGATGGCCGTCGGGCGTCGTCGGCCCACCCGTCGGGGCGTCTGGCCCTGGCACGCACGCCTGGGCAACCAGGTGGTGATCGCGGTGCTGCGACGCCGCGCCGAGTTCCCGGTCCACGACATCGCCCCGATGCGGGTCTGCGGTCGCCAGGACCTGCTCGACCTCGGCGTCGCCGACCGTCGCTTCGGCTACCCGGTCGAGCTCATGTCGCGCGCCAGCCGGGCCGGCTGGCGGATCGTCGAGCGTGACGTCGCCTACCACCCCCGCGCGCTCGGCACCCGCTCGAAGGTGTCGGGTTCGGTGACGGGCACCGTCCGGACGGCCCGGGACTTCCTGGCGGTGCTGCGGTGAGGACGCACGGGCTGGTGGTCGCCAAGGCTCCGGTGGCTGGGTCGGCCAAGACCCGGCTCGGCGCCGTGGTGGGGATGAGCACGGCTGCCGATCTGGCGGCGGCAGCCCTGCTCGACACCCTCGCTGCGTGCCGGGAGGCGTTCGGCGACCGGTGCCACCTGGCGCTCGAGGGCGACCTCGCCCTCGCGGCCCGATCCACGGAGATCACCGCGGCGCTGGAGGGCTGGGACGTCTTCGCGCAGGCCGGTGAGGCGTTCGGTGAGCGGCTCGCGCACGCTCACGGCACCGTCACCTCCGCATCCGCCGGCCCCGGTGGCGTGGTCCAGGTGGGGATGGACACCCCGCAGGTCAGCGCGGCGGAGCTGCTCGCGATCGCCGAGGCACTCGACGCGGGGGCGGGCACCGTGCTCGGCCCCGCCGAGGACGGTGGCTGGTGGGCGCTCGGCCTCGACGACGGAGCGCGCGCCGCGGTGCTGCGCGAGGTCGCGATGTCGCGGGCGGACACGTTCGCCACGACCAGGCACGCACTGGCGGCCGACGGCAGCACGGTCGCGCTCACCGTCTCGATGCGTGACGTCGACACGGTCGCGGATGCGGCTGCCGTTGCGGCGCTCGCACCGGACACCCGGTTCGCACGTGCGTGGTCGGCGCTCGAGCAGGTGGCGTCATGACCACGGCTCCGGCGGCGTTCACCGACGTCTTCACCTCCGCCCTGCGCGGCGAGGTCTGCCACGTGCTCGGGCTCGACGACCTCCCCCTGCGGCTGCCGGTCAGCGTGTGGCACCGCGTCGCCGACCTCGGCGATGCGGCGCTGCTCGCGCACTGCATCGGCCCGACGATCGACATCGGCTGCGGTCCCGGCCGGATGACCCAGCTGCTCGCCGAGCGCGGTCATGCCGTGCTCGGCATCGACGTGGTCCCCGAAGCCGTCTTCCAGACCCGCGAGCGCGGGGTGTCCGCGCTGCTGCGCGACGTCTTCGAGGACCTGCCCGGCGAGGGGCGCTGGTCCACGGCGCTGCTCGCCGACGGCAACATCGGCATCGGCGGAGACCCCGGGGCGCTGCTCGCGCGGATCGCCACGCTCCTGGGAGCCGGCGGTCGCGTGGTCGCCGACCTGGCTCCCCCGGGCACGGGACTGCGCACCCGGAACATCCGGCTCGCCACCGGCTCGCGGCGCTCGGGAGCGTTCCCGTGGTCGGTGGTCGGTGTGGAGGCCGTCGGCGCGCTCGCCGACGGGGCCGGCCTCACGGTCACTGGTGTGCACCAGCACGGCCGCCGCTGGTTCGCCGTCCTGGACCGGGTGGCGCGATGAGCATCACCGAGCTCCGCACCCGTCTCGAGGCGCTCGTCCCGGTGCCCTCGGAGGACCAGTTCACCTCGCGCCTGCGCAGCCCCGCGGTCGCCGCCCGGATCGGCCTGTGGCTCGGCATCAGCTTCGGGATCTGCTTCCTGACCGGCCTCTACAGCCACGAGGTGCAGGCGCACCACACGTTCTTCACGTTGCCCTCGCGGCCGGCCTCGCTCTACCGCTGGACCCAGGGACTGCACGTGATCTCCGGGACCGCGGCAGTGCCGCTGCTGCTGGTGAAGCTCTGGGCAGTCTTCCCCAAGCTGTTCGCCCGGCCACCGCGGGGACTGGTCCGACTCGCGGGCGAGGCGCTGGAGCGCGGCTCGATCGCGGTGCTCGTCGCCTCGGCGATCTTCCAGCTGGCGTCAGGGCTGTGCAACTCCGCGCAGTGGTACCCGTGGGGCTTCCACTTCCGCGCCACCCACTACGCGGTGGCGTGGCTCGCGATCGGTGCACTGCTGGTGCACGTGGCGGTCAAGCTGCCGGTCATCCGCGACGTCCTCGGCTCCGACATCGAGGACACCCGCCACGACCGTGCCTCGATGAGCGGCACACCTCCCCTGAGCAGGCGCGGCCTCGTGCGCACCGCGTTCGCGGCCTCCGGGGTCGCCGTGCTCGCCACCGCCGGGAGCACGGTGCCGCTGCTGCGCAAGGTCTCGGTGCTCGGGGTGCGCTCGGGTAGCGGGCCCGAAGGGATCCCGATCAACAAGTCGGCGCGCGCCGCCGACGTGATCGCGCTGGCGCTGAGCCCGTCGTACAGGCTCACGGTCCAGCACGGCGCCACGGTGCGATCCTTCAGCCGAGGCGATCTGGAGGCGCTGCGGCAACGCACCCACGACCTCCCGATCGCCTGCGTGGAGGGCTGGAGCGCGAGCGGGACGTGGAGCGGCGTACGGCTGCGCGACCTGCTGGACCTGGTCGGCGCGCCGCACGGGCGGGCGGTGCGCCTGGAGTCGCTCGAGCCGCACGGCTACTACCGCGTCAGCGAGCTGCCGCACCAGTTCGCCGACGACCCGTTGACGCTGCTCGCGCTCGGCCTGCACGGCGAGCCTCTCTCGATCGACCACGGCTACCCCTGTCGGCTGATCGCACCGGGACGTCCGGGTGTGCTGCAGACCAAGTGGGTCACCAAGGTGGAGGTGCTGTGATGGTCCGCGTGCTCCGCGGCGTGCTGGTGGTCCTTGGTGTCGGGACCGGCGCGTACGGCGCCCACCTGCTCCTCGACCTCGGCACCGACAACCTGCTGGCCACCGGGCGCTGGCTGATCGGCGGCGTGGTGCTGCACGACGGCATCCTCGCCCCGGTCACCATCGCCGTCGCGCTCGTCGCGACAAAGGTGTGGCACCGGGTGCCGGCTCCCCTGGTCGTCGGCGCGGTCGTCATCGGCACGGTGACGGCGGTCGCGATCCCGGTGCTCGGCAAGCCGGGCCTGCGTCCGGACAACCCCACGCTGCTGGACCGGAACTACGCGCTGGGCTGGTGGGGGCTCGTCGCAGTCACAGCGGTTGCCGTCGTCGTCGCGATCCTGCGGGAGCGTCGTACGTCGAGCAGGGCGTCGGCCGACGACGAGGAGCCCGTCCCCGGCGGACCGGGAACGGGCTGAGAGCCGCGTCGATCAAGCTGCGGCGACGCCGAGCGAGAGCGCCACGATGAACTTCGGACCGCCCTCGCCGTAGAACTCGTCGAGCTCGGTCATCGTGAACCCGGCCCCGGTGACGAGGTCCGCGATCGGCCGGGTCAGGTGGCAGCCACCCGCGAACCGCTTGTTGATCGGCTCGAAGCGCCGCTGCCGCTTCTGCAGCTTCTCGTCGGGCGCGAGGCCGTGCTCCACGAAGTGCAGCGTGCCGCCGGGCCTGAGGACGCGCCGTACCTCGCGCAGCGCCTGGGCCGCGTCGGGGATCGTGCACATCGTCCAGGTCGAGACCGCACTGTCGAAGGTGTCGTCCTCGAAGGGCAACGACTGGCCGTCGAGGCCCGCTCGCTCGATGGGGACGCGCGAACCCGCGACGCGCTGCGCAGCGATCTTCCAGCCGAGGTCGGCCGGTTCGACCGCCGCGACCCGGGTGACCGCGTCGGGGTAGAACGGCACGTTGAGGCCCGAGCCGAAGCCGATCTCGACGACCTCGCCGCTCAAGCCGGCGCAGACCCGCTCGCGGTGCGGGACCATGTCCTTCTGGCCGCACGCGAAGTTGACCAGCCGCGGGACGACGTGGTTCTCGTAGAAGCCCATCGTGATCAGCCCTCGCTCTCGAACCACGGATCGTGGAGGTCGAAGAACGACGCTCCCGCCAGTACCTTCTCCAGCGTCTCACGGACCTCCGCCGGCGGCTCCTGCTGCTCGCCGCCCCGCGCCGCGGCCTCGTCGGTGAAGTACACGGTCTCGGTGTACCCACCCTCGGCGTCGACGGCGAAGGTGCCGCCGATGATCTCGGGGCGCATCTCCTTCAGCTGCCCGGGATCAGCCAGCAGCGCCTTGAACGCGGCCACGTCGGGGGTGGTTCCCCGGATGACCTGGACGAACCCCGCCGCGTCCGAGCCGCCGTCGAGGAACTCGCTGACGTCCTCGTAGTCGGTGAACGACGGCGGTCCGTCGAGATAGCCGGCGAACTCCTGCGCCCATGCGTCCTGCTCGGGTCGCGCCGAGCTCGCCGCGGCGTCCGCCGCCGAGGCGAACCGCACCACTCCGATGAACTGGCCGTCCTGCGTGACGCCGAACGTGCCCCCGAGGAAGCCGGCTGCTCCGGGTCCGAGGTCGGTCTTCCACCCCTCGGAGAACGAACGCAGCTCGTCAGGCCGCGAGCACCTGCCCTGCAACACCTGGATGAACATCGCTCCACCTCTTCCTGTGCCGGAACCTCCGGCTGTCTCGCATCCTGCGCCCGGTCGACCCGGCCCGGGAAGACGTCACGGGTTACGCGCTGGTGACGTCGGAGATGCGGGCCGTCACAGGTCCGTAAGGACAGTCGTGGTCATGGCGCGTCCCGACGGCCTAGCGTGGGAGCGTGGCGAAGATCCTTGTCGTCGACGACGACCACACCGTCCGCGAGGTCGCGGTCTCCTACCTGCGCGCCGGCGGCCACGAGGTCGCCGACGTCGACAGCGGCGAAGCAGCCCTGAAGGCGATGCGCGAGGACCCCGCCGACCTCGTCGTGCTCGACCTGATGCTGCCCGGCATCGACGGCCTGGAGGTGTGCCGGCGGCTGCGCGAGCAGCGCGACGTGCCGGTGATCATGCTGACCGCCCTGGGCGGCGAGGCCGATCGTGTGGTCGGGCTCGAGCGCGGCGCGGACGACTACGTGACCAAGCCGTTCAGCCCGCGCGAGCTGGTCCTGCGCGTGGACTCGGTGCTGCGGCGCGCCGGTGAGCGGACCCGGCCGCGCGGCGAGACGCTGGTTGACGGCGACCTGGCCGTCGACGAGGCCCAGCACGTCGCCACCCTGGGTGATCGGACCTTGGCGCTGACCGCGCGCGAGTTCGACCTGCTGCGCTTCCTGCTCGCCAATCCCGGCATCGCCTACTCGCGCGAGGAGCTGCTCGCCGAGGTCTGGGGCTGGTCGTTCGGTGACCACTCGACGGTCACGGTGCACGTGCGCCGCCTGCGGGAGAAGGTCGAGGACGACCCGACCCGCCCCGTGCGCCTGGTGACCGTGTGGGGCGTCGGCTACCGCTGGGACTCCGCAGAGATCGTGGCTGCTGCCGCGACCGAGACCCGGAGCAAGGCATGACCCACGACCAGGTCGACGTCGTCCTGATCGCCGCCGGGTGGACCGCCGCGGTCGGCGCAGCCGGCCTGGTGGTCAGCCGTGTCATCGCGCGCGGCTCGTTCAAGTGGCTGGTGGCCCTGGTCGCCCTGGTGGCGGTCGGCGGTGTGATCGCCGGAGTCATCGGGACCGCGAACGCGATGTTCCTCTCCAGCCACGACCGCGGAGTGGTGCTGCTGGTCTGCCTGGTCGCCGGGCTGGTCGCGGTGTTCTTCTCGTTCGTGGTCAGCGCGTCCGTCGTACGAGGCTCGGACGCCTTGCGCGAGGAGACGCGCCGGTTCGGCGAGACCGGTGTGTACGCCGCCTCCGCCGCCGGCCCCGCCGAGCTCCAGGCCGTCTCGACCGAGCTGGCGCGGACCGCGGCGAAGCTGCAGGAGTCGCGCGAGCGCGAGGAGATGCTCGAGATCTCG
>JBJMIO010000187.1:0-15722 GCA_045806765.1 Marmoricola sp.
AACACGTCGCCGGTCATGTGCTTGGTCGGCGGCATCCACTTCAGCGGCGCGTCGGGGAAGAGGCTGCGGGCGAGCAGCGCGTGGGCGAGCTCGAGCCGGAAGGACTCCTCGCGCTCGGGCTGGATCTCGAACGCGTGGCCGAGGCCGAGCTGCCAGTCGGCCAGCCCCGCCTCAAGCCCGAACCGCTCGTTCAGCAGCTGGCTGACGATGACGGTGTGGGCGGCATCGACGGCGTCGGCAGTGGTGAGGTAGTTGTCTTCGCCGGTGTTGATGATGATCCCGGCCCGGGCGTGGATCTGGCGGCTGAACCGCTGGTCGACGAAGGTGCGGATCGGGTTGATGTCGCGGAAGAGGATCCCGTACATCGAGTCGTTGAGCATCATGTCCAGGCGCTCCAGGCCGGCCAGAGCGGCCATCTCCGGCATGCACAGACCCGAGGCGTAGTTGGTGAGCCGGACGTAGCGGCCGAGCTCGCGGCTGGTCTCGTCGAGCGCCGCGCGCATCAGCCGGAAGTTCTCCTGCGTCGCGTAGGTACCTGCGAAGCCCTCCCGGGTCGCGCCCTCGGGCACGTAGTCGAGCAGCGACTGCCCGGTCGAGCGGATCACCGCGATCACGTCGGCTCCGGCCCGTGCGGCCGCCTGGGCCTGCGGGATGTCCTCGTAGATGTCGCCGGTCGCCACGATCAGGTAGATCCAGGGTGCGCGCGGCGCATCGCCGATCTGCTTGACCATCCGCTCCCGGGTACGGCGCTGCGCGTCGATGCGTCGTACGCCGGCCGCGACCTGCTTGCGCGCGGCACTGCGCGCCCGTACTGCATCGCGTCCCTCCGGCACCCGGAACCGCACCGATCCTGCAGCGGCCTTCTGGGCGAGGGTCAGCAGGTCCTCGGCCTCCGCACGCACCAGCGCGTCCCAGACCGGGAGGGCGACCCCGTGCTCGAGACCGCTGTCCGCACGCACCACGTCGACCAACCGGTTGACCCACGGTGTCCCGTCGGGGTCGGCACCGGCGAGACCTGCCATCCGCAGGGTCGCGCGCTCGACGGAGGTGGTGGTGTGTGCCTTCGCGGTCCGCACGATCGGCCTGCCCACGGTGCGGGCCAGCCGTCGGGCCTCGCGCACGACGGCCGGATCGAGGGCCAGCTTGGTCGGACGGCGGCTCATCGACGGCTCGCGAACAGGGCGCGGACGCCCTCGGAGGTGCGGAAGAGGTCGAGGGCCAGGGCGGCGTGCCCCGGCACGTACCCGTTGCCCACCAGCATGGTCACGTCAGCAGCCAGTCCCTCGGCGCCCAGCGCGGCTGCCGAGAACGACGTGGCCATCGAGAAGAAGATCACCGTCCCGCCCTCACGGGTGCACAGGATGGCGCCGCCCTCGCAGCCGGGCACGTCCACGCAGACCACCGTCACCTGACCCGGCCCGCCTCCCAGGGCCACGGCCGCGCGAAGCCCCTGGGGGTCGCGGGCGTCGGCCACGACGACCTCGTCGGCCAGGCCGGCAGCACGCAGCAGCCCGGCCTCGCGCTCGTTGGGCACGACACCGACCAGGTGCGCGGCCCCTGCTGCGCGCGCGGCCGCGAGGCTCAGCGAACCGGACTTGCCGGCCGCGCCGATCACCGTGACCACGGCGTCGGGGTAGCCCGCCACGACGCGCCGGGTCAGCGCGGGTGCGCCGCACACGTCCATCACCGCGAGCGCTTCGCGGGTCTCCAGGTCCTCGGGCAGCACCGCGGCGATCGAGCGGCCGAAGAGGATCGCGTGGCCGGCAGCCGGCACCTGCTCCGACGTACCGTCCCAGCTGGCGAGGCCGTCGGTGATCACCAGCGGCGTGAGCGTCAACGAGACCAGGGTCGCGATCCGGTCCCCCACGGCGAGCCCGAGGGGCGAGGAGGGGCCGACCTCCTCGACCACCCCGATCAGCATCCCCCCGGAGCCGGTGACCGGGTTCTGCATCTTCCCGCGCGCGGCGATGATCGTCAGGACCTCGGCGCGCACCGCGGACGGATCTCCGGCGTGCTTCTCGGCGAGCTGGCGGAACGAGGCGGCGTCGAGGTTGAGCCTCTCCACCCGCACCCGGACCTCGTCGGGCCAGAGCTCCGGGCGCGCGTCCAGGCGCTGCGCGGCCTGGGGCAGCGCTCCTCGCGGCTCCAGGACACGGTGCGTCCCGACCGGATCGCTTTCGACCAGAAGCCCCACCACGCCCAAACATCCCTTCGCAGAGTCCTTCGACCGGAGAATCTTTCGTGTCGAAGTGGTATTGCCGTACAGACTCTCCTACTCTGGCACTTGAGACCGGCGTCACACAACCGACGCGCTGGTCGGGAGGAAGCCATGAGCACCGAGACGATGCCCGCGACGACTGCCGGACAGCCCTACCGGTACCAGCGCCGGGAGCTCCTCGAGCCCGACTGGCGCCGCTTCCCCGGCTGGCGTGACGTCACCGCCGAGGACTGGGCCTCGGCGCAGTGGCAGCGGGCGCACTGCGTGAAGAACGTCGCCCAGCTGCGCGAGCTCGTCGGTGATCTCGTCGACGACCGGTTCTTCGCCGACCTCGAGCGCGACCAGGCCGAGCGCGCGACGATGTCGATGCTCGTGCCGCCGCAGATGCTCAACACGATGGCGTCGGGCACCAGCCCGGCAGGTCCCGGATCGCTGACCGAGGCGTTCTACGCCGACCCGGTGCGCCGCTACATGCTCCCGGTCTTCTCCGACCGCCGTACGGACTGGCCCTCGCACCCGCACGCGACCCGCGACTCCCTCCACGAGCACGACATGTGGGCCGCCGAGGGGCTCACCCACCGCTACCCCACCAAGGTCCTCGCCGAGCTGCTGCCGACCTGCCCGCAGTACTGCGGCCACTGCACCCGGATGGACCTGGTCGGCAACTCGACCCCGCAGGTGACCAAGCTGAAGTTCACCGCCAAGCCGAACGACCGGCTCGAGGCGATGCTGGAGTACCTGCGCCGCACCCCCGAGGTGCGCGACGTGGTCGTCTCCGGTGGCGACGTGGCGAACATGCCGATCGCCCGCCTCGAGGACTTCCTGACCCGGCTGCTGGAGATCGAGAACATCCGCGACATCCGGCTTGCGACCAAGGCCCTGATGGCGCTGCCGCAGCACTGGCTGGGCGACGAGGTGCGCGCCGGCATCGAGCGGGTCGCGACCACGGCCCGCGAGCGCGGCGTCTCGCTCGCGATCCACACGCACGTCAACCACGCGCAGTCGGTCACCCCGATGGTCGCCCGGGCGACGGCAGCGATGTTCGAGGCCGGCGTGCGGGACGTCCGCAACCAGGGCGTGCTGATGGAGGGCGTCAACGCCGAGCAGGAGGCCCTCCTGGACCTGTGCTTCGCGCTCCTCGACGGTGCCGGGGTGATGCCCTACTACTTCTACATGTGCGACCTGATCCCGTTCTCCGAGCACTGGCGCGTCTCGGTCGCCAAGGCCCAGCGCCTCCAGCACGACCTGATGGGCTACCTCCCGGGCTTCGCCACGCCGCGGATCGTCTGCGACGTGCCGTTCGTCGGCAAGCGCTGGGTGCACCAGGTGGCGGAGTACGACGCCGAGCGCGGGATCTCCTACTGGACGAAGAACTACCGCACCTCGATCGAGGGCGACGACACCGAGGCGCTGAGCCGGTTCTACGAGTACTACGACCCGATCCACACCCTGCCGCAGGCGGGCCAGGACTGGTGGCGCCGGCACGGCCAGCTCGACGAGACGGCGCTCAAGGCCGCCGAGATGGCCGAGGCGTCACGCCGGCTCGCGGCGCTCCAGGCCCACTGAGGCAGCCGCTCAGCCGGCAGCGTCGGTGATGGTGTTCACCAGCCGGCCGATCGGCGACGTGAGGTTCCACTGCTCGGCCAGCCTGCGCAGCGCGTCCGGGTCCGCGGGCGTGCGCGGGAGGACCAGGCCCGATCGGTCCAGGTCGATGTCGCGCGCGACCGCGACCACCTGCGGCGCGACGTCGAGGTAGGCGTCGGCGTCCAGGATCTTGCGGCGCGGGCCGGGAGCCAGGTCGCTGGACTCATCACGCGCCGCCGCCCGGATGCCGTCGACGTCCCCGAACCGCTGGAGCAGGGTCGCGGCCGTCTTGTCCCCCACCCCGGCGACGCCGGGCAGGCCGTCGGAGCTGTCACCGCGCAGGGTGGCGAAGTCGGCGTACTGATGTGCCTCGACGGCGTACTTCTCCCGCACGACCTCCTCGGTGACCCGCTCGTGGCGCCCGACACCGCGCGCGGTGTAGAGCACCCGGATGCCGAGGCTGTCGTCGACGAGCTGGAAGAGGTCGCGGTCCCCCGTGACGATCTCGACCGGCATCCCGGCGTCGGTGGCCAGCGTCCCGATGACGTCGTCGGCCTCGTAGCCATCAGCGCCCACGACCGCGATCCCGAAGGCGGCCAGCACCTCGAGGATGACCGGGATCTGCGCCTGGAGGGGGTCGGGCACCTCCTCGACGTCCGACCCGCCCGGCACCTCGACCTCCACCCGGTGAGCCTTGTAGGAGGGGATCAGGTCGACGCGCCACTGCGGTCGCCAGTCGTTGTCCCAGCAGCAGACCAGGTGCGTGGGCTGGTACTCCTCGACGAGCCGGCTGATGAAGTCCAGCAGCCCGCGCACGGCATTCACCGGAGTCCCGTCGGGCGCGCGCACGGTGTCGGGGACACCGAAGAACGCGCGGAAGTACAGCGAGGCCGTGTCCAGCAGCATCAGGTTGCTCACGAGCGTGAGCCTAGGGCGTCAGTGCGACAGGAACGTGGCGCTCATGTCCTTATCGCCGTGCCCGTCGGCAACCGCGCGCTCGAAGTGCTCGCACAGCGCGGCGGCCACCGCCAGCTCGAGGCCGACAGCGGCACCGGCCTCCTGGACCAGGCGCGCGTCCTTCGCAGCGCCCCACAGCGGGAACTGCGGGTCGAAGTCACCTGCCAGCATGGCGGCTCCCTTGAGCTGGACGTACGGCGCGTCCAGCCCGCCGCCCCTCACCGCGTCCAGGAAGAGCTGCGGGTCGAGCCCGAGCGCCCGGGCCAGGGCGAGCGACTCGGCGACACCCTCGACGATCGTGAGGACCCAGGCGTTGACCACCAGCTTGAGCCGGGACCCCGCGCCGGCCTCGCCCAGCCAGAGCACCTTGGAGGAGACGGCGTCCAGGACCGGCTCGAGCGGCGCACGGGCGTCCTCGGGCCCCGAGGCCAGGACGACCAGCTCCCCGGCGGCCGCCGGTCCGCGCGTCCCGAGCACCGGGGCGTCGACGTAGAGCAGCCCGAGGTCCTCGGCGAGCGCGGCAAGGCGGGCGCAGGCCTCCACCCCGACGGTTGCGCTCTGGACCCAGATGGTCCCGCGCGCGGGAGCCGCCTGGCGCACGGCGGCCTCCACGGTGTCCCCGTCGGCGAGCACGGTGATGAGCACCGCGGCACCCTCCGCGGCCTGGGCCGGGGAGTCGGCGACGCCTGCGCCGAGCCCCTCGGCCTTCGACCGGGTCCGGTTCCACACGACGGTCTCCAGCCCCGCCGCGGCGAGGTTGCGGGCCATGCCCGAGCCGATGATTCCGGTGCCGAGGAGGGCGACGCGTGCGGGTCTCATGAACCCCACGCTGCCCGACCGATCCGAAAAGACCAAGCCGTTCCGGGTCGCTGGACAGTAGGCTCCACGTCGTGGAGAAGATCGACCGCCAGATCCTCCGGCTGCTTGCCGGTGACGGCCGGATGTCCTACACCGACCTGGGCAAGGCTACCGGCCTGTCCACCTCGGCGGTCCACCAGCGCGTCAAGCGTCTCGAGGAGCGCGGTCTCATCGTCGGCTACGGCGCCACGATCGACCATGCGCAGGCCGGCCGACCGCTGACCGCGTTCATCTCCATCACCCCCTTCGACCCGGCTGCCGAGGACGACTACGCCGACCGGCTGGCTGACGTCCCCGAGATCGAGAGCTGCTGGTCCGTGGCCGGCGAGGAGTCCTACATCCTCAAGGTCCGGGTGGCGACACCAGCCGAGCTCGAGGAGCTGCTCGGCAGGATCCGTACGACCGCGAACGTCTCGACGCGCACGACCATCGTGCTCTCGACGGCGTACGAGAACCGCCCGATCGGCTGAGGCCGCTGCTTCAGTCGGTCACCGAGGTGTAGGAGACCACTCCGCGCCGCAGCCGCGTGACGGCCTCGCGAGCGGCGTCGCGCACCTCGGGGTCCGACGTCGCGTCCGCGACCTGACCGGAGAGGTCGATGAGCTGCTTGACCCAGCGCACGAAGTCACCGGCCGCCAACCCGGTGGCGTCGAGCACCTCGTCGAGGTCGTCTCCCTCGGCCCAGCGGTAGGCCGCCCAGACGAACCCGAGGTCGGGCTCGCGGAGCTGGTCGAGCTTGTGCTGGCGCTCCAGGGCGTCCAGGTCGGCCCACAGGCCGGTCATCTCGGCGAGCACGTCGCGGACCCGGCCACCGGGCAGGCGCGGCGAGGCCGCGTCGTCGGCCTTGCGGGACTCGAAGACCAGGCTGGAGAGCACCGCCGCCAGCTGGCTCGGGTCCAGTCCCCGCCAGAGCCCGGCACGCAGCGACTCGGCGGTGACGAGGTCCATCTCGTTGTAGATCCTCATCAGGGCGCGACCGCGGCCGGTCACCTCGTCCCCGGCGAGGTAGTCCAGCGCGGTCAGCACCTCGCAGACGCGGTCGAACTGGCGCGCGATGGTGTTGGTGCGCTGCTCGATGCGGCGCCGGAGGGTCCGGGCGTCGCGCTCGAGCTTGTACCAGCGCTCCATCCACCGGGCGTGGTCCTCACGGTCAGGACAGCCGTGGCACGGGTGCTGACGCAGCGCCCGGCGCAGCTCCTCGATCTGCTCAGAGCTGCCGGCGTCGGCCGGACCGCGTACGGGCCGTTCAGCGCCCGGCGGGCGCGTGAAGCCGTGGGTGCGGATCTTCAGGGTCGTAGCCAGGTCGCGGCGTGCCTGCGGGCTGCGACCGTTGAACGTCTTGGGGATCTTCATCCGGGTGAACGGCACGACCGGGGTCGGGAAGTCGACCAGGCTCAGGCGGCGGGCATTCCGGTCCTGGGTCAGGACGTAGGGCCGGGGCCCGTCGCGGTCCGAACCGGTCCCGGGGTCGATGACCACCGCCATGCCCGAGAACCGTCCTGACGGGACCTCGATGACGTCGCCGGGGCGCAGGGCCTCCAGCGATGCCAGCACCTCGGTACGCCGGTCCGCGCGCCGGGCCTTGGCCATCCCCGTCTCGGTCTCGGAGAGCTCACGGCGCAGCCGGGCGTACTCGGCGAAGTCCCCGAGGTGGCAGGTCGCCGCCTCGGCGTACCCCTCGAGCGCATCGTCACTCTTGCGCAGCTGGCGGGCCAGCCCGACGACGGCCTTGTCGGCCTGGAACTGGGCGAACGAGGACTCCAGCAGCTCGCGCGCCCGCTCCCGGCCGAACTGGTGGACCAAGTTGACGGCCATGTTGTACGACGGCGCGAACGATGAGCGCAACGGGTAGGTGCGCGTCGAGGCGAGGCCCGCGACGGACTTCGGCTCGAGCCCCGGCTGGTAGAGCACCACGCCGTGCCCCTCGACGTCGATGCCGCGACGGCCCGCGCGTCCGGTGAGCTGGGTGTACTCCCCCGGGGTGATGTCCGCGTGCGTCTCTCCGTTCCACTTCGAGAGCTTCTCGATCACCACCGAGCGCGCCGGCATGTTGATTCCCAGAGCGAGGGTCTCGGTGGCGAACACGACGCGGCACAGGCCGCGCAGGAACAGCTCCTCGACACACTCCTTGAACGTCGGGAGCATGCCGGCGTGGTGGGCCGCGACACCGCGGGTCAGGCCGTCGAGGAATTCGTGGTAGCCCAGCACCTGGAGGTCCTCGTCGGGCAGGTGCGCGCAGTGCTCCTGGACGAACGCGAAGATCTCGTCCCGCTCCTCCGGGCTGGTCAGCCGCAGGTTGGCGTTCAGGCACTGCTGCACGGCCGCGTCGCAACCGACCCGGCTGAAGATGAACACGATCGCCGGGAGCAGGCCGGCACGGTCCAGCTGCTCCACCACGTCGGCCCGGCTGGGCACCCACACCCTCCGGCCGTTGCCCGACTGCCGGGCCCGGTCCGGGCGCCGCTGGCCCTTCGGCGAGCGCCGGTCGCGCATCCGCCCGGCCATCAGGTCGTCACGGGCGACCCGCAGGAGCTGCGGGTTGACCTGCTCCTCGCCGGGCGCGGTGGGACCGTCGCCGGCGAAGAGGTCGTACATCTTCCGTCCCACCAGGACGTGCTGGTAGAGCGGGACGGGCCGCTTCTCCTCCACGATCGTGACGGTCTCGCCACGCACGGTGCCCAGCCACTCGCCGAACTCCTCGGCATTGCTGACGGTCGCCGAGAGCGAGACCAGGGCCACCGACTCGGGGAGGTGGATGATCACCTCCTCCCAGACCGCGCCACGCGATCGGTCGGCGAGGTAGTGCACCTCGTCCATGACCACGAAACCGAGTCCGGAGAGGGTGCGCGACCCGGCGTACAGCATGTTGCGCAGGACCTCGGTGGTCATCACGACCACCGGCGCGTCGCCGTTGATGCTGTTGTCGCCGGTCAGCAGGCCGACGTTCTCCGGTCCGTAGCGCTCGACGAGGTCGTTGAACTTCTGGTTCGAGAGCGCCTTGATGGGGGTGGTGTAGAAGCACTTGCGTCCGCTGGTCAGGGCCAGGTGGACCGCGAACTCCCCCACGATCGTCTTGCCCGAGCCCGTCGGGGCGGCCACGAGCACCGACATCCCGTCCTCGAGCACGCGGCAGGCACGCAGCTGGAAGTCGTCGAGACCGAAGGAGTAGTGGGAGGCGAAGGCCGCGACCTCCGGGTGCTCCTTGTTGCGCCGGTAGCGCGCGTACTGGTCGGCCGGGCCCAGGTCGCTCTCGTCGGCGCTCATGGGACCAGGACGCGCAGGGCGCCCGGTGCGACCTCGACGGTCAGCGGGAGCGGGCTCATCCGCTCGCCGTCGGCATAGGCGACGATGCCGGGAGCGGCGACGGTGATGGTCCTGCCGGCGTAGTGCCGGTACTTCGGGTGCTGCACGTGGGTGCCGTTGAAGAGCTTGGGGAACGTGCGGACCAGCTCGAGCTTGCTCATCGGCATGATCGCGACCACGTCCAGGACACCGTCGTCCATCACGGCGCCCTCGGTGATCCGCATCCCGCCGCCGAACGAGTTGGTGTTGCCGACCGCGACCATCATCGCCTCGAAGCGGTGCTGCTCGCCGTCGACCTCGATGACGTACGGGATCGGGCTGAAGGTGCGCAGCTCGGCCAGGGTGGCCAGGTTGTAGCGCATCTGCCCCTTGGGCCAGGTCATCGCGTTGGCGCGCTCGTTCACGATGGCGTCGAAGCCGGCGGCGAGCACGGTCACGTAGTACTTGTGCCCGATCCGGGCCAGGTCGATCGCGCGCTCCTTGCCGCCGATGATCACGTCGGTGGCAGCCGCCGCATCCTTGCGCGGCAGACCCAGGGCGCGCGCCACGTCGTTGCCCGTGCCGGCGGGCACCAGGCCGAGCCGCGTGCCCGATCCGGCCAGCGCCTGGGCGGCGAGGTGGGTCATCCCGTCGCCTCCGATGACCACCAGGGTCTCGATGCCGTCCTGGACGACCTGGCGCGCGAGGTCCAGGGCCTCGTCGGCGTCTCGCCCGGTCAGTGCGCGTACGGCGTACCCGGCGTCCTCCAACCGGGGCAGCACGACCTCGCCGACCTTGTTGCCCCGCCCCTTGCCCGACATCGGGTTCGTCAGGACGGCGATCTCCGTGCGCACCCTTGAGACCCTAGCGTTCACAGGGTCGAGGCGGTGTCGTCGTCGAGCGCCTCGGCCGTCGCGCGTCGTCCGCGACGGCGGTCGACGGTGCGGGCGATCACCTCGGAGATGAAGAAGAGCAGCGTCATCGGGACGGCCAGCAGCAGCATCGAGACCGGGTCGGTCGACGGGGTCGCGACCGCGGCGAACACGAAGGTGCCGGTGATGATCCACGGCCGGTAGCGCGCGAGCGCCGAGCCCGGCAGGAACCCGGCGAGGTTGAGGAGCACCACGATGAAGGGGATCTCGAAGGAGATGCCGAAGACCAGCAGCATCGTGGTGACGAAGGAGAAGAAGTCGTGGAAGTCGTTCAGGTTCTGGAAGTTGTTCGGGTTCAACGAGATCAGGACCTGCAGTCCCTTGGGCAGCACGTAGTAGCCCAGCGCCACGCCGGCGAAGAACAGCGGCCCCGCGATGGCGACGAAGATGTAGGTCCAGCGCCGCTCGTTGCGGTGCAGACCGGGCACGATGAACGCCCAGACCTGGTAGAGCCAGAAGGGGCTGCTGACCACGAGACCGCTGACCGCGCAGAGCTTCAGCTGCAGCATCAGACCGGCGGTGATGCCGGTGAGCACGATCTCGGAGTTGACCTTCTTCGGTCCGCCGAGCATGTCGACGGCCTGGTTGTAGGGGTGCACGATCAGCTCGAGCAGCTGGTCGTAGAAGAAGAAGCTCGCGATGGTGGCGATGAGCAGCACCAGCACCGACTGCATCAACCTGGCGCGCAGCTCCCGGAAGTGATCGGACAGCGCCATCCGCCCGCCCTCGCCGGCGGGGTTGTGCGGTTTGGTGCTAAAAAGGCGCAGCACACCACGGAAGGTCGACACGGGTGCAGGCCTGGTTCGGGTCAGTCGACAGGCTTGGGCTGCTGCTCGGACTCGGCCGGCCGTGCCTCCGCCGGCCGTGCCTCGGTCGCCTCACCAGCGGAGAGCGGCTTGGCGGCAGCCTCGTCGTCCTCGTCCATCAGGCCCTTGGTCTCAGCCTTGAAGATGCGCAGGGCACGCCCCGAACCGCGAGCCAGCTCGGGCAGCTTCTTGGCACCGAAGAGCAGGATGATCACAGCGAGGATCAGGATGATCTCGGTCGGTCCGATGTCTCTCACGGTGTGCCTCGTTCAGTTCGGTGCGGGCTGGATGTCAATATCCTACGCCGTGCGCTGCTGCAACCGCAGGGCATCCCGGGCCACGGCGCGGATGCGCTCCCCCAGCTCGGCGGGGTGCAGCACGGTCATCCCGTGCCCGAAGCGCATCGCCAGGCGCAGCAGCCACTGCTCGTCCGAGACCGCGAGGCAGACCTCCAGGCCGCCGTCGGGCTGCTCGATGACCTCCAGGACCGGGTAGTAGTCGGCGAACCAGCGCATCTCGGGGCTCAACCGGAGCCGGACCTCCATGTCCCCCGGGCCCGCCTCGAAGAGTCCGGCGGAGAGGTCGCGCGGCTCGAGGTCGGGCTTCTCGCGCGGCGAGTCGAGCACCTCCACGGCGCTGACGCGGTCGACGCGGAAGAGTCTGCGAGCGCCGACCAGGTGGCACCACGCGTCGAGGTAGGTGTTGCCGTCGGAGAGCAGCAGAGCGATCGGGTCGACGACCCGGTCGGTCACCTCGTCGCGGGCCGGCACGACGTACTCGATCCTGGCCTGGCGGTCGGTGCGCAGCGCCTGCTCGAGCGCGTTGCGGGCCTGGGTGAGCCCCGGGCGCTCCTCAGGGATCCGTACGTCGACCAGGGGCAGGCCGCCCTCCTCGGTGGCCTGCTCGAGCTTGGCCAGCGTGCGCTCGACGACCTCGCGGGAGGCGACCGTGCTGGAGTCCAGCAGTGCCCGCAGCGCGACGATCAGCGCCGAAGCCTCGTTGCTGCCCAGGCGCAGGGGCCGGGCCAGGTACTCGGCGTTGTCGATGCGGACCATGCCGTCGGGGTCGTCGACCAGCGCCTCGACGTTGATGTCGATCAGCTCGCCGGGGCCGAATCCGGGCAGACCGCACATGTACAGCACCCGGAGGTCCTTGAGGATCTGGTCCGGGGTGACCTCGAAGTCCTCGGCGACGACCTTGAGGGGCACCTCGCCGCGTGCCTGGAGGTAGGGCGCGAGGGCGAGCAGCCGCGCGAGCTGGTCCTTGGTCGTCGCGCCGCTCACGAGGCCTCCCCCGCCAGCGCGGCCAGGCGCGCCGTCACGAGCTCGCGCAGCTCGGGCGGGTCGAGAGCGACCACGTCCCCGAGGTGGGAGAGCACGTCGCGCGCCACCTCCTCGAGCGAGTACGTCGCGAGCACGAGCCGGTCCCAGGCGGTCCTCTCATCGGGCCCTGGCACGCCCGGGACCACCGAGACCGCGCGGCGCCTGGCCAGGACCGCCGATCCGGCGCGGGCGAGCACGGTCGCCTCCAGGCCGGGCCGGACCGGTGTCAGGCCGGAGGTCAGGGCACGGATGTCGGTGCCGGGCGGGACCTCGAAGGAACCCGCGCGCCCGTCGTTCACCACGTCTCCCTCGATCCGGCTCAGGCGGAACATGCGGGGAGCCGCTCGGTCGCGGTCGTAGCCCACGACGTACCAGCGCTCGCGGGAGGTGACCACGCCCCACGGCTCGAGGTGGCGCAGCATGGCGTTCTCGTCGGTCGCCTTGCGGTAGGCGAAGCGGACCGGGGTGCGGCTGACGGTGGCGCCCCACATCGCGTCGAAGGCCGGGTCGTCGGCCTCGACGCGCGGCTGGAGGACGTCCAGGGCGTCCCGGTCGACGTCGTGCCCGGCCGCGCGGAGCTTGACCAGGGCCTGGGAGGTGGCTGCGGCCAGGCCGGCGTGCTGCCAGACCTTCGCGGCCAGACCCAGGACGGCGACCTCGTCGGGCTCCAGGTCGATATCGGGGAGCTCGAAGGCGTCCCGGGCGATCCGGTAGCCCTGCTCGTCCTCGAAGAAGGCGTCGACGTAGCCGAGCTCGAGCGGGATGCCGAGGGCCCTCAGCTCCGCCTTGTCGCGCTCGAACATCTTCTCGAAGGCCTCCTCGGAGGCACCCTGGTAGCCCTCGATGACCTCACGGATGCGTTCCTTGGTGACGTAGGTGCGCGAGACCAGCAGCATGATGACGAGGTTGAGCAGGCGCTCGGACTTGGACGCGGTCACGAGGTCTCCTCTCGCCAGGCTCCCGGGATCAACTGACGCCCAGCACGTCGATGACCCAGGCGATGGTGTCATCCTTGCCGATTCCGGGCGCGGTCGCGACGCCGGGAGGCCCGGCCGGCCCGATGACCACGACGCGGCTGCCCTGGTGCAGGCCGACCAGGGCGTAGTCCCACGAGGTGACCGAACCCTCGGCCGCCACGGGGACGAGCTGGGGGTCCTTGAAGTAGCTGTCGGCGAACGGCTCGGTGTGACCGAAGACCTGACCCAGGAAGCGTACGGTGACCAGGCTGTGCTGGCGCACCACGGGCCCGGTGCCGTCGACCTCGTGGATCGTCGTGATCGCACCCGGATCGGGCCGGTCGGCGTGCCGGAAGTCCACCCCGACCGGCAGGGAGCCCGCCATCCGGACGACCGGGTCCCCGGGCGCGTCCGGCGCCGTGGGGTACGGCGTGGGCAGGGTGATCGCGGGGGCCACGTCCACCGGCGGGACCGCGACCACGTCGGCCACCACGACGACGGGGTCCTCGGCGCGGACACCGGCCGGCGGCACCCCGCCGGAGCCGTACGCATCGGCCGGGGTGAGCGCGAGCGCCACCCGCGACCCCTCCCGGAGACCGATCAACGCCTTCGTCAGGGCCGGGAACAGGCTGTCGTCCGAGCTCTTGGCCACCACCGGCTGGACCCCGTGCTGGTACGTCGAGAGCGCAAGGCGACCTGTGCGTGCGTCGTACAGGCTCAGCTGGAGCACGAACAGCTGGTCGATCTGGACCGGGGCGCCGGTGCCGGCGGTGATCACCGCGGTCTGCGTCGAGCCGACCTTCAGCGGCGCCGCCATCCGCACCGAGGGAGCGCTGCCGACGGGGCCGGCGACGGTCAGCCCGGTGATCGACCCCTCGGCCGAGCGGATGGCGCCGTGACCGACCGATCCCGAGCACCCCGTGAGGCCGAGGAGCGGCGCAGCCGCTGCCAGGGCCCAGATCACCGGTCGTCGCACGTCGGACAGGGTAGCGACACCCGCGAGCAGGGTCGCTGGATTTTCTGCGTGCTCACATGCCGTCGATGAGCCGTTCGACGCGCTCGTCGTGGGAGCGGAACGGGTCCTTGCACAGGACCGTGCGCTGGGCCTGGTCGTTGAGCTTGAGGTGCACCCAGTCGACGGTGAAGTCGCGACGGCGCTCCTGGGCGCGCTTGATGAAATTGCCGCGCAGCCGGGCGCGGGTCGTCTGCGGCGGGACCGACTTCGCGGCGAAGACGGCGAGGTCGTCGGTCACCCGGGTGACGGCTCCGCGCTTCTCCAGCAGGTAGTAGAGACCGCGGTCACGGTGGATGTCGTGGTAGGCCAGGTCGAGCTGGGCGATCCGCGGATGCCCCAGCGGAAGGTCGTTCTGGGACCGGTACCGGTCGATCAGCTTCCACTTGATCACCCAGTCGATCTCACGCTCGACCAGCGAGAGGTCACCGGACTCGACCGCCTTCAGGCCGCGCTCCCACAGGTCCAGGGAGCGCTCGATGACGGGTGTGTGCAGCTCGCGGCGGTCCACGAAGTCGCGGGCCCGGGAGAGGTACTCGCTCTGGATCTCCAGGACGCTCGCCTCGCGACCGTTGGCGAGCAGCACCTTGCGACGTCCGGTCATGTCGTGCGAGATCTCCCGGATCGCCCGGATCGGGTTCTCCATCGTGAGGTCGCGCATCACCACGCCCTCCTCGATCATCCGCAGCACCAGGTCGCAGCTGGCGACCTTGAGCATCGTGGTCGTCTCGCTCATGTTGGAGTCGCCGACGATCACGTGCAGCCGCCGGTACTTCTCGGCGTCCGCGTGCGGCTCGTCCCGGGTGTTGATGATCGGCCGGGACCGGGTGGTCGCGCTGGACACGCCCTCCCAGATGTGCTCGGCGCGCTGCGAGAGGCAGAAGACCGCGCCGCGCGGCGTCTGCAGCACCTTGCCGGCCCCGCAGATCAGCTGCCGGGTGACCAGGAACGGGATGAGGACGTCGGCCAGCCGGCCGAACTCGCCGTGGCGGGAGACCAGGTAGTTCTCGTGGCAGCCGTACGAGTTGCCGGCCGAGTCGGTGTTGTTCTTGAACAGGTAGATCTCCCCCGCGATCCCCTCATCGTGCAGCCGTTTCTCCGCGTCGACCAGGAGACCCTCCAGAATCCGCTCGCCGGCCCGGTCGTGGGCGACCAGGTCGACGACGGAGTCGCACTCCGGGGTCGCGTACTCAGGATGGGAACCGACATCGAGGTAGAGACGGGCGCCGTTGCGAAGAAAAACGTTGCTGCTGCGCCCCCAGGACACCACTCGGCGGAACAGGTACCGCGCCACCTCGTCCGGCGACAGCCGCCGCTGCCCCCGATAAGTACACGTGACTCCGTACTCGGTCTCGAGGCCGAAAATTCGCCGTTCCATGTCGAAACACTAGCCTCATCGAGCACCCATTGGCAGTCACCACTCGCGCATTCCCCGGCACTACCAGTCGCGCCCCGCAGCGCCCCCTGGTCACCGGATCGGGTGGCCGGCGCACGGCCGCGGCTAAACTCGCGCAGCGATGAGGCTCTTGGTCACCGGCGGCGCCGGGTTCCTCGGCTCGCACCTCGTGCGAGCGGTCCTGGCCGACCGTCTGCCGGGCCTGCGGGGAGCGTCGGTCACGGTCCTCGACAAGCTCGCCTACGCCGGCGGCTTCGCCAACCTGTCCGCGGTGGCCGCGGCCCAGCAGCGCCTCGCACAGGTGCGAGCCGAGGAACCCGGCGCCGCCGGTGACGAGGGAGGTGGGCATCACCGCAATCTTGCTGGTGATGGGTAGTGCGTGGTGTTGGGTAAGAGTGT
>JBJMIO010000188.1:0-27794 GCA_045806765.1 Marmoricola sp.
AGACAGCGGTGGCCGCCAACGTGCCGGTGAGTCGTTCGCCGACGGGGAGGTCGAGGGTCTCCCCGACGAAGTCCGTGTTGGAGAGCGAGACCAGGACCGGCCAGCCGGTCTCGACCATCTCGCCGATCCGCCGGGTCAGCTCGAGGGAGTGGAAGGTGTTCTTGCCGAAGTCGTGCGCCGGGTCGATGACGACCGAGTCGCGCTCGACGCCGGCGGCCACCGCCCGCTCGGCGTAGGCGACCGTGTCGTCGATCGCCGCGCGCACCACGTCGTCGTACTCGATCCGGTAGGGGCGGGTGCGGGGCGTCACCCCGCCCGTGTGCGTGCAGATGAGGCCGACGTCGAAGGACGCGGCGACGTCCACGAGCTCCGGGTCGGCGCCGCCCCACGCGTCGTTGAGCAGGTCCGCTCCGGCGGCGCAGACGGCGTCGCCCACCGACGCCCGCCAGGTGTCGACCGAGATGACCAGCGCCGGGAAGGCCTCGCGGACCCGGGCGACGAACCCGACCACGCGGTCCTTCTCCTCCTCCGGGTCGATCGCGACGCCCGGGGCCGCCTTGATACCGCCGATGTCGACGATCTCCGCGCCCTGCTCGACGACCAGGGCGACGCGCTCGAACGCCTTGTCCTCGGCCCAGGTCGCGCCTTTGTCGTAGAAGGAGTCCGGGGTGCGGTTGACGATCGCCATCATCAAGGTGGCGTCGTCGGCGAACACGTGCCGGCCGAGCTTCAGCGTCATGCCGTCCGCTCCACGAGAGCCGCGGCGGGCGGGCGCTCGCTGATGTCGACGTACCGGGTGTGCGGTGCGATCTCGCCGTCGACCGGGAGGTACTGGCGCAACGGCACCGGGCCGGCAGGCAGGCCGCGCTCGTGGGCGCGCGCCCACACCGCGGTGACGATCTGGGTCGACATCGCCCCGAGGTCGCGCAGCGCCTGGTGCCGGTGCGCACGACGCCCCAGGTCGACCTGAGCGATCGCCTCGATGCCGAGCAGGTGCGCGGTGTCGATCAGGGCGGTCGTCTCCACGGCGTACCCCCGCGGGACCGAGAGGCGCTCGAAGAGCGAGCGGCGCACGGCCCACTCGCCGGCCAGCGGCTGGACCAGCCCGGAGAGCTCGGGGAAGAGCAGGTTGAGCAACGGGCGCGCGACGAGCTCGGTCACCCGTCCGCCCTCGTACGCCGCCTCCGGCATAGCGTTCCTCGAGCCGGGGTCCTCGAGCAGCGGGCGCTCGTAGAACCCCTTCACGAGCGCGATGTCGGGATCGCTGAGCAGCGGGCCCAGGAGACCCGGCACGAAGTGGGTGTCCCAGTCGAGCAGGTCGGCGTCCATGAAGACGAGCGCGTCACCGGTCGTGACGAACTGCGACTTCCACATCGCCTCACCCTTGCCCCGGCCGGGCCCGAGGTCGGGGCGGATCTCCGCGGCGCGGTGCACCACGGCGCCGGCGTCCTGCGCGACGTCGTAGGTGTCGTCGGTGGAGTCGGAGTCGATGACCACGATCTCGTCGAGGAGGTCGGTGGTCTCGACCAGCGCCTCGCGGACCCGGTAGACCACGTCACCGACGGTGGCGGCCTCGTTGCGGGCGGGCACGACCAGGCTGACGCTCAGGCCGCTGGACTCCTTGGCGGCGAGCAGGTCGGCGAGGCTCCGGTCGCGCCACGACGTGGTGTTCGTGGCGAACCAGGAATCGACGGGGGCAGACACGAGTCGAGGTTACGCGAACGGGCGGAGCCGCCGGCCGAGGGGCAGAACGGGCCCGATCAACCTCAGGCGTCGAGGGACCAGAGGGCGGCGTCGGGGACGACCTGGTCGAAGAACGCCGCGATCTCCTCGATCGCCTGGGCGCCCTCCTCCAGGATGCCGGCGGCGGCCTGGAAGACGTGGACCTGGTGGTCCCAGACCTGGAGCTCGACCTCGGCGCCGGCCTCGGTCAGCGCGGCGGCCATCGCCTCGGCGTCGGGGTAGACCATCTCGGCCGAGCTGACCTGGATCAGCGAGGGCGGGAGGCCGTGCAGGGCGGCCAGGCTCGGGGCGTCGGGCAGGACGACCTTCTCCCCTGCGCGCAGCGAGGCGCGCAGCACGACCTGGCTCAGGCCCTCGAAGCAGTTGAGCGGGAACAGCGAGCAGGTGGCCGAGGAGTCCGCGGCGACCTTGGCGGTGCCGTCGAAGTCGATCAGCGGCGACATCGCGACGAGGCCGGCCGGCATCGGCAGGCCTTCCTTCTCC
Organism: Marmoricola sp.; assembly: GCA_045806765.1. GTDB lineage: Bacteria > Actinomycetota > Actinomycetes > Propionibacteriales > Nocardioidaceae > Marmoricola. The sequence continues at coordinate 2,227 of JBJMIO010000188.1, forward strand.
GCGGCCAGCGCGACCTGGTAGGTCAGGTAGCCACCGGCGGAGTCGCCCATGATCACGACCTGCTCGGCAGGCACGCCGGAGTCCAGCACGTAGCGGTAGGCGTCCAGCCCGTCGGTGATCGAGGCGCTGACCGGGTGGTCGGGCAGCTGGCGGTACTCGACCGCGATCACGCTGGCCCGGGTCGCCTCGGCGATCCGCGAGGTCAGCTGGCGGTGCAGGAACCGGCCGCCGACGACGAACGCCCCACCGTGCAGGTAGACGATCACGCGGTCCTCCGCGGACGGGGTGCGCAGCACCTCGGCCTTGCAGCTCGGCAGGTCCATCCGCTCGAAGGTCGTGCCCTCGACCGGCTTGAGCGCCAGGCCCGCGTAGTCGACCAGGAAGTAGGGCCACGGCAGCAGCGGGACCCGCGCCCAGACGTTGATGAACGGCTTCACGGTGCTCGCCAGGCTCCTGGCCAGCAGGGCGGAGCGGAGGCTGCCACCACCGAACTCGGTCCGGCGCACCCTCTTCGGGGCGACCTCCTCGACCTCGAGGGGTGCGACGAGTCGCAGTGCTGATCGTGCCTGAGAGCTCGCGCTCATCGGTGCCACCCCTCTTGTTCGAACGGTGAGAAGAAACCTAGTCGGAAGTCACCCGAGAATTCGGCACTTTCACCTTGTGTACAAGGGGTTTTCCCGATTTCGGGATTCGTACACGGAACCCTCGACGCAGGGCTCAGACCGTGGTACGACGCCGCGGACCGCTCTCACGGCCCCGCAGCTCGGCGATCCGCCAGCGCAGCACGAGGCTGAGCGCCTCGCGGGCGATCGACCCGGACATCTTCGAGGCGCCCGCGGTGCGGTCGGTGAAGATGATCGGCACCTCGGTGATGCGCAGCCCGCGGCGGGTCGCGCGCCAGGTGTTCTCGATCTGGAAGGAGTAGCCGTTGGACTCCGAGTCGAGCACGTCGATGGCTTCCAGGGCCGAGGCGCGGAAGGCCTTGAACCCGGCGGTGGTGTCGTGGACCGGCGTACCGAGCAGGAGGCGGACGTAGAGGTTGCCGCCGCGCGAGATCAGCCTGCGGTGCCAACCCCAGTGCCGCACGCCGCCGCCGCGCACGTAGCGCGAGCCGACCGCGACGTCGGCGGTCTCCAGCGCCGCGAGCAGCGCGGGCAGGCGGTCCGGCGGGTGCGAGAGATCGGCGTCCATCTGCGCGATGTGGTCGTAGCCCGATTCGAGCGCCCACGCGAAGCCGGCCCGGTAGGCCGCCCCGAGCCCGCCGCGCCCGGGGCGGGTGAGCAGGTGCAGGGTGCTGCCGAAGTCCGGGTGCGCCTGGACGAGCGCTCCGGTGCCGTCCGGGCTGCTGTCATCCACGACGAGCACGTGGCACGCCGGAGCAGCCGAGCGGACCGCGTCGATGACCCGGAGCACGTTCGGCGCCTCGTTGTAGGTCGGGATGACGACCAGGGCGTGCATGCTCCCACTCTAGATCCATCTCCTGAACCGTTCCTGACGGCCCCGTTGCTGGCAGGCGCGTCGCCGGATCCGCGAGGATGACGTCATGGAGCAGATCCGGATCGACCTGCCGCAGGTCTCGCTGACCGCGCTGACCTGGGGCCCGGCCGAGGGACCCCTCGCCGTGCTGCTGCACGGTTTCCCGGACACCGCGCACACCTGGCGCCACCTCGGGCCCTCCCTGGCCGCGGACGGCTACCGGGTGGTGGCCCCGTTCCTGCGCGGCTACGCACCCTCCGAGGTCCCCAGCGACGGCAGCGGGGCGGTCGCCGCGCTGGTCTCCGACGTCCTCGGGATCCACCGCGAGCTCGGCGGCGGTGACGACGCGGTGCTGGTCGGCCACGACTGGGGCGCGATCGTGACCAACGCGCTGGCCGCCCACGAGGACAACCCGTTCGCCGAGGTCGTCGTGATGGCGGTGCCACCGTTCCTCTCCATCCAGTCGGGCAAGGCCCTGCGGGCGCTCCCCCGTCAGCTGCGCAACAGCTGGTACATCGCCTTCAACCGCCTCCCGCTCCTGCCCGAGCGCACCTACGAGCGGCTGGTCCGCAAGCTCTGGCGCGACTGGTCACCGGGGTACGACGCCTCCGAGGACCTCCCGCACGTGCTCGCCGCGATGGCCGACCCGGCGCACCGGCGTACGGTCATCGGCTACTACCGCGCGCTGGTCAGCCCGTTCGGCCCGCCGGCGGCCTACCGGCGCTGGAAGGGCGCGGAGATGCGCGAGCCGCGGGTCCCGCTGCTCTACCTGCACGGCGCGGACGACGGCTGCCTCGACGCCCGCCTGGCCGCCCTGGCCGAGCCGAACCTGCCGCCCGGCAGCACCTTCGCGATCGTGCCCGGCGCCGGCCACTTCCTCCAGCTCGAGCAGCCCGAGGTCGTCAACGCCCACGTGCGGGCGCACCTGGCGCGGTCGTGAGGGCCGACTCCCGGCGTACCCAGGCCGAGCGCCGGGCCGACAGCGAGCAGCGGCTGCTGCGCGCCTCGGTCGAGCTGATCGTGGAGCAGGGCCTGGCGAACACCTCGCTGGCCGACATCGGCCGCCGCGCCGGTGCCAGCCACGCGCTGGTCAACCACCGGTTCGGGTCCAAGGACGAGCTGGTCGACCGGATCATCGAGGAGGCGACCCGCTACTACGCCCGCGCCGCCCGCGAGCGGATCGGGACCAGCACCGGGCTGGAGGCGGTGCTCGCGGTCTGCGCGCTCTACCTCGACCTGGTCGACGGCCCCGACCCGATCGGGCGGGTGCACGTGGTGCTGTGGAGCGAGGCTGTCGCCTACACCGCGTCGCGGCGCGAGGCGCAGCTGGAGTGGGACCGGCAGTTCCGCGCGTTCCTCGCCGACCTGATCCACGACGGCATCGCCCTGGGCACGATCCGCGCCGACCTCGGCGTCGAGGACACCGCCCTGACGATCGTGGGGGCGCTGCGCGGAGCGGCCATGCAGATGCTGCTCGACGAGGGCATCGACCTCGCCGGGGCCCAGGAGCTGATCCGTCAGCTGGTCCTCAGCGACCTGCGGCCGCGCTGAGCGGGGCCAGCATCCGGTCGACGTGGTCGAGCACCGTGCCCCGGGTGGTCTCCGGCGACCCGGCTCCCGGGTCGAGGATGAGCTGGAGCGCGACCCCGCGCAGCAGCCCCACGATCACGACTGCGGCCGGCACGGGGTCGATGTCGGCGCGCACCGTGCCCTCCACGATCCCGGTCTCGATCATGGTGGCCAGGGATCCGCGGAAGACCTGGTCCCACGAGGCTCGGTAGGGCCGCTTGGCCACTCCACCCGCGATCGCCTCGCTCCAGACCAGCAGGTGCACCCGGGCCACCGGGTCGGGGCCCTGGACGAGGTCGAGGTAGGTCTCGGCGACCACGCGCACCGCGAGGGCGCCCGTGGCGTTGCCGATCCGGGCGACGGTCGTGGTGGTGAAGAGCCGCACGGCCTCGGCGTTGAGGCGCTCGATCAACGCGTCCTTGGAGCCGAAGCGGTGGTGCACCAGGCCGTGGCTGTAGCCGGCCCGGCGCCCGATCTCGGCCAGGGAGGTGCCCTCGATGCCGCGCTCCACGATCAGCTCGGCGGTCGCGCGCAGCAGCTTGGCGTCGCTCTCGGCACGCCGCTGCGCCTGGGTGCGCCGCGGCACCCGCTGGCGGGCGACCTCGGCGCGGCGAGGGGGCGCCGCGCTGGTGGTGGTCATCTCGGTGATGTCCGGTCGGAGTTCCTGGTCAGGACTGGCAGAGCCTGCAGGGGATCAGGTCCTCGGTCTCCGCCCCGACCGGTCGCAGGTCCTCGCGACCGGCGATCAGGTCGCAGTCGGCGCGGTGCACGGTCTTGCCGCGACCGGCGACGACCAGCACCGAACCGGCCTCGCGGGTCCGTGCCGGCGGACGGGCCGGCGAGACGGACGTGACGGGCGCGGGCGGAGCCGCGAGCTCCGGGCTCGCGACACCCACGGCACCGACAGCCGCGCTGTTCTGCGAGACCGCGTCGGCCAGCAGCAGCAGCGTCTCGGAGAGCTGGCGCTGCGCGTCCTTCTGGTCCGCCGCGATCCGGGCGAGCCAGGACCCGAAGTAGAGGAACCCACCGGCGAACGTGATGCCCAGGCCGAGGATGCCGCCCGAGATCAGGTAGGTGTTCTGCTGGTAGGTGTACGGCGTGTGCGCGGTGCCGTACCAGCCGAGCCCGATGACGATCAGGCCGGCGGGCAGCAGCACCGCGCCGGCGATGAACAGCACCAGGTGGAGCAGCTGCGCCGGATTGCCGCGCAGGGGGGCCACCCCGTCACGGCTGGCCGCACGCGGCATCGTGTGGGCCGGAGCCTGGGCTGTGGTCTGCATGGTCGTCATCTCTCATACCTTCCTGAGATCCGGGATCCCGGACTTGAGGCCGTGGGTACAGATCGCGGCGCCGCCGAACATCATCGACCCGGCACGCCAGATGTACCAGCCGGCACCTCCGGCGATGGCGAGCCCGATCAGGGCGAGCCAGGTCGGCAGGCCCCCGATGTCGGGCAGTCCCGAGGCGAGCTTGTTGATGTTGGTGATCCCCGGGGTCACCGTGGGGGGCGTGCTGGCCGCCGGCGGCTGCTCGGCGCCGACGGGGCCGACGCTGCTCGGCGGGACGGAGCCCGAGCTCGTGGGCCCGGTGCCCGGGACGGTCGTCGTCGGCGGCGAGGTGGTGCCGTCGTCGAAGCCCGGGACGGTCTGGGCCTGGGACGTCGACTGCCCGAGCACGAGGTCGACCCGGGGGGTCGCCTGGCCCAGCGCGATGATCAGGCCCTTCAGGATGCTGGCCTGGCCCGGCAGGTCGGGCAGCTTGGAGACCAGGTCCGCGATCGGCAGCTTCGGCAGCTTGTTGAGCAGCGGTGCGGTCTCGATCGTGATGCGCAGACCCTCGGCAGTGACCGACCCGGCCGCGCCGTTCTTGGTCACCGTCGCCACGCCCGGGGTGATCGTGATGCCGAGCGCCTTCAGCGCCGCCGCTGGGGCGTCGGGCAGACCCGGGATCGGGGTGGCCTTGCCCATCGCCTCGATGCCGTCGCCGGTGAGGCCGAACTTGTTGCCCGCGATCGTCATCGCGCCGATGGTGACCTTGCGGGTCACCACCGCGCCCTTGGCCTGGTTGCTGGTCACCTGGGTGACCACCTCCACGCCGTCGAGCTTCACGATGCCGGCGAGCAGGCCGATGCTGCCCAGCCGCGCGGTCGAGGTGGCCACCACCGCGTCCTGGGTGGTGTCGTAGGTCGTGCGCGAGACCGAGTCCATGCCACCCGCGCTGACCAGCAGGCCGAGCGCGCCCAGCGGGCTGCTGGACGGGGCGCCCTCGCCCGGGCCGGCGGTGTGCGAACCGGTGAGCAGGTTGGTCAGCGCGCTGAGGTCGCCGGAGGCGAGCGCGGCCAGCGGGTTCGGCGGCGGGGTCGCGGTCGGGGCTCCCGAGTCGCCCTCGGCCACGTCACCGGAGGTGCCGTAGCCGACCTTGGCGATGGCCGCCTTGTCGCTGGTGGTGACCTTGCCGGTCATCCCCGGGAAGAACTCCTGGGTCGCCGCGGCGGTGTCACCCGGGCTCTGCGCGTTGATCTGGACGGGGTAGCCGCCGTCGGTCAGCGCGCCCGGCAGGCCGAGCTGCTCGCCGAAGGTCTTCAGGCCCTCACCGACCGCGTCGCCGGGCCACATCGCGGAGGCGCGCGCGGTGCCGGTCGGGCCGGAGGAGCCGTTGACCTTGGTGTAGGAGAAGTTGAGCTCGAGCTCGGGGTCCGAGGGCACCGGGATCGCGGGCTCGTGGACCTCGATGCGCAGCGGTGTGGCCTGGGCGAAGGAGGAGAACCCGCTGAAGTCGGGCGACGCCGTCGCCGGCGACAGCGAGGCCAGGGCGCCCGAGGCCATCAGGCCGAGCGCGGCCGCGCTGGCCAGCGTGCGCTTGGTACGGCGTGTGGTGCCGGTCAACCGACCGTGCACCGTGCGTTGGTACAGGTGCTTCTCGTTGTTCTTGCACTCTCCGCAGGTCATGCGGCACCCCCCAGGATGACATCGGCCATGATCGAGCTGATCTCGTCAGGCTCACCGGTGGCGACGACCTTCCCGCCGGTCATCACCGCCGCATAGTCCGAGACCCGCAGCGCGGTGCGCGCGAACTGCTCGACCACGAGGATCGAGACTCCGCTCTCGGCGATCTTGGCCACCGTCTCGTAGAGCTCGTCGACGATCAGGGGCGCGAGGCCCATCGACAGCTCGTCGAGCAGCAGCAGCGCCGGGTCGGAGGACAGCGCACGCGCCATCGCGAGCATCTGCTGCTCACCGCCCGACATGGTCCCGGCCAGCTGGAAGCGGCGCTCGTGCAGGCGCGGGAAGTAGGTGTAGGCCGTGTCGAAGACCGCCTGCGGTGCCACGCCGGCGTACGACATCAGCAGCAGGTTCTCCTCGACCGTGAGGTTCGGGAAGACGCTGCGGCCCTCGGGGATCGTGGTCAGGCCGAGCCGCGCGAGGTCGTCCGCCTTGGCGCCGTGCACGTGCACGCCGGCCAGGTGGATGTCGCCCGAGGTCTGCTCCATCTGACCGCTGATGACCTTGAGCAGCGTGGACTTGCCGCCACCGTTGGGGCCGAGCAGCGCCATCACCGCGCCCTTGGGCACCGTGAGGTTCACGCCGCGCAGCACCTCGATGCGGCCGTACGCCGCGTGCAGGTCGATGACGTCGAGGATCGGAACACTCACAGCGCTGCTCCTTCGCCGACCGCGGGAAGCACGGCCGTTCCGCCGTCGAACTCATCTGCCGGGCCCTCGTCGGAGTAACCGAGGTAGGCCTTCTGGACGACCGTGTTCGCCCGGATCTCGGCCGGCTTGCCCTGGGCGATGACCGAGCCGAAGTCGAGGACGTGGATGTCGTCGCACACGCTCATCACCAGGTCCATGTCGTGCTCGACCATGAGCACCGTGCGGCCCTCGGAGACCAGCAGCTTGAGCAGGTCGCCGAACGCCTCGGTCTCGCTCTCGTCCAGGCCGGAGGACGGCTCGTCGAGGAGCAGCAGCTTGGGGTCGCACGCCAGCGCGCGGGCGACCTCGAGGAGACGGGCCGTGCCGGTGGGGATCGAGTCGGCACGTTCGTTCGCGTACTGGGAGATCCCGACGAGCTCGAGCAGGTTGTCGACGTCGTTCTGGACCGAGCGGAACAGTCCGGCGAAACCGTCGTGGATGTCCAGGGCGGTGCGGATGTTGTCGGCCACGGTGAGCGACCCGAACGCCTCGAGGCGCTGGAAGGTGCGGCCGATGCCCCGGCGCGAGCGCCGGTGGACCGGCATCCGGGTGATGTCGCGACCGTCGAACACGACGCGCCCCGAGGTCGGCGTCTGCAGGCCCGTGACCACGTTGAACGTGGTGGTCTTGCCGGCGCCGTTCGGGCCGATGAGGCCGGTGATGGTGCCTTCCTCGACCTCGAAGCTCGCGTGGTTGACGGCGGTGACCCCGCCGAACTGGACGACGACGTCGTCAACGTGCAGCAGCGGCATCGGTGTCCACCTCCTCGTCGGTCGTCCAGTCGCCCGCGATGTCGTCGGCGAGCGGGTCGTCGTCCTCATCACGGCGCGAGCCGAATCCGTACTCCTGGACCCGCAGCGCCATCCCCGGGTAGCGCTCGGCGAGCACCGGGAACAGCGTGCCCTGGATCCAGCGTGGCGCCATGAACATCCAGTACGACAGACCGTTGGGGTTGCGGGCCAGCAGGATCGCGCCGATGGCCAGCACCATGAAGAGCAGGCCGGAGATGTTCGGGTGGTCGGACTGCGCGACCGGCAGGTACATCATGAAGAAGCCACCGATCGCCGCGCCGGTCACCGAGGTGACGCCCCAGACCCCAGCCATCAGCAGCAGGATCAGGCTGTTGAAGTACAGGAAGTCCCCGGCAGTGATCGTGCCGCGGAACGTGGCGAGCAGCGCTCCGGAGAGACCGGCGATCGAGGCCGACCCGGCGAAGACGCCGACCCGGAACCAGCGCATGTCCAGCCCGAGCGTGCCGCAGGCGGCCTGGCTGTCGCGCATCGCGATCAGGATCCGCCCGAGGCGACCGCGCCGCACCATGACGACGACCATCGCGACCACGACGAAGGCGACCGTCATCAGGATGACGTTGCTCCGTTCGCTCTCGAAGTGGTAGCCGAGGATGCCGAGGTGGCGGGCCGAGAGCGGGTTGTTGAACTCGAAGGCCCACGAGGAGGTGAAGATCAGCTTGTCCATCAGCTGGCCGAACGCCAGCGTGGCCAGCGCGAGGTAGAGGCCGGTCAGGCGGAGCACGGGGATCGCGACGATCGCACCGACCAGACCCGCACCGATGACCGAGACCAGCAGCCCGAAGAGGTTCGGCTGGTCGAGCTTGCAGAAGATCACCGCGCCGACGCCGGCGAAGGCCAGCTGGGCGAGCGAGACGTAGCCGCCGTAGCCGGTGAGCAGCACCAGGCTGAGCATCAGGATCGCGGAGGCGACCGCTGCACCGACGTTGAGCAGCGTGGAGTTGGCCATGCCGGTGGTGACCAGGGCCATGGCGGCGATCAGGGCGACGCCCCAGATGCCGGACTTGGTCAGCGTCGGGACCGGCGGCTGCAGGATGCCCTTGACCTGGCCGATGCGCAGCGGGGCCTGCGGCAGCAGCACCAGGATCGCGAAGAGGAACAGCGTCGGCACCACGGACGGCAGTCCGGTCAGGTGGTCGTGGAAGGGGATCTTCTGCAGGTAACCCACCACGTAGGAGCTGGCGAGACCGAGCACCATCGCGCCGAGGTAGGTCAGCGGCAGGTTGGTCAGCTTGCCGAGCATGGCTGCGGCATAGGCCGAGATGACCAGCAGCGTGAGCGCGTAGTAGTCGAGCTGCACGATCGGGGCGAGCAGGATGCCGGCGAGCGCGGCGAGCGAGGTGCCGATCGCCCACGCGAGCGCGGCGACGACCTCGGACCGCCCGCCGTACAGGCCGAGCAGCTCGGCGTTGTCGACGCTGGCGCGCATCGCCGCGCCGACACGGGTCCGGGCGAGCAGCACGTAGAGGCCGACGGCCACGACGACCGAGAGCACGACGGTGATCACCTGGTGAGGCGTGATGATGATGCTGCCGATGTGCCACAGGGTGTTCGGGTAGAACTGCGGGAGGTAGCGCGGCGCCGGCTTCCAGACCTGGGTCGCCAGGCCGATCATGCCGACCAGGATCGCGACCGTGACCACGAGCGAGACGCCGATGGGTGCAGTGCCGAGCCCGCGGGTCACGAAGCGCTGGATGAGCACGCCCGCAAGGGGAGCGATGATGCCGATGACCAGGATCATCGCGAGCCACGCCGGCATGCCCTGCTTCTGGGAGAAGTCCCAGTAGACGAACGCGAAGACCATGCCCAGGGCGCCGTGCGCGATGTTGAAGACGCGCGTGGTGCTGTAGGTCAGGACGAGTCCGCTCGCCGCGATCGCGTACGCCGCACCGGTGAAGATGCCGATGACGGTGTAGGACAGGAATTCGCTCACGGGGTCACCGGGCCACGCTGGAGCCGTGGCAGACGTAGCTGGTGCCACCCGTAGGCACGAACTGGCCGTTCTGGACCTTCATGAAGCGGATGCACGAGGGCGAGTGCTTGCCGCCCACGTCCATCGGACCGTGCATACCGCCCCCGGTCCATGCGTGGACCCCCTTGATCGCGTTGACCAGGGTGGCCCGGTCGAGCTTGCCGCCCAGCGCGATCGCCTGCTGGACGAAGAGCTTGGCGGCCGACCAGGCGAAGGCGCCGAAGAAGGTCGGCTGCTCGCCGGGAGAGACCTGGTTGAGCCACTTCTTGTACAGGTCCAGCTCGGCCTGGTTGCTGTCGAGCGGCAGGAAGTTGATGAACATGAACGCGCCGTTGATCGCGCTGCCACCGCTCTTGAGGAACCCGTTGTCGTAGACCGACGGGTCGTAGAGCAGCACCTGCGGCTTGAACCCACCGGACTGCATCGCCTGGGCCATGCGCACCGACTGCTGGTAGGCCCCGAGGAACTGGACCCACTGGACGCCCTTGCTCTTCATCGCCTGGACGTACGGGCTGTAGTTGAAGTCGGCCACGTCGATGCCGGAGCTGTACACGAACTTCATCCCGCGCTGCGCCTCGACCTTCTGCTGGGTACCGGCGTTCTCGGCGGCGGCTCCGGCGTTGAGGTAGAGGAACGCGGCCTTCTGGCTCGCCGCGTGGTAGTTCTTGACGAAGAAGTCCGGGACCGCGTTGGAGAACTCGTGCGGGCCGGTGGCCTGGGCGCCGAAGCAGCTGGCGCAGCCGTTGCGGGTCGCGGTGACCGCGGCGCTGCGGATGTCGGGCAGACCGCACTTCGACGCGGTGGCTGCGCCGCCGGAGTCGAAGGCCGACATCGAGCCGACCGCTGCGAAGACCGAGTCGCACAGCTTCTGGTACGACGTCTGGTCGGCGCCGGCGTCGGTGCGCGAGTCGAGGGTCTGGGTCAGCGCGAGCTTGCGACCGCAGATGTTCTGGGTGGCGTTGAAGTAGGCGACGTAGGCCTTGGTGGCGCTCTGCGCACCGGCGAACAGACCGGGAACCGGCCCGGAGAGGTCGGAGGAGTTCCCGATCGGGATCGTCGTGTTGGTGATGCCGTTGGTGTTCTTGAAGCCGGCGCACGAGCCGGCCTTCACACCTGAACCGGCGGGAGGCTGCGATCCGGTGCCCGTGCCCGTGCCTGTGCCGGTTCCGGTACCCGTGCCTGTGCCGGTCCCGGTACCCGTCCCGGTGCCGGTTCCGGTCCCGGTCCCGGTACCGGTTCCGGTCCCGGTACCCGTACCGGTCCCCGGGCCCGTGCCGGTTCCGGTCCCGGTACCCGTTCCGGTCGTGTCGCCGGTCCCGGTTCCGCTGCCGTTCACCGTGCCGTTGGCGGAGGCATTCGCCGCGGCCACGTCCTTGGGCTTCATCGCGGAGCCGCCGCACGCCGCGGGAACGGCGAGCGCGAGCACCACCGCTCCGATTCCCATCGCTCGACGGGCCCGGACGGACCTCACAACGCTTTGCACAGCAATTACTCCTGACGCCAGAACTGCAGGGGTGAGTCGAACAGAAAGTAGATGTGCATCACATAACTGCACAAGAGCCCGGAGGTTACTTTCTGAAACGTGTTCTACCTGCAGTATGCGGTCCGGAGCAGGGATGCGCGAGCCTTTGGACGCATCCGGGCGGGTCGGGGGCGGCGTACCGGCTGGTAGGGTCGCAGGCGTTCCGGCCCCGGCGGAGAGCGAAGGAATTGACCGGCGAAACCACTTCCCCGCGGCTGGGCCGATGGGTGGTCGGGGCACTCGTCCTGGTGGCTGCGGTGCTCGTGGTGCTGAGCCCGACCTTCGGCCGTGCCACCCCGAGCGGCGCCTACCGGCCGCCGCTGCCCCCGGACGCCCTGACCAACGGCTGCTACCCGCTCCCGGGCGGGGTGAAGCTGGACTTCCCGTACCAGGTGCGGCACGACGGGGACGTGAACGGAGAGCGGCACCTGGTGCTGCAGTACGACCTGATCGACCGCGACGCCGCGGTGACCGCCCTGACGAAGTCGTTCGGGGCCGCCGGCTTCCACACCCCGGTCGACGATGTCCTCGGCTCGATCTCCACCGACGGGCATCCGGACGCCGTCCCGGTCGTGCTCGAGAAGCAGGGCATCGGAACGATCCAGGCACTCGTCTACCCCCTGAGCCCGTTGAAGAAGGACCAGATCGTGCGCGGCACGATCGACCTCTACCTCCCCAGCGAGCCGGCGCAGTCCTCCGCCGCCGTCTGCTCCGACGTCACCTCCACCAAGCGGTTCCCCTCCGACCAGGAGTCGCACGACGTCGGCGTACCGGGAGGCATCCATTGATCGCCTCCCTCACGTCCCGGTTCAGGTCAGCCCCGCGCACCAGCCAGGTGCTCGTGGTGCTCGTGGCCGCGCACGTGCTGCTCAAGGCGTTCCTGCTGACCCAGGTCGGCAAGGTCGCGATCTGCTGCGACCAGATCTCCTACGACGACGGCGCCAAGGCACTCTCGAACCTCGTGCGCGACCTGGTCAGCCTCGGACCCGTCCATACCGAGGAGCTGCAGCGCAACCTCGTCGGCGGCGGCTGGTTCACCCCGGGCAGCAGCATCATGCTCGCCCCCCTGTACGTCGTGGACCCGCACGCCTCGACGTTCGCGGTGCGCTTCTACCTCGGCCTGTTCAGCACCCTGCTGCTCCTCTTCGCCGCCCACCGCGTGCGGAAGACGCTCGGCGACCTCTACGCGATCGTGCTCCTGGTCGTGCCAGGCCTGGTGCCGATGTGGCTGCTCTTCTCCTTCTCCGCCTGGGGCGACCTGGTCGCGGGACTGCTCGCGACGATCCTGCTGATGGAGCTCATCACGCTGATGCGCACCCTGGTCGGCGGTCAGGCGCCCACGTGGCGTGCCGGCGCCCGGTTCGGGCTGGCGGCGATCGGATGCGTCTACGCCCGCTCGAGCACCTCGCTGCTCGTGATCGGCATGGGCCTCGTGCTCGGCCTCACCGCGCTGCTGGTGCTGCGCGGGCGGATCCGCTGGCACGCGATCGGTGCCTTCGCCGTCGCCGGCGTCACCTTCCTGGCCGTCCTCGCGCCGTGGTCGGTCTTCGCCTCGCACACCTTGAAGTCGCGGGTGCTGACCACGACCACCGTGCCGATCGTGCTCGCCCAGACCTTCGGGGATCGCGACCGGGTCTGCTTCGGCCTCTGCGACCCGGTGCAGGACCCCGGATCCACGCTGGGCAACATCTGGTTCCCGCCGATGCAGTACAGCCGCGAGGTCGCGCGCGCCACCGGCGAGAGCGAGGTGAAGGTCTCCAAGCAGATGTGGACCTACACCCGGCCATCGATCTCGGTGCACTCCTACACCCACGACGTCATCGGCGACACGTGGCGCTACGCCGGCGTGCCGGCCTCGTTCGCGCGCCTGCTGCTGCCGCCCGGCGCCGACGACGGCATCGGCGGCTGGCTGATCTACATCACCGCCTACCTCGGGTGGGGAGCCGCGTTCCTGGCCGGGGTCGCGCTGCTGCTCAGCGTCGCGCGGCGCTCGATCGACCAGGCCGTGATCAGCCTGATGACGACGCTGAGCCTGGGCACCTTGTTCACCCAGCCGTTCGTGCACGTCGGCACCGGCCGCTACTGGACCACCGCCGCCCCGCTGGGCGGGATCGCGCTGGCCTTCCTGATCTCCATGGCCGATGCACGGAGGGCGCACCCTCGCCTCACAGCCGCACAGGTCACAATGGAGCCGCCCGACCCGGTGGCAGGAGAGCACGGCGCTGGCGCGAGGCCGGAGTCGGTGCGACGCTGGCTGACGGTCGCGCAGGCGGTCCTCGCGGTCGCCACCGTCCTGGCCCTGGTCCTGGTCCCGGTCCTGGGCGCCTGACCCCGGCTGCGGGAACCTGAAGAGAAGGAGCTCCATGACTGCGCCATCGACTGCGCCATCGACCGCGCCACCGGCTGGGCCACCGACCGAGCCGCGTCGTCTCGTCGCCTACGTCCTCCCCGTCTACGAGGAGGAGGAGAACATCGCGGTCTTCCACGCCGCGCTCGAGCAGGCCACCGCGAGCCGCTCCGACCTCGACTTCGAGTTCATCTACGTCAACGACGGCAGCAAGGACAACTCCCTGGAGGGCCTGCTCGCGCTGCGTGAGCAGGACAGCCGGGTGACGGTGCTCAGCCTCTCGCGCAACAAGGGCCACCAGGTCGCGGTCACGGCCGGGCTCGACGCGGCCGGCGACGCGGACGCGGTGATCGTGATGGACACCGACCTGCAGGACCCGCCGTCGGTGAGCATGGAGATGATCACGATGTGGGAGGGCGGCGTCGACGTCGTCTACGCCCAGCGCCGCAGCCGCAAGGACACCCCGTTCAAGCGCGCCACCGCGTTCGGCTTCTACTGGGTCCTCGACCGGCTCGCCTCGATCGACATCCCGCGCAACGTCGGGGACTTCCGGCTGATGGACCGTCGCGTCGTCGCCGAGGTCAACCAGTACCGCGAGCAGGACCGCTTCCTGCGCGGGATCGTGGCGCACGTCGGCTTCCGCCAGGAGGCGCTGCTCTTCGACCGTGACGAGCGGTACGCCGGGGAGACCGGTTACCCGCTGCGCAAGATGATCTCCTTCGCGGCCAGCGGCATCATCGGCTTCTCCACGGTGCCGCTGAAGATGATCTCCCGGCTCGGGTTCGCGATCTCGGGGCTCAGCGTGCTGCTGGCGGCGTACGTCTTCGGGGTGCGGGTGTTCAACCCGAGCAGCGCCGTGCCCGGCTGGGCGTTCCTCGGCGTCGGCATGTTCCTGCTCAGCGGGATCCAGCTGATCATGATGGGCGTGATCGGCAGCTACCTGGGCCGCGTCTACACCGAGGCGCAGGCGCGCCCGCTCTACTCCCTGGCCCTGGTCGCGCGCGGCGCTCGTCCCGGGACCGGTGCGTCCTGAGCCCGACCCTGGACCGGCACCTGGTCAGCACCGCGATCCGCTTCGGCGGGGTGGGCGTGATCAACACCGGCATCGACACCGGGCTGTTCATGCTGCTCCACGACCGCCTGGGCATCCTGCTGGCCAACCTGGTCTCCACGAGCGCGGGGATGGCCTTCAGCTTCGTGGTCAACGGGCTCTTCACCTTCAAGGCCGAGAAGCTCACGGTGCGCCACGCGGTCACCTTCCTGGCGACCACGGGCGTGACGATGTGGGCCGTGCAGCCGATCGCGATCCACCTGCTCCTGCACGTCGTGGACCACGTCCTGGTCGCCAAGCTGCTCTCGATCGGGATCTGCTTCGTGCTGAACTTCGCCGCCTACCGCCTCGTCGTGTGGCCGGCCGACTCCTCGCCGGTCGGAGAGCCGGTCGACGAGCAGGTCTGAGGTGGACGCTCGCGTCGTCTCGATCCACGTCGCACCGGGTCGGCGGTTGCCGATGAAGGCGCTCGAGACGGTCGAGGCCGAGACCGGTCGCGGACTGGTCGGCGATCGCTACCACGGCAGCAAGCACCGGCACGTGAGCGTGCAGGCGCGCGACGACCTCGACGAGGCACAGGTCCTGCACGGCACCGCGATCCCGGACGCCGGCACCCGGCGCAACATCACGATCGACCACGGCCCGGTGCCCTCGCGCCCCGGCGAGCGGCTGCGCGTCGGGCCGGTGCTGCTCGAGGTGGTCCGGATCGCCGCACCGTGCAAGCTGCTCGACGACAACCTCGGCCCGGGCGCACAAGGGGCGCTCCGACGCCGTGCCGGGACGATCTTCCGGGTGCTCGAGGGCGGCCCGATCGTCCTCGGCGACGCGGTGGCCGCCGAGGACGTCGAGGACGCGCCTTCGGACCAGCGGGACCGGCAGCCGGGCTAGCGCTTGGCGCCCAGCTTGCGCTGCTTGGCGATGAACCGGATCGAGGCCTTCTGGGTGACCGAGGGGAACAGCCGCTGCAGCCGATAGGCCATCCGGGCCTGCACCGGCTCGACGACCAGCGCCTCCCCCGCGGCCACCGCCGCGAGCACACGGCGCGCCAGGAAGTCGGGGTCGACCGGCTTGCGGATGCCCTGGCCCTTGAGGAAGTAGTCGCGGCCCTTGATCGCGCCGAACTCGCCCTTGTCGAGGATCGGGGTGTTCACCGCGGCCGGGCAGATCGCGGTGACGCCGACGTGGTGGGCGGCCGCCTCCGAGCGCAGCGCCAGCGACAGGCCGACGACCGCGTGCTTGGTCATCACGTACGACGTCAGCAGACCAGCCGCCATCAGACCGCCCATGGAGGCGGTGTTCACGATGTTGCCGCCGCCCTGCCGGATCATCACCGGGTACGCCGCCGCGACACCGTGCACGACGCCGCGGATGTTCACGTCGATGATCTGGTCCCACTGGGCCAGCGTGAGGTCCTGGGTCTCCCCGATCAGGCTGATGCCCGCGTTGTTGAACATCAGGTCGAGGCGGCCGTGCTCGGCCACCACGTTCTCGACGAGCTCGGCGACCGCCGCCGCGTCGGTCACGTCGAGCTTCTCGCCATCTGCCGGTGGCTCGAGGTCAGCCGCGATCGCCGTCGCACCGGCGGCCCGCAGCGCCGCCACGAGGGCAGCGCCGATGCCGGACCCACCCCCGGTGACGATCGCGACCTTCCCGTCGTACCAACCGGCGGGCGGCGTGGTGCGCGCCTGCGCGCGGGCGCTCACGAGAACGCCTTCATGACCAGGCCGTGCAGGTCGGGGTAGCGCTGGAGGTGCGCCCCGCCGTTGATGTCGAGGTTCTCGCCGGTGATCCAGGTCGAGTCCGGACCGAGCAGGAAGCGGATCGCCGCGGCGATCTCCGAGGGCTCGCCGGTGCGCCCCAGCGGGGTGTTCTCCAGGTAGTCCTCGCGGATGCCGGGGATGTCCATCGCCGGCTGGGTCAGCGGTGTGACCACCAGGCCCGGCGAGACGGCGTTGACGCGCACACCGCGCCGGGCGAGCTCGAGCGCGGCGACCTCGGTCAGCATCACCAGTCCGGCCTTGGCCGAGCAGTAGGCCGCCATCCCGGTGCCGGGCTGGCGTGCGTTCAGCGAGGAGAGCGAGACCAGCGAGCCGCCGTCGGCGACGCGCTGCCCGGCGTGCTTGAGCACCAGGAACGAGCCGGTCAGGCAGACGTCGAGGACCCGGCGGAACTCGGCCGCGTCGTGCTCGACGACCAGGCTCATCGTGCTGACGCCGGCGCAGTTGACGACCCCGGTGAAGCCGCCGTGCTCGGCGACCACGCGGTCGAAGAGCGCCGCGACGCCGGCCTCGTCGGTGACGTCGACGCCGATGCCGCCGGCCGGGGGGTCGAGGTCCGCGACGACCACGGTGTGGCCGTGCGCAGCGAGGTCCTCGGCGGTGGCCTGCCCGATCCCGGAGGCTCCGCCGATGACGACGGTGGTGAGACTCATGCACGCTCCTGACAGATGTCGAGATTGATTGACACGTGTCAACCTACTGCTTAATGTGGCCCACGTCACCCCCCAGAACCGTCGGAGGAAATGTGCGCACCAACCCGACCACCGCCGTCATCGGCGCCGGCATCAGCGGCCTGACCACCGGCAAGATGCTCGGCGACTACGGGGTGCCCTACACCTGCTTCGAGTCATCGGACCGGATCGGTGGCAACTGGGCGTTCGGCAACCCGAACGGACACTCCAGCGCCTACCGCTCGCTGCACATCGACACCTCGAAGGAGCGGCTCTCGTTCCGCGACTTCCCGATGCCCGCGCACTACCCCGACTTCCCGCACCACAGCCAGATCAAGGACTACCTGGAGTCCTACGCCGAGGCTTTCGACCTCAAGGACAACATCGAGTTCCGCAACGGCGTCGCGCACGCGCAGCGGCTCGACGGCGGCGGCTGGGAGATCCGCGACCAGGCCGGTGCGACCCGGCACTTCGACCACCTGGTCGTCGCCAACGGACACCACTGGGACCCGCGCTTCGCCGACTTCCCCGGTGAGTTCACCGGGGTCTCGATCCACTCCCACCACTACGTCGACCCGCGCACACCGCTGGACTTCTTCGGCCAACGCATCCTGGTGGTCGGGCTGGGCAACAGCGCGGCCGACATCGCCGTCGAGCTCTCCAGCAAGTCGCTGCAGACGCAGGTCACGCTGTCCTCGCGCTCGGGGGCTTGGATCGTGCCGAAGTACATGTACGGCAGACCGGCCGACACCCTGTACCGCACCACGCCGTACATCCCGCTCTCCTGGCAGCGCAAGCTGATGCAGCTGGCCCAGCCGATGAACGGCTCGAACGGCGCGCTCTACGGACTGCCGCAGCCCAACCACAAGTTCTTCGAGGCCCACCCCACCCAGTCGGTCGAGCTGCCGTTGCGACTGGGGTCCGGGGACGTCGTACCGAAGCCGAACGTGTCGCTGCTCGAGGGGAGCACCGTGCACTTCGAGGACGGCACCAGCGACGAGTTCGACGTGATCGTCTACGCGACCGGCTACAACATCACCTTCCCCTTCTTCGACCGCGACTTCATCAGCGCGCCGGACAACCACCTGCCGCTCTACAAGCGGATGTTCAAGCCCGGCATCGAGGACCTGACCTTCATCGGGTTCGCGCAGTCGACCCCGACGCTGTTCCCCTTCGTGGAGAGCCAGTCGCGCCTCGCCGCAGCGCACCTGGTCGGCGAGTACGCGCTGCCGGGCATCGCGGAGATGGAGCGGACGATCACAGCCGACGAGGCCAAGTACATCGGCCACGTCCTCAAGACCGCACGGCACACCCAGCAGGTCGACTACTTCATCTACGAGCACGACATCCGCGCACGCGAGATCCCCGAGGGTCGCAAGCGCGCCCAGCAGCGGGCGCGCGCATGAGCCTGGACCCGGGTGCGTGGAACCGGCTGGTCGACCGGCGCGGGTCCAACCGGGGCGACGCCCGCCGCGACGCCCTCCTCGGCGCCTTCGACGAGCTGCTGCGCGAGCAGTCGCTGGAGGAGGTCAACGTCGCCGACATCTCGAACCGTGCCGGTGTCACGCGCTCGGCGTTCTACTTCTACTTCGAGAACAAGGCCGTCGCGGTGCTCGCGCTGATGCAGGACCTCTACGACGCGGCGGCCGAGGCCAACGAGCTGCTGGTCAAGGCCGAGGGTGAGGCCGAGGACCGGATCCGGACCGCGATCACGATGCTCTTCGACTCCGTCGACTCCAGCCCGCACACCTACCGGGCCCTGCTCGAGGCACGTGCGTCGAGCCCGGCCGTCCGCGAGATGTGGGACGCCGGCCGGGCCGACTTCGCCGGCGTCATCGCCGGGATGATCGAGACAGAGCGCGCGGCCGGTCGCGCCGCCGACGGCCCGCCCGCCGCCGCGAGCGCCGCGGTCCTGCTCGACCTCAACGACCACGCCGTCGAGCGGCACTCGATGGGCTCGGGCCCCGAACGCGCGCAGCACATCGAGGCGATCACCCACATCTGGCTCTCCACGATCTACGGCAACCCCCCGAGGAGCACGCAGTGACCACCACTGGGAACCCGCACGACCTGACCTTCACCTCGCAGGGCACCACCTGCGCCGCCTGGCACTTCCCGGCCGCCGACGACCGTCTCGCGACCGCGGCGGGGCGTCCGGCCCTGGTGATGGCGCACGGCCTGGGCGGCACCAAGGACTCCGGCCTGGCCCCGTTCGGCGAGGCCTTCGCCGCGGCCGGCCTGGACGTCCTGGCCTTCGACTACCGCGGTTTCGGCGCCAGCGAGGGCACCCCGCGCCAGAGGGTCTCGCTGGCCGCACAGATCGAGGACTACCGTGCCGCGATCGCCGCAGCTGCCGCCCTCCCCGGCGTCGACCCGCGCCGGATCGTGCTCTGGGGGGTCTCCCTGGCCGGCGGGCACGTGCTCAGCGTCGCCGCCGGGCGTGGCGACATCGCCGCGGTGGTGGCCGTTGTCCCGATGGTCGACGGCATGGCCGCCGCGGCGCACGCGACGAAGTCCCACACGCCTGCCGAGCTGCTGCGCGCCACCGGTCTCGGGGTCGCGAGCAAGGTCTCGGTGCTGCGCGGCCGTGGCGCGAGGATGATGCCGATCGTGGCGCGACCCGGCGAGGTGGGCGCGCTGACCCTTCCCGGCGCGCTCGAGGACTACCTGAGCATCGCCGGGCCGACCTGGCGCAACGAGGTCGCCGCCGACGTCAGTCTCGAGCTCGGCACCCGCGCTCCGGCCAAGGCCGCGAAGGACCTGGGCTGCCCGGTGCTCGTGCAGATCGCGGATTTCGACGCCAGCGCCCCGCCGTACGCCGCAGCGAAAGCCGCTTTCGCCGCACAGGCCGAGGTCCGCCACTACCCCGGCGACCACTTCGACCTCTTCCCGGGCAAGCCGCTCCACGAGGCGGCGGTGCAGCACGCGGCCAAGTTCCTGACCCGCCACCTCGGACCCTTCGAGACGGTTGCTGCGCAACCTCCTCAGGGAGCCAAGGCTGCGGCGGTCGAGGAGGTCGTCGGTGGCTGAGACCGTCCAGCAGCTCGTCCGCGCGCTCGCCGACTCCCCCACCCCGGGACTCGCCTTCGGTGATGAGTCCTGGAGCTGGGCCGAGACCGTCGGTGACGCCGCGGCACGGGCCCACGTGCTGCGCTCCTGGGCTGCTCCCGACCGTCCGCTGCACGTGGGCGTGCTGATGGAGAACACCCCGGAGATGATCCGGGCGCTGCTCGCCGGTGCGGTCGGCGCGCACGTCACTGCCGGCATCAATGCGACCCGGCGCGGCGACGCCCTCGCTGCCGACGTACGCCGGGCCGACTGCCAGGTGCTGCTCACCGATGCCGAGCACCTGCCCCTGCTCGAGGGTCTCGACCTCGGCGGCGCACGCGTCGTGGACACCGACTCCTCCGAGTGGGCCTCCCTGACGGCCGGCGCCTCGCGCGACCTGACCGGCTTCGAGGAGGTCGGCGCGATGGACACCTTCATGCTGATCTTCACCTCGGGCACCAGCGGTGAGCCCAAGGCCGTCCAGGTCAGCAACTTCATGGTGGTGATGTCCGGCTCGGTGCTCAGCGAGAAGTACGCGCTGACCCCCGAGGACGTCTGCTACTGCGCGATGCCGCTGTTCCACTCCAACGCGATCATGGCCTCCTTCGCGCCGGCCCTGGCCGGCGGCTCGACGATCGCACTCGCCCGGAAGTTCAGCGCGACCGGCTTCCTGGCCGACGTACGGCACTTCGGCGCGACCTACATGAACTATGTCGGCAAGCCGTTGGCCTACGTCCTGGCCACGCCCGAGCTGCCCGACGACGCCGACAACCCGCTGCGGACCGCGTTCGGCAACGAGGCCTCGGACCGCGACATCGCCGAGTTCGGCCGCCGCTTCGGGTGCTCGGTCTGGGACGGCTTCGGATCGACCGAGACCGCGGTGATCATCACCCGGACCGAGGACACCCCGCTGGGCTCGATCGGGCAGCCCTTCGACGGCGTCGCGGTCTACGACAAGGAGACCCGCACCGAGTGCCCGCGCGCGGTCTTCGACGCGCACGGCGCGGTGACCAACCTGGACGCCTGCGTCGGGGAGCTGGTGAACACCCAGGGAGCGGGATTCTTCTCCGGCTACTACAACGACAAGGCCGCGACGGATGCGCATCTCGACGGCGGCATGTACTGGTCCGGCGACCTCGGCTACCGCGACGAGGCCGGGTTCGTCTACCTGGCCGGCCGCACCGACGACTGGCTGCGGGTGGACGGGGAGAACCTCGCCGCCGCGCCCGTCGAGGCGCTGATGCTGCGCCACGCCGCGATCAGCCAGGCGGCCGTGTACGCCGTGCCGGACCCCCGTGTCGGCGACCAGCTGATGGTGACCCTGGTGCTGCGCGACGACGCGAAGCTCGAACCGGCCGACCTCGAGGCGTTCCTCGCCGAGCAGCCTGACCTCTCCCCGAAGGCGTGGCCGCGCTACGTCCGGATCGCCTCCGAGGTGCCGACCACGGCGACCAACAAGGTGCTCAAGCGTGCTCTGCGCAGCCAGGGCACCGACGTCACCGACCCGCTCTGGGAGCGCGAGGAGCGCGGACGGACCTACACCGTCTCGATGCGTCCGAGCGGAGCCGGGGCATGAAGGTCGCGGTCACCGGGGCCGCCGGCTTCCTCGGGCTCAACGTGCTCACCGCGCTGCTCGCCGAAGGGCACCACGTCCTGGCGATCGACCGGGTCCCGCCGGCGCTGATGAACGAGACGCTCCCGGCCGGCGCGCACGGACCCGGCCTGCTGCGCTGGGAGTCGGTCGACGTGCTCGACGAGGAGGCGATGACGCGCGCCCTGGACGGGATCGAGGTCGTCCACCACCTCGTCGCCGTGATCAGCCTGCGCCAGGAGGACCCGCTGGCCGAGCGGGTCAACGTGCACGGGGTCGGCACCGTCGCGCGGGCCGCGCTGCGGGCCGGCGTGCGCCGGATGGTGAACTGCGGGTCGCTGGCCTCCTTCCACTACGCCCGGCGCGGCACCGTGCACGAAGGGTCGGCGCGCTCGACCGACCCGTCGCTGCCGATCTACCACCGCTCGAAGTACTACGGCGAGGTCGAGCTGCTCAAGGTCGTCGACGCGGGCCTCGACGCGCTGACCTGCAACCCGACCGGGATCTTCGGGCCGCTCGACCACCCCGAGCGCCTGTCCCGGATGAACATCAGCCTGCACGACGCCGCGCGCGGCAAGCTGCCCGCGAGCGTGCCGGGCGAGTTCGACATGGTCGACGTGCGCGACGTCGCCCGCGGCTTCCTGCTCGCCGCGGAGAAGGGTCGCACGGGTCACAACTACCTGATCGGCGGGCACCGCCACGACCTCTTCGAGGCCCAGGTCCGGGTCGCCGAGCTGGCCGGTCAGCCGGGCCCGCGGGTCCGGATCCCGCTGCGTGCCCTGGAGGTGCTCGCGCCCCTGATCGACCCCGTCGCCCGGCGCTTCGGCTCGGAGTCGTTCGCACCGGCCGCGCTGGAGAACCTCTCGATGAGCCCGGTCGTCGACCGGTCGAAGGCCGCCGCCGAGCTCGGCTACGAGCCCAGGCCCACCGACGACACGCTGCGCGACCTCGTCGACTTCTTCCGCACCTCCGGGATGCTGGGCCGATGAGCGATGCGCCGTACGCACCCGCGCCCCCGCCGGCACCAGGGCCGGCCGACCGGAACCGGCTCGTGCTGGTGCTCGCGGCCGTCGGCGTCGTGCTGGTGCTGTGCATCGTCGGTGCGGTCGTCGCGCTGACCGGTGGCAGCGATCCGAAGACCTCCGCGGGCTCGACCCCCACCGCCGGCTGCGACCCGGTGATCACCCGGACCACCGACCACAACCAGCAGCACATCAACCCGCCGACCGCGATCGCCTACGCCGACGCCCCGCCGTCCTTCGGCGAGCACCGCCCGACACCGGTCCCGTTCGGCCGACCGTTCTACGGCGCGGACCGGCCCGAGCTCGGCGACCTGGTGCACAGCATGGAGCACGGCTACACGATCGCCTGGTACGACGACACCGCAGCGAAGGACTCCGCCGCGATGGCCGAGCTGCGGCGGATCGCCGAGCAGTACCAGACCGTGCAGGGCCGGTTCATCGCCGCGCCCTGGCACAGCTCGGACGGCGCGGCGTTCCCCCGGGGCCGCCACGTCGCGCTGACCCGCTGGTCGGCCGATGCGGGCGACCCGGCGGACCAGTCGCTCCAGCGCGGCAACTGGATGTACTGCGGCGGCGTCGACCGCACGGCCATCAAGGCGTTCTTCGACCGGTGGCCCAATGCCGAGTCGCCCGAGCCCGGCATCCTGTAGGAGGAGCGCACGTGTCCCAGGAGCTTCCCGAGCTCGCCTGCTACGGCCTCGCCGGGCACTCGGCGACGCCGTCCGACCTGATCACCGAGGCACGGCTCGCCGAGCAGCTCGGGATCGGCTCGATCTTCCTCTCCGAGCGTTTCAACACCAAGGACGCGGGGGTGATGGCCGGCGCGGCCGCGGCAGCGACCAGCACGCTCGGCATCGCCACCGCCGCGACGAACCACAACACCCGGCACCCGCTGGTGACCGCGACGATGGCCACCACGATGCACCGGCTCTCCGGCGGCCGGTACGCACTCGGCCTGGGCCGCGGCTTCGACCTCCTCTTCGACCTGATGGGCGTGCCGCGCGTGACCGGAGCCCAGCTCGAGGACGCGATCGGCATCTACCGCCGGCTCTGGCACGGCGAGGCCGTCGCCGGGCACGACGGCCCGGCCGGCAGCTATGCCTACCTCAACCAGGACGCGTCGTTCGACGAGGACATCCCGGTGCTGCTGATGGCCATCGGCGACAAGACCCTGGAGCTCGCCGGCCAGGTCGCCGACGGGGTCGTGCTGCACACGTTCTTCACCGACGAGACGCTCGCCCGCGCGGTGCGCATCGTGCGCGACAGCGCCGAGCGCGCCGGCCGCGACCCGGCCTCGGTGCGGATCTGGTCGGTGCTGGCGACCGTCGAGGTCTCGTTGCCCGAAGAGCTGCGACTGCGCAAGCTGGTCGGCCGACTGGCCACCTACCTGCAGGGGTACGGCGCCGCGCTGGTGGCCGCGAACGGCTGGGACCCGGCCGATCTGGAGCGGTTCCGCAACCACCCGCTGGTGCAGGGCTACCCCGGGGCGTTCGACGCGATCGGCACGACCGAGGAGCTGACCCGGCTGGCCGAGGAGGCTCTCCCGGCGCACTGGCTGGCGGCGTCGGCGACCGGGACACCCGAGCAGTGCGCGGCCCGGGTCCTCGACCAGCTCGACGCCGGCGCGGACAGCGTGGTGCTCCACGGCGCGACGCCGACCGAGCTCGCTCCCGTGGTGGCTGCGTGGCGTGCGATCCGGCCTGCCGAACGACTGACGGGCCTGGCGACGAACCCGGGCCTGATGTCCGCGGAGGTGCTGCGATGACGGCGGGGCTCGAGGTGATCGACTCGGCCGACGCGCTCAGCGCCGACTGGCTCACCCGCGCGCTGGGCCAGGAGGTGACCGGCTTCGACGTCGTCCCGGTCGGGACCGGCCAGATGGGTGCCTGCTTCCGGATCACGCTGCAGGGTGACGACGCGCTGCCCGCGACCGCCCTGCTCAAGCTTCCGGCCGCCGACCAGGGCACCCGCGCGATGGTCGCCGGCGCCTACCGCACCGAGATCCGCTTCTACACCGACCTGCTGCCTACCCTCGGCGTGCACACCCCACGGCTGCTGGCGACCACGGAGGTCACCGAGGACGGCCGGTTCGCGCTCCTGCTCCAGGACATGGCGCCGGCCGAGCAGGGCGACCAGGTGGCGGGCTGCACACCGGAGCAGGCCCGCGACGCCGCGGTGAACCTGGCCGGCCTGCACGGACCGCGCTGGTGCGACCCGGCGTTGCTGCGCATCGAGGGGCTGGCGCCCAGCGGCCCCGAGGACGCGGCGCTGCTCGCCGAGGTGTACGGCCCCGCGACCGAGACGTTCCTCGAGCAGATCGGCGAGCGGCTCACGCCCGGCACGATCGAGGTGCTGCGCGCCTGCGTCGGGGTTTCTGCGGCCTGGTCGCTGGCCCGGTCCGAGCGCTTCGGGCCGGTGCACGGCGACTACCGGCTCGACAACCTGCTCTTCCCGCCGGCCGGCGCGAGCGACGCGGTCGCCGCGATCGACTGGCAGACCCTGAGCCTGGGACTCCCGGCGCGCGACCTGGCCTACCTGCTCGGCACCGGGCTCGCGGTCGAGGACCGGCGTACGCACGAGCGCGGCCTGGTCGAGGAGTACCACGCGGACCTGCTCGCCTACGGCGTCACTGACTACCCGCTCGAGCTGGCCTTCGAGGACTACCGCTTCGCGATGCTGCAGGGGCCCCTGGTCAGCGTCTTCGGCTGCGCGTACGGCGCTCGCACCGAGCGCGGGGACGCGATGTTCGCCGCGATGGTGGAGCGCTCGTGCACGGCGATGCGCGACCTCGGCACCCTGGAGCTCA
The DNA here is from genome assembly GCA_045806765.1 of Marmoricola sp. GTDB lineage: Bacteria > Actinomycetota > Actinomycetes > Propionibacteriales > Nocardioidaceae > Marmoricola. The sequence goes on from JBJMIO010000188.1 coordinate 27,580, forward strand.
TCGACCCGGTGGCGGTGACCTGATGCTGCTCGACGTCCAGCTCGACTCCCGCCCCGACGGTGCCGCTGCCCGGGCTGCCCACCTCCTCGCCGCCGGTGTCGACGGCCTCTTCACCTTCGAGGGCCCGCACGACGTCTTCCTGCCGCTGATCGTCGCGGCCGGAGCCGCCGAGGTACCGCCGACCGACCTGATGACCAACGTCGCGATCGCGATCC
>JBJMIO010000189.1:0-14800 GCA_045806765.1 Marmoricola sp.
GGCGTGCTTCGGTACAGCATCGAGGAAGCTCTTATGTCTGTACGTCATGACCGTTGCGTACCCAGATGTGCACGTATCCGAACGTGGGCACACCGTGTCGAGGGCCCTGGCCCCGCCGTCTCGGGAGCGGGACGGGCCCGTCCGGACCGGGGGCGGTCCGGACGGACGTCGCCCCGCACGGCGGGACCAGGGCGGTTCGGGGGCGACTGGATCGCGTCACGTTCCTCCCATGAATTCCCGGGTGAGGTGGAACTTTGGGACGATATAAGGCATCTGTCAAGGAAGAGATCCGGACTCCTGTGGACAACGAGGAGTCCGGTATGCACTGACTACCCTGTTTCACCCACTCGCACGCCCCGTCATTACGCGTATTCTGCCTTGGTGTACAAGGCCTCGAACCTTGTTGTTCCCTCGGATCTCCCCGTAGTCCCGGTACCAGGTGGAGCACACGTCCGATGGCGCAGACCAAGAACCAGCAGCGAGCGGCTCACGCCGTCGCCGCGTGGATGGCGCACCTGGAGTGGAACAACACCCAGCTCGTCGCAGCTACCGGCGCCGACCCGGGGACCATCGGGGACTTCCTGAACGGCAAGCGCTGGCCCAAGATCGGCACCCAGGGCAAGATCGAGCGGGCCCTCGGGTGGCCGGCCGGCACGCTGCGCGCCATCGCCTCGGGCGGTGTCGCACCGGACCCCGCCGTCACTGTCGGTGGTCAGCGGCAGGATCGGGACCCGCACGACGACGTGCGGTTCCGGCGGCCCGAAGGCCTCACGGACCTGCAGTGGCAGAAGGTCAAGGACGAGGCGCAGGGGTTCATCGAGTGGCAGATCGAGAAGGCCGTCCGCGGCAGCTGAGCTACGACCCGGCGGACGACGTCGCGCGGCGGTACCCCGACTGGCTGGTCGCGCACGCCGACCTCGGTGGGCTGATCCCCGAGGTGCTCTGCCCGGTACGCCGCGTCATCCTCCTCGAGCGCGGTCTCGGGCCGGCGCGCCGCCGCTGCTCGCTCGCGCACGCCATCGCGCACATCGACCTCGGCCACACCCACCCGGTGACCGGACACTTCGAGAACCGCGAGGAGGCCGCCGCCAACGACCTCGCCGCGCGCCGGCTGATCCCGCTGCGCGACTACGCCGAGGCGCTCTCCTGGACCCGCGATCCTGCCGGGGTGGCGGCCGAGCTGGTCGTGGACCCCGAGACGCTGCGGGTCCGCGAAGCGCGCCTGGACCGGGCCGACCGGCGTGCCCTGCGCACGATGATGCGCCGCTGCGTGCGGGAGCCGGCCTGAGCAGTTCGCCGCCCGTCAGCGGACCTGCTCGACCGCGAACTGCAGGCGCGGGTGGGCGTAGACGTCCTGGGACTCCACCAGCCGCAGCTCGCGGGCACCGGCCTCGAGGGTGTTGCTGAGCAGGTCGAAGACGCTGGAGACCGTGCGGGCGAGGGCATCGGCGGGCCCGGTCGTGGCGTGGTGGGCGGCGAAGAGCGCCGCGGTCACGTCGCCCGAGCCGTTGGCCTTCATCGCAAGACGCGGGGTGCGCACGATCCAGGCGCCGTCCGCGTCGACCGCGAGCAGGCCGATGGTGTCCTCGGGCTGGTCCTCGACCCCGACGCTGGTCACCAGGACCGTGGCCGGGCCCAGCGCGCGGGCCGCGTCCACGGCCTGCAGAAGGGCGGTCAGCGTGGGCCGCCGCCCGCCGGTGAGCCCTCGGAGCCCGGTGAGCTCGCCGAGCTCGAACTGGTTCGGGGTGATCAGGTCGGCAGCGGGGACGACCCGGTCACGGATCAGCGGGGGGATCGCCGGATCCACGAAGCACCCGCTCACCGCGTTGCCCATCACCGGGTCGCACGCGTAGCGCGCCGCCGGGTTGGCGCGCTTGACCCGTGCGACCGCGTCCAGGATCACCGCGGCGATCTCCGGGCTGCCCTGGTAGCCGGAGAGCACCAGGTCGATGTCGGCCATCGCCCCGCGCTCCTCGATGCCGAGCACGACCTCGCCGACGTCGTGGCCCGAGAGGACCGGACCCCGCCAGGCGCCGTACCCGGTGTGGTTGGAGAACTGGACGGTGAAGACCGGGAGCACCTCGTGGCCGATCCGCTGGAGCGGGAAGACGGCTGCACTGTTGCCGACGTGGCCGTGCGCGACGGCGGACTGGATCGAGAGGATCTTCACCGGATCGATCCTGCCACCGCGCTCTGGTCGGGCAAACTAGAACTTGTTACAGTTGTTCGGCCCGGGGTGACCCGGCTCACCAGCGCGGACGAATGAGGGAACCCATGGCAAAGAAGCGGTCGAACGAAGCCGACTACGTGGTCGTCGGGAGCGGGAGCTCCGGCAGCGCGGTCGCGGGCCGTCTCGCCCAGGCCGGACACAGCGTGATCCTGCTCGAGGCGGGCAAGAGCGACAACAAGTTCCTGGTGAAGAAGCCGGGCATGATCGGCCCGATGCACTCGGTCCCGCAGATCAAGAAGACCGTCGACTGGGGCTTCTACTCGACCCCGCAGAAGCACATCCTCGACCGCAAGATGCCCGTCCCCCGCGGCAAGGTCGTCGGCGGGTCGAGCTCGATCAACGGCATGGTCTACGTGCGCGGCAACCGCGCCAACTTCGACTCCTGGGCTGCTGAGGGCAACGAGGGCTGGGACGCCGACTCGGTCAACGCGGCGTACAAGCGGATGGAGGACTTCGAGGACGGCGAGAACGCCTACCGCGGAGCCGGCGGACCGATCCGCGTCACCCGCGCCAAGTCCCCGCAGGAGGGCACCCACCAGTTCCTCGAGGCGACCGCCGACGCGCTGGGTGTCGAGGTGATCGAGGACTACAACGCCGAGTCGCAGACCGGCATCTCGCGGATGCAGCAGAACGCCGCGGACGGCCTGCGCTACAGCGCCTCGCGCGGCTACGTGCACAACCTGAAGCCGGAGACCCTCGAGCTCCAGAGCGAGGTCATGGTCACCCGCGTGAACATCGAGAACGGTCGCGCGACCGGCGTCGAGGTCACCGACAAGAACGGCGCCAAGCGCACCGTCCGCGCCGGCAAGGAGGTCATCCTCTCGGCCGGCTTCGTCGGGTCGGCACAGCTGCTGATGCTCTCGGGAGTGGGCCACGCGCAGCACCTCAAGGACCACGGCATCCAGGTCGTCTCGGACCTCCCGGTCGGTGACAACCTGCACGACCACATGTTCCACGCGATGACCTTCCACACCACGTCGACCAAGATGAAGGGCACGCCGGCCTTCTTCGGCAAGGGCATCGTCAAGGAGGTCCTGCGCCCCGGCACGACGTTCCTGGCCAACTCGGTCTTCGAGGCGTGCGGCTTCATCAAGACCTCGCAGTCGACCGACAACGTGCCGGACCTGCAGCTGCACATGCTGCCGTGGTCCTACGTCTCGCCGAACCAGGACGAGCCGATCATGCACGACGTCGACCCGCGGACCTCGATGACGATCCTGGCGACGCTGATCTACCCGCACAGCCGCGGCACGCTGCGTCTGGCGAACACCGACCCGAGCTCGACGCCATTGATCGACTTCAACTACCTCGGTGACGCCGCCGACCTCGACCTGCTCCTCGAGGGCTCGGAGATGGTGCGCGAGATCATGGCGAACAAGGCGTTCAACGGCCACGTCAAGGAGGAGATCCACCCGGGCACCGACCTGACGGGCAGCGACCTGCGCCAGGCGATCCTGAACCGCGCGACGTCGGTGTACCACGGCGTCGGCACCTGCCGGATGGGCGTCGACGAGCTCTCGGTGGTCGGCCCCGACCTCAAGGTGCGCGGTGTCGAGGGACTGCGCGTGGCGGACGCCTCGATCATGCCGAGCATCACCGGCGGCAACACCAACGCGCCCTCGATCATGATCGGCGAGAAGGCCGCCGACCTGATCCTCGGTCACTAGGTGCAGCGCTGGGTGCAGCGCTAGGCGACGAGCAGGCTCCGCTTCGAGAGCCCCATCCAGTAGCCGTCGATCACCTGGTCGCCGGGGGCCTCGGGGTCCATCGCTGCGCCGAGGGTGACGAAGAGCGGCGTGTAGTGCTCCACGGTCGGGTGCGCGTAGGGCATGCCGGGCGCGTTCGTCCGGAACGCCGCGAGCTCGGCGACATCGCCACGGGTGAGCGCGTCGGCGGCCCAGGCGTCGAAGTCCTTCGACCACCCGGGTGCCTCCGCCTCGATCCGGAACTCGGTGAGGAACGGCAGCCCGTGGGTCAGGAAGCCCGAGCCGATGATGAGCACGCCCTCCTCGCGCAGCTCGCGCAGGCGGCTGCCGAGGGTGAGCAGCTTGTACGGGTCGTGGGTGGGCAGCGACATCTGGATGACCGGGATGTCGGCCTCGGGATACATGATCCGCAGCGGCACCCACGCACCGTGGTCGAGCCCGCGGCTGGCGTGCTGGTGGACCTGCTCGGTGTCGGGCATCATCGCGGCGATCCGGGCGGCCAGCGCGCTGGCATCAGGGGTGTCGTAACGCATCCGGTAGTACTTCGGGTCGAAGCCGCCGAAGTCGTAGACGAGCTCGGTGCCGGGGCCGCTAGCGCTGAGCGAGAGCGGTGCGGACTCCCAGTGGGCGCTGACGATCAGGATCGCCTTCGGGCGGTCGTAGGTGGTCGCGAGCTCGCGCAGCTGCCCCGACCAGATCGGGTCGTCGAGCAGCGGGGGTGCGCCGTGTCCGATGTAGAGGGCTGGCATGCGATCGCTCATGGACCCAGAGTAGTTCAGGATTCAACTAAACTCAAGGCGCCTCGGCAGGTTGGCAGGCGGCGTCCCGGGCGGCTCGGCGTTTGCTCGACCGGCGTTGCGGGCGGCTCGGCGGGTCTGGGGGCGGCGTCAGGGGAGGGACCAGTCGACGGGGTCGCCGCCCTGCTCGACGAGCAGCTCGTTGACCCGGCTGAAGGGGCGTGAGCCGAAGAACCCGTTGCGCGCGGAGAGCGGGCTCGGGTGCACCGACTCCACGCAGGGCACCGCACCGAGGCGGGGCTTGAGCTTGCGGGCGTCCGCTCCCCAGAGGATGGCCGCGAGCGGACCGCCGCGGGCGGCGAGCACGTCGATCGCGCGTTCGGTGACCGGCTCCCACCCCTTGCCGCGGTGGGCGTTCGAGACGCCGGGCGCGGTGGTCAGGGTCCTGTTGAGCAGCATCACGCCGGCGTCCGCCCACGCCGAGAGGTCGCCGTTCGAGGGAGGCGCGAGACCGACGTCGGAGATCAGCTCCTTGTAGATGTTCACCAGGCTCGGCGGCAGCGGCCGTACGTCGGGGGCGACCGAGAAGCTCAGCCCGACCGGGTGTCCCGGGTTCGGGTAGGGGTCCTGGCCGAGGATCAGGACACGGACCTCGGCGAGCGGTCGCTGGAAGGCGCGCAGGATCCGTTCGCCGGCCGGTTGGTAAACCCGTCCGGCGGCGATCTCCGCACGCAGGAACCGGCCCATCGCGGTGATGTCGTCCTCGACCGGCGCCAGGGCCTCGGCCCAGTCCGGCGCGACCAGTCCGCGGGCGACGAGGTCGGCGAGCGCACCCACGTCGCGCTACCGCTTCTCCAGCAGGTACTCGAGCTTCGCCGCGACCGCCTGGTGGTAGGCGGCGTACGGGTGGAAGGCGAGCGCCTTGCCGGCGAGGTTGGTCTGCCCGTTGACCCACGGGTCGCTCGAGCAGACGTCGTGGCCGACCGAGTCGTCGTACATGTCCACGTAGTCCACGCGGGCCCGGCGCGCGGAGGTCTCCATGGCGTCGTTGACGGCCTTCAGGGTCGTGCGGATCCGCTGGAGGGCGGGCTCGGGAAGGGGGACCTGGGCGGGGCACTCACCGCTGTCGGGCAGGAAGTGCGGGTAGCCGACGAGCACGATGCGCGCCTTGGGCGCCTTCTTCCGGATCGCGTCGAGGTCGCCCTTGACCTGGGCGCCGAGGTTGCGCACCGCGGTGTCCATCGCGGACTGGGGAGCCTCGAGGTACTTGGTGCACGCGGCGCTCGGCCGGCCACCGACCGGCAGGCACAGGTAGAGCAGCGCGTAGGAGAGGCCGAAGTCGTTGAGTCCCAGGCCGATCGTCACCAGGTCGGTGTCCTTGTGCACCGCGTCGAGCTGCGGCGGGTTGGTACCGGTCGGCGTGATCTGCGTCTGGACCAGGTTCTTCGACGAAGCGCCCGCGCAGGACTCGTCGGCCAGGTGGGCGATGTGCAGGTCCTCGGCCACCAGGTTCGGGTAGTTCTGGTCCGAGCGGGTGCAGGCCGGGTCGACGATCGGGGTCAGTCCGACGCCGGCGGTGTAGGAGTCGCCGAGCGCGACGTACGTCGCGATCTGGTCGGGCCGCGTGTCGGGGTTCTTCGGAGCGCACGCCGTCGCGAGGAGCACGCTCGCGCCGACCAGGACGGCCGTGACCGCCCGGGTACGTCGGGTGCGCAGGACCATCAGTGCGCGCGCACCTGTGCGGCGATCGCCTCCGCGACAGCCTTCTGCTCCGGTGCCAGCGGGTGGTACGGCTTGGCCGCGCCGCCGGGCTGGAAGCCGTTGACCCACGGATCGTCGTCGCACGGGGTGTGGTTCTGGGAGAGCGCCGCGACGTCGACGAACATGGCCCCGGTCTGCTGGGCCGCCGAGCGGATCGCGTCGTTGATCTCCCCGAGCACCAGGTGAGCGGCGTCGAGCTGGGCCGAGGCGACCCGCGGCAGCTTCTTGCAGCTGCCGGCCGAGGCCGGAGGCATCAGCTGGGGGTAGCCCACCAGCACGATCACTGCGTGCGGAGCCTTGTCCTGGATGCTCCGCACGGCGTTGGTGAGGTCCTGCCCGTAGAGCTTGAGCTGGGTGATGATCGGCTTGGGCGAGACCACGTCCGGGCCGCACGGCAGGGCCACGCAGATGCGGAACATGTCCTGGAGCAGGCCGCGGTCGGCCAGGCCGATCCCGAGGGTGACCAGGTCCGTCTTCGCGGTGATGGCGTCGAGCTGGGCCGGGAGCTCCTTGTGGGTGACCGGTGACTTGAAGCGGTTGGTCAGCGACCGCGTGCCCGCTCCGGTGCAGGAGACGTCGTGCACGGTGTTGACGCCGACGAGCCGGGCTACCTGGACGGGGTAGTTGTCGGCTGTGCGCAGGCAGCTCTTGTCGGTCACGCGACCGAGGTCCGGGCCGGCGACGAAGCCGTCGCCGAGCGCGACGTAGTTGCTGATCGAGGTCTTCGGCTCGATCGGTTTGGCGGCGCCGAAGCCACCCGCCCCGCAGCCGGCGAGCAGCAGCAGGAGGGCGAGCAGCGGCAGGGACGCTCCCGAGAGGCGGCGCGTCATCGCTTCGCGGCCAGGTCGCGCGAGGAGCTGGAGGAGAACCGGCGTTCGCGGTTCGACCCGATCGCCGAGCGGTCCGGGGCGACCTCGGCGGGCCGTGGCGCCGCCTTGCTCGTTGCTGCCTTCTTGGTGGCGGCCGTCTTGGAAGCACCGGTCTTCGTCGCTGTCTTCTTGGTGGCGGCGGTCTTCGCGGATGCTGCCTTCTTCGCGGGAGTCCGGCGGGTGCTGGACTGCCCGGCGGCCTTCTTGGCGCTCGTGCGCGGCTTCTTCTTCGCCGGCGACGCCACCCGGTCGTCGGGCGTCGAGTGCTGCGCGATCCACTCGTCCATGACCACCCAGGTGGTGTGCCGGGCCGCGCGGCCGGTAAGCATGCCGAGGTGCCCGCCGGGGACGATCTCGAAGCGCACCTCGTGCGCGTTGGGGAGCAGCTGCACGACGGCCTTGACCGACGGGATCGGAGCGATGCCGTCGGTGTTGCCGGCGAAGACCAGGACGGGCGCCTTGATGTCGGCCAGGTCGATCTGGTGACCGCTCAGGTTCACCCGTCCGGTGTTGAGCTGGTTGTGCTTCAGCATCCGGTGGTAGAGCTGCCCGAAGGTCCGGCCCGGGTAGGCGATCATGTTCGCGGTGAAGCGGTCGACGGCCTCGATCTGGGCCAGCCACTCCGCGTCGTCGAGGTGCTGCAGGGTCGCGATCGGCTTGGTGAGGATCTTGGTCCCGCTGCTGAGCTGGAAGGCGCGGCGCACCAGCGGCTTCGGAGCACCGCCCATCGCGCGGTAGATCCTGGTCACGATGCCGCCGTCGGTGAGGCGGAGGATCGGGCGCAGCGGCGCGACCAGCGGCACCTCGCGGACGTCGAACGGCGAACCGACGATGGTGAGAGAGGCGATCGGCAGCTTGGCGTCCGAGGCCGCGGCCAGCGTGGCGAAGATGCCGCCGAGCGACCAGCCGATCACGTGCACGGGGCGACCGCCCGCGTGCTCGCTGACCGTCTTGATGGCCTCGGGGACGACCTCGTCGACCCAGTGCTCCATGCCCAGGTTGCGGTCGCGGAACGAGATCTCGCCGTACTCCACCAGGTACGTCGGGCGGCCGGCCTTGACGAAGTGCTCGACCAGCGAGCAGTCGCGCCTCAGGTCGAAGCAGATCGCGGGGGCCGCGAGCGGCGTGACCAGCAGGATCGGGTCCCCGGTGGAGCGGACCTGCTTCTGCGGCCGGTAGTGGTACACCTCGCGGAGCGGACCGTCGTCGATGAGCGTTCGCGGCATCGGGCGGAGGTCGGCCAGCCCGCCGTAGAACACCTTGTGGGCGACGTTGCTGGCAGCGGAGGCGACCTGGTCCGGCTTCGGGATCAGATCCATGGGGCGAAAATTACCAACAATGACCTGAGCGTGGCGGCCGTCCCAGGGATGGACCGATATGTCCCCCGCCACGTCCACGCGCCGGAGGGGTCATGGACAGGTCATGGACAGCGCGGTGCGGGAGCGGTAGGACAAGCCCATGAAGCTGAGCCGGCTCGCCGGGGGAGCAGCAGTGGCGCTGGGAGCCGTGGCGGCGCACGACCTGCTGCAGAAGAAGCACGCACTGACCCGCAACTTCCCGGTCATCGCGCACGCCCGCTACCTGCTGGAGACGATCGGGCCCGAGCTGCGGCAGTACATCGTGACCTCGAACGAGGAGGAGCGGCCCTTCAACCGCGACCAGCGCACGTGGATCTACGCCTCGTCGAAGGAGGAGAACAACTACTTCGGGTTCGGCACCGACGTGGACGTCGAGCACACCCAGGGGCACGCGTACATCAAGCACCGGACCTTCGCCAGCCAGCTGCCTGATGACCACGACCGGACCGGCCGGTTGCCGAGCGCCAAGGTGCTGGGAGGACCGCGCGGTCGCGCCGGAGCGTTCCGGCCCGCCTCGGTGGTCAACATCTCGGCGATGAGCTTCGGCTCGATGTCGAGTGCTGCGATCACCGCGCTGAACAAGGGCGCGGCCTCGGCCGGCTGCATGCACAACACCGGCGAGGGCGGCCTCTCGCCGTACCACCGCAACGGCGGCGACATCGTGCTGCAGATCGGCACCGCCTACTTCGGCTGCCGCGACGAGCACGGCAACTTCGACATCACCCGGCTCAAGGAGGTCGTCGCCTCGGCACCGGTGCGGGCGATCGAGATCAAGCTGAGCCAGGGCGCGAAGCCGGGGCTCGGCGGCCTGCTGCCGGCCGCGAAGGTCACCCGGGAGATCGCCGACATCCGCGGGATCCCGCTGGGCAAGGACTGCGCCAGCCCGTCACGTCACACCGCTTTCACCGACGTCGACTCGATGCTCGACTTCGTCGAGTGGATCGCGGCCGAGACCGGGCTCCCGGTCGGGATCAAGTCGGCCGTCGGGGAGATGGCCTTCTGGCACGAGCTGACCCGGCTGATGTCGCCGGGCGAGCGCGGCGTCGACTTCGTGACCGTCGACGGCGGCGAGGGCGGCACGGGAGCCTCGCCGCTGATCTTCGCCGACTCGATCGCGCTGCCCTACCGGATGGGGTTCTCGCGGGTGTACGGCACCTTCGCCGAGCTCGGCCTGACCGACCGGGTCACCTTCATCGGCTCGGGCAAGCTCGGCCTGCCCGACAACGCCGTCGTCGCGTTCGCCCTCGGTGCCGACATGGTCAACGTGGCGCGCGAGGCGATGCTGGCGATCGGGTGCATCCAGTCGCAGAAGTGCCACACCGACAAGTGCCCGACCGGGGTCGCGACCCAGAACCCGTGGTTGGTGCGCGGGCTGGACCCGACGCTGAAGTCCGAGCGCTGCGCGCACTACATCACCACGCTGCGCAAGGAGCTGATCAAGGTGACCGCCGCGGTCGGGGTCGCGCACCCGGGCCTGATCACGGCCGACGACGTGGACATCTTCTGCGGCGACTACGAGGCCCGCTCGCTAGGGGCCGTCTACGGCTACAAGGACGGGTGGGGCGAGCTCGGGCCGGAGATCGCCGCCGAGATCACCCGGGTGATGGCGCCCCAAGCCACCTTCAACGAGAGGACACCGTCGTGAGCGCACCTGTCGCACTGGTCACCGGAGGGTCGTCGGGCATCGGCGCCTGCACGGTCGTCGAGCTGATCGAGGCCGGCTTCACCGTCTACACGTGTGCGCGCCGCGTCGAGAAGATGGACGACCTCGCCACGCGCGGAGCGCACGTGTTCGCGATGGACGTCACCGACGACGCCTCGACGACCGCGGGCGTCGAGCGCATCCTTGCCGAGCAGGGCCGCATCGACGTGCTGGTCAACAACGCCGGCTACGGCTCGTACGGCGCGGTCGAGGACGTCCCGATGGAGGAGGCGCGGCGCCAGTTCGACGTCAACGTCTTCGGCCTCGCCCGGCTGACCCAGCTCGTCGTGCCGCACCTGCGCGCGCAGGGCTCGGGGCGGATCATCAACGTGAGCTCGGTCGGCGGGAAGTTCTACGAGCCGTTCGGAGCCTGGTACCACGCCACGAAGTTCGCGGTGGAGGGCTTCAGCGACTGCCTGCGGATGGAGCTCAAGCCGTTCGGCGTGAAGGTGGTCATCATCGAGCCGGGACCGATCCTGACCGAGTGGAACGAGATCGCCCGGGACTCGCTGCTGGAGCGGTCCGGGTCCGGTGCCTACGCGGCGTACGCGAAGAAGGCGCACCGGATGCTGACCGAGTTCGACAAGCCCGGTCGCGCCTCGAAGCCCGAGGCCGTCGCGCGCAAGATCCGCAAGGCCGCGACCACCCGCCGGCCTGCCGCGCGCTACCCGGTCGGCCGCGGAGCACGGATGATCACCTCGAGTCGCGACCACACCCCCGACGCGGTCTACGACCAGGTGATCTCGCGGATGTACGGCAGCCGCTGATCCCGCGATCGGGCTCCGCAGGCCCCGACGTCGTCCTAGGCTGCCGCCATGCCTCGGATGCGTACTCGACTCGCCCTCCTCCTCGCCGTCGCGCTGGTCGCGCTGCTGCCGGTCTCCCCGGCCGGCGCGAGCACCCGGCACTTCGCGCAGGTCTACACCTGCGGGACCTCGGACGACTCCGACCACCTCGGCTCGGCCTCGGACCTCCAGGCGCGGGTCGGGCTGGGGCACTGGAAGGTCCCGAGGAGCCCCGGTCACCCGTGCGCGGGCGGCACCACGTTCGTCCCCTCCGCGACCGGGGTCACCTTCACGTTCCGCTGGTACGCCGGCACGACCCTGATCCGCAAGACCCATGGCCACGCGCTGGTCCACCCCGGCGGCCGGTACGACGACCTGCGCCGCGCCGTCACCACGACGCCGGGCTCGTGCCGCTGGAGCCTGCACGGCAAGAAGGTCTCGGTGCGGGTCACCCTGGCCAAGCGCGGCTACGCCACCAAGGTCCTCACCTTCGGCTGCTTCCCCGGCGTCGGCTGAGCCTCGGCCGAGCTCGGCCGAGCGTCGGCTCACCGGCACCGCTCAGGCCAGTCCGAGCGCCTTCTCCAGCGCCTCGAGCTCCTCGCCGGCGTGCACTGCGATCTTCTGCAGCGACGGGATCGAGTCCCGGCAACCGGTGAAGCCGATGTTGAACTCGCCGTCGTAGGAGACCGCGGTGATGTTCAGCGCCTGGCCGTTGAACAGCAGCGAGACCGGGTAGATCTCCTCCAGGCGCGAGCCGTCGAGGTAGCGCGGCTCGGCCGGGCCGGGCACGTTGGAGATCACCACGTTCGACGCCGGCCGGCCCCGACCGCCGAACCCGAGGATCGCCTGGGAGAGGAACGGACCCATCAGCACCGCGGTGTAGGCGTCCATCGCCAGGCCGTCGACGGCCGGGAGGCGCTCCTTGCCCAGCCGGGTCGACTCCTGGATGGCCCGGATCCGTACGACGGGATCGTAGATGTCGGTGCCGAGGCTGGAGTAGAGGAAGGTGATCGCGTTGCCGACCCCGGGTGCGTCGCCCGGCCTGACCGAGACCGGCACGTTGGCGATCAGCGGGTCGTCGGGAAGCTCGCCGGCATCGACCAGGTAGCGGCGCAGCGCGCCACCGCAGATGGCGAGGAAGACGTCGTTCAGGCTGCCGTCGATCGCCGAGGAGACCGCGCGCAACCGGTCGATCGGGTAGTGCTGGGTGGCGAACCGGCGCGGTGTGTGGATGCGACCGTTGAACAGCGTCTTCGGCGCCCGGAACGGAACAGCGCGTCCCTCCTCACCGCTGCCCATGACCGACTCGGTGTAGGTCCGGCCCAGCGAGCCGACCACCTCCGCACCGGAGTGTGCGACCGAGCGCACCGAGACCGCGTTGCGCTGCGCCGGTGGTGCGGGTGCTTCGCGCGGGGGCAGGCCCGACTGGTCCGGTCCGCGGGTGCCCACGGCCCAGGGCGGGAGCATGTCGCGCGCGTCCGGGTCCGCGGACAGGATCCGCTTGAGCAGCCGGACCCCGCCGACCCCGTCGATCTGGGAGTGGTGCACCTTCATGTACATCGACCACTGAGCACCGGAGCCGGGCTCGTCGATGCCCTCGATCAGGTGGCACTCCCACAACGGGTAGCGGCGGTCGAGCTTGGCCGAGTGCAACCGGGAGACCAGGACGCCGAGCTCGCGCTGGGAGCCGGGCCGCGGTAGCGCCGAGTGCCGCAGGTGGTAGTCCAGGTCGATCTCCTCGGGCGCGAGCTCCTTCCAGCTCGGCACGGGGACCGTCTTGAGCAGGTAGTTGAACGGCGGGTGGAACTCCTTGACCTCGCGCCAGCGCGCGACCAGGTCACCGACGAAGTCGGGCCGGTCCTCGGGGACCTTGAAGGTCGCCAGCATCGCCACCTGCATCGGCGTGCGGTACGACTCGGCGTACAGCCAGGCGGAGTCGTTGACCTTCAGCACTTTCCTGCTCATTGCCGAACCCTAGAGCCCCGGGGGCTCTGCGGACAGCGATCGATCCGTCAGGTCCCGCACGAACCGGTCCGGACCAGTCCACCCGCACCTGTTCCGCCGGCCCGTCACGGACCTGCGAGGACCTGCGGCACTGCCCGCGCTAGGGACCCGCGCGGCTCAGGAGCGCCGGGCAGGTCGCGGCCGCTTGGCGTGGCCCGGGCGCGCGGCCTCGAGGTCGGTGAAGAAGTTCGAGGCCCAGTTGTCCACGTCGTTCTCGGCCACCGTCTTGCGCATCGACCGCATCCTCCGGGTCAGCTCCTTCTCGTCGGCCTGGTAGGCCTCGAGCATCCGCGCCTTCATCCCGTTGATGTCGTACGGGTTGACCAGGTAGGCCTGGCGCAGCTCCTCCGCGGCCCCGGCGAACTCGGAGAGCACCAGCGCTCCGTCCTCGGAGTTGCGGCAGGCGACGTACTCCTTGGCGACCAGGTTCATCCCGTCGCGGAACGGCGTGACGACCATGATGTCGCTGGCGACGTAGAGCGCGGCCATCTCCGAGGCCGGGAACGAGGCGTTGAGGTAGGAGATCGCCGGGCGGCCGAGCCGGCCGAGGTCGCCGTTGATGTGGCCGACGAGCCGGTCGATGTCGTCGCGCAGGATCCTGTACTGGTCCACGCGCTCGCGCGAGGGGCTGGCCACCTGGACGAACGTGGCGTCCTCGACGCTGAAGTGACCGTCGTGGATCAGCTCGCTGAACGCACGCAGCCGGGCGTAGATCCCCTTGGTGTAGTCGAGGCGGTCGATGCCGAGGAAGACCTTGCGCGGGTTGCCGAGGTCGGAGCGGATCTGCGCGGCTCGGGCCTGGACGGACTCGGAGCTGGCGAGCTCGGAGAACGCCTCGGTGTCGATGGAGATCGGGAACGCCTTGGCCGTCACCAGCCGGCCGTCAGGCAGGTAGACCGAGTCGCGGTGGGTCTTGTGCCCCACGCGCTGGCGCACGAGCCGGATGAAGTTCTGCGCGGCGCCGGGCAGCTGGAAGCCGACGAGGTCGGCGCCCAGGAGGCCCTCGAGCAGCTCGCGTCGCCAGGGCAGCTGGCTGAACAGCTCGCCCGGCGGGAACGGGATGTGCAGGAAGAAGCCGATGCGCAGGTCGGGGCGCAGCTCGCGCAGGAACGTCGGCACCAGCTGGAGCTGGTAGTCCTGGATCCAGACCATCGCCTCGTCCGCGGCGAACTGGGCCGCCGCCTCGGCGAAGCGTCGGTTGACCGCGACGTACGCCTCCCACCACTCGCGGTGGAACTCGGGCTTGGCCACCACGTCGTGGTACAGCGGCCACAGGGTCGCGTTCGAGAAGCCCTCGTAGTACTCCACGTACTCCTGGTCGGACATGCTGACCGGCACGAGCGTCATGCCCTCGTGCTCGAAGGGCTCCATGTCCTCGGCCACGTCCCCGGGCCACCCGATCCAGGCGCCCTGCTGCTCGGTCATCACCGGCGCGAGGGCGCTCACCAGCCCGCCGGGGGAGCGGCGCCAGGTGGTCGAGCCGTCGGGCTCGACGACGCGGTCGACGGGGAGGCGGTTGGCGACGATCACCAGATCGGCGCGCTGCACCGCCTTGGAGCGGCGGCGAGCGAGTCCGGTCACGGCCCCAGCCTATGCACCCGCTGCACGGATCGAACCCGCAGGACGCGCTGGGGGCCGAAGGAATGAC
>JBJMIO010000190.1:0-26347 GCA_045806765.1 Marmoricola sp.
AAGGAGGTCGTGGAGACCCTCGAGGAGGCCGCGGACGCGTTCGAGACGGTGGCCAACACCGTCGAGAGCATCGTGGTCAAGGAGTCCTGAGTGGAGCTCGTCGCGATCATCGTGGTGATCGTCGTGGCACTCGCGTTCGACTACACCAACGGCTTCCACGACGCCGCGAACGCGATCGCCACCTCCGTCTCGACCCGCGCGCTGACGCCGCGGATCGCGCTGACCCTGGCGGCCGTCATGAACTTCGTCGGCGCGCTGCTCGGCCAGGAGGTCGCGCACACCGTCGCCGACACGATCGACCTGAGCAAGCTGGCGCAGAACCACGCGCTGGTGATCGTGCTCGCCGGGCTGATCGGCGCCATCGCCTGGAACCTCATCACCTGGTACTTCGGCCTGCCGTCCTCCTCCTCGCACGCACTGATCGGCGGTCTGGTCGGTGCCGCGATGGCCGCCGACGCGACCGTGAGCTGGCACACGATCATCGACAAGGTCGTCATCCCGATGATCGCCTCGCCGCTGATCGGCTTCGTCGGTGCCTTCCTGCTGATGCTGGTGATCATGTGGGTCTTCCGGCGCCGCAACCCGCATCGCGTCTTCCGCGGCTTCCGGCTCGCCCAGACGGTCTCCGCCGCGATGCTCGCCCTGGGCCACGGACTCCAGGACGCGCAGAAGACGATGGGCGTCATCTTCCTGGCCCTGATCACCGCCGGGTACGTCGACGCCGACCAGACCAAGCTCCCCCTGTGGGTCGTCCTCGCCGCCGCCTCCGCGATCTCGCTGGGCACCTACTCCGGCGGCTGGCGGATCATGCGCACCCTGGGCCGCCGCATCATCCACCTCGATCCCTCGCGCGGATTCGCCGCCGAGGCCGTCGGCTCCGGTGTCCTCTACGGCATGGCCATCCTCGCCAAGGCCCCGGTCTCCACGACCCACGTCATCACCTCGGCGATCATGGGCGCCGGTGCCTCCAAGCGCTTCTCGGCAGTCCGCTGGGGCGTGGCGCGCTCCATCCTCACCGCCTGGGTCCTCACCTTCCCCGCCGCCGGCGCCGTCTCCGCCCTCGCCTACGTGATCCTGCACGGCGTACTCCAGCTGCCCTGAGGGTGCGTGCCGCCGGGTGATGCGTCGCCCGACATGCGAATGTCGCGGGTGGTGCAGCTGGTGTGCCCGCTGGCCAATCGGTCCACATTCGCATGTCCGGCCGCTCGTGTGCCGCACTCTGTGGACGACCGAAGCGGCACGCGGCTGAGCCGGGCCATCGTCGGGGGATGGACCTGATCAGTCACGTGACGTTGATGGGAGGCGCGACGACGCGCGCTGCGATCACGCGCCGGTGTGGGCGAACTGCGGTCGCTCGAGCCGTGCGGAGCGGCACCCTGGTGCGGGTCGCGCGCGGCCGTTATGCGCTCAGCACGGCAAGGGCCGAGGTTCGCGCCGCGGCCCGGTTCGGCGGCATCTTGTCGATGCGAAGCGCCGCGCAACGCCACGGGTGGGGCCAGCGCCTGGTTCCCCGGCTGCCCGACGTGACGTTCCCTCGGACCCACCACCTGCCGCGCGCGGCGCGCACCGAGCTCGTCCCGCACTGGTCGACGCTGCAGCCTGAGGACGTCGACGGCGGGGCGACCTCGAAGCGCAGGACTCTGGTCGACTGCATGCGGAACCTTCCGCTCGAGGACTCCGTCCCGATCGTGGACAGCGCGCTCCGAGCCGGCGACGTCACGCAGCTCGAGCTTCGGGCGCTCGCGAGGTCGCTGCGCGGTCGCGGCCGTGCGCGTGCGATCGCGGTTGCCGCGATGGCCTCCTCCCTGGCCGCCAACCCGTACGAGTCGACGCTGCGCGCCATCGCCTCGACGGTTCCCGGGCTCGCGGTGGTGCCGCAACGCCCGCTGCGCAACGGCGTCGGCAAGATCGTTCACCCCGATCTGCTCGACGCGCGCCTCGGGATCGTCGTGGAGGCGGAGAGCTTCGCGTGGCACGGCGACACCGGAGCCCTGACCCGCGACTGCCGCCGCTACAACGACTTCGCGACCATGGGCCTGGTGCTCATCCGCTTCAGCTGGGCGCAGGTGATCTTCACGCCGGCGTACGTCGTCGCGGTGCTGGCTGATGCCGTTTCACTCGCCCGCCGACATGCGAATGTCGCGCGGGGGTCTCCGGTGATTCCCGGCTGACCCGGCAGCGACATTCGCATGTTCGACTGCCGCGGACAGCAGGCTCAGCCGAACCGGCCGGAGATGTAGGCCTCGGTGGCTTCCTCGTCGGGGACGCTGAAGATCTTCTTGGTGGGGTTCATCTCGACCAGGCGGCCGGGCTTGCCGGCGCCGGCGAGGTTGAAGAAGGCGGTGTCCTCGGAGACGCGGGCGGCCTGCTGCATGTTGTGGGTCACGATGACGATCGTGTACTGCTCCTTGAGCTCGTGGATCAGGTCCTCCACCGCGGAGGTCGAGATCGGGTCGAGGGCGGAGCAGGGCTCGTCCATGAGGAGGACCTGGGGCTCGACGGCGATCGCGCGGGCGATGCAGAGACGCTGCTGCTGACCACCCGAGAGGCCCATGCCGGGCTTGTTGAGACGGTCCTTGACCTCGTTCCAGAGGTTCGCGCCCTTCAGCGAGCGCTCGACCACGTCGGCGGCCTCGGTCTTCGAGAGCTTCTTGTTGTTCAGCCGCAGGCCGGCCAGCACGTTGTCGGCGATCGACATCGTCGGGAAAGGGTTGGGGCGCTGGAAGACCATGCCGACCATCCGGCGCACCTCCACCGGGTCGATCGCCGGGTCGTAGAGCGACTGGCCGTCGACGGCCACCTTGCCCTCCACGCGTGCTCCCGGGATCACCTCGTGCATCCGGTTCAGGGTGCGCAGGAACGTCGACTTGCCGCATCCCGAGGGGCCGATGAAGGCGGTCACGGACTTCGCCTTGATCGTCATGGTGACGTTCTCCACGGCGAGGAAGTCGCCGTAGTAGATGTTCAGGTCGGAGACGTCGATGCTCTTGGCCATGGGTTCCTAGCCTCGCTTGCTTGTCATGGTCATCATCCTGGCTCAGTGCCCGGACTTGGGGGAGAGGACCTTGCCGAGGACACGGGCAAGGATGTTGAGGGCCATCACGATCACGATGAGGACCAGCGCGGCCCCCCAGGCCATCTGCCGCAGCACGTCGGGGTTGCTGCCCGGTTGCGTGTAGCTGTAGTAGATGAAGACCGGCAGGCTCTCCATCTGGCCGCCGAACAGGTTCATGTTGATGGAGTCGGTGGCCCCCGCGATGATCAGCAGCGGTGCGGTCTCGCCGATGACGCGTGCGATCGCGAGCGTGACGCCGGTGATGATGCCGGCCAGGGCGGTGGGGATGACGACCTTGAGGATCGTCTTCCACTTCGGTACGCCGAGTGCGTACGCCGCCTCGCGCAGGTCCGAGGGGACGAGCTTGAGCATCTCCTCCGAGGACCGCACCACGATCGGGATCATCAGGATCGAGAGCGCCACGCTGCCGCCGAAGCCGAACTGGGTGCCCGGTCCGACGATCAGCGAGAACAGCGCGTAGGCGAACAGGCCGGCCACGATCGAGGGGATACCGGTCATCACGTCGACCAGGAAGCGGATCCACCCGGCCAGCCGGGAGCCCTGCCCGTACTCGACGAGGTAGACCGCGGAGAGCAGACCGATCGGCACCGAGATGACGGTGGCGCCCAGCGTGATCAGCAGGGTGCCGATGATCGCGTGGTAGATGCCGCCGGGGCCGTCGATGACGTTGCGCATCGAGGTGGAGAGGAACTTGCCGTTCAGCGCCGGCGCACCCTCGGAGACGACCTTGTAGAGCAAGGAGGCCAGCGGGATCAGGGCGATGGCGAAGGAGACCCAGACCAGCGAGGTCACCAGACGGTCGGTGGCGGCCCGGGCGTTCTCCACCAGGCGCGACCAGGTGGTGATGCCGGCCAGGTAGACCAGCGCGCCGATGAAGGCGATCAGGCCGATGCCCCAGCCCAGGCTCAGTCCCACGATCGCGGTCGCGGCACCGGCCACGACCAGGGCGATCAGGGCGGCGTAGCGGGGCAGCCGCGGGTGCTGGAGGGCAGAGACCTCGGTCGCGGCGGTCTCGGGCAGGGTGGCGGTCACTTCTTCCTCCCGGGCTCGTAGCGGGCCACGATCGCGCGGGCGGTGAAGTTCACCGCGAAGGTGATCACGAACAGGACCAGGCCGGAGGCGATCAGGGCGTTGCGCGCCGTACCGGTGGCATCGGAGAAGGTCAGGGCGATGTTGGCCGCGATCGTCGAGGGGTTGGTGGAGGAGATCAGGTTCCAGGACACGATGCCGCTGGCCGAGAGGACCATCGCGACGGCCATGGTCTCGCCGAGCGCGCGGCCCAGTCCGAGCATGGCGGCCGAGACGATGCCCGAGCGGCCGTAGGGCAGCACCGCGAGCCGGATCATCTCCCAGCGGGTCGCGCCGAGGGCCAGGGCGGCCTCCTCGTTCAGGCGCGGGGTCTGCAGGAAGATCTCGCGGGTGATCGCGGTGACGATCGGGATGACCATCAGGGCGAGCACGATCGAGGCGGTCAGGATCGTGCGGCCGGTGTTGGAGGCCTGGCCGGAGAAGAACGGCAGCCAGCCGAAGTGCTGGTTGAGCCACTCGTAGACCGGGACGATCTTCGGTCCGAGGACGGCGATGCCCCACAGGCCGTAGACGACCGAGGGGACCGCGGCGAGGAGGTCGACGAGGTAGCCGATCGCGAAGGCGAGGCGCCGCGGTGCGTAGTGGGAGATGGCCAGGGCCACCCCGAGGGCGAGCGGGACCGCGATCAACAGTGCCAGGACCGCGGCCAGCAGCGTCCCGAAGACGAGCGGGGTGACGTACCCCAGGAAGTTCGCGTGACCCTTGAGGTCGGCCTTGCCCGCACCGAGGGCAGGAGCGCCCTGGATGATCAGGAAGATCGCGACGCCGGCGAGGGCGACCAGGATCGTCAGGCCCGCGCCGCGGGTGAGGTTGGAGAAGACCAGATCGCCCAAGCGTCGCTTGGGCGATCCGGCCTTCGGTGCCATGGTGCTCACGAGATCAGTGTGGCGTCTCGTCGCTTACTTGGCCGCGATCGTGGCGATGATCGCGGCGGCCTTCGTCTGCAGCGCGGCGGGCAGCGGAGCCGAACCTGCACTCGTGGCCGCAGCCTGCTGGCCCTCGGTGCTGACGACGTAGCTCAGGAAGCCCTTGATCTCGTCGGCCTTGGCCTTGCTGCTGTACGTCGGGCACGCGATGACGTACGACGCCAGGAACAGCGGGTACGCGCCGGCCTCGGTCGTGGTGCGGTCGACCTTGATCGCCATGTCACCCGGGGTGCGGGTGGTGTCCAGCGGCGAGACCTCGAGAGCCTTGGCGGCACCGTCGGCGGTCGGGGCGACGTACGCGTTGCCGACCTTGATCGAGGCCTTCGACAGCGAGCCGGCCTGGCTCTCGTCGGCGTAGCCGATGCTGCCGTCCTTGATGGCGGCGATCACGCCGGAGGTGCCGTTGGCGGCCTCACCGGACTTCAGCGGCCACACCTTGTCGGCCGGGTAGGTCCAGGCGCCACCGGCAGCCTTGCTCAGGTAGTCGGTGAAGTTCTTGGTCGTGCCCGACTCGTCCGAGCGGTGGACGGTGGTGATGGCCGTGCCGGGCAGCGTGGCGCCCTTGTTCTCCGCGGCGATCTCCGGGTCGTTCCACTTGGTGACCTTGCCGTCGAAGATGTCGGCGATGGTCTTGGCCGAGAGGTTCAGGGAGTCGACGCCGCTGAGCTTGAAGACCACGGCGATCGGGCTGACGTAGCTCGGTACCTCGAGGGCGTTCTTGCCGTCACAGCGCTTCTTCGCGGCGTCGACCTCGTTCTTGGTCGGGTCGAGAGCAGCGTCGGAGGCGGCGAAGTCGACGCCACCGGTGGTGAAGCTCTGGACGCCCGCGCCGGAACCGGACGGGTTGTAGTTGATGGTGGCGTCGGAGTGGGCCTTCTGGTAGCCGGCGCGCCACGCCTTCATGGCGGACTCCTGCGCGCTCGAGCCGGCGCCGTTCAGGGTCTGGCCGCTGGACTCGGACCCGCAGGCCGACACCGCAAGGCCGATGGTCAGGGCGACGACGCCGGGAAGGGCGGCGCGGCGGAGGGAGCGGTTCACTTGAATCTCCTGTTGTCTTTGACGGTTTGTCACTTAGGAAGTTAGGAATCCGAAGTGACGCATCGCCTCGCAGCAGGTGAACGCGAGGTGAACGCGAGACGGCCATGTGGTCCCGGGTGAGCGTGAAACCCGCAGGAAGAGAGGCCGGTCACACCCACGCGGCTCCGGATCGGCCTCAGCGGACCAGGTAGCGCTCGGTCGCGAGGACCCTTCCCTTGCGGTGGTGGCACACGACCATCTCCCCGGGGCCCAGCGGCTCCTCCTCGATGCCCAGGGCCTGCAGGATCTGCGGCAGCACCGGCCGGTGGCTGCACACGACCGCGTTCTCCTTGCCGGCCAGCAGGCTCTCCACGACCGACCCCACGGTGATGGCGGTCGAGTCCTCCTCGTTGATGCCGGGGACCGCCTCGATGGCGAGCACGTGGTCCTTGGCGTACGGCGCGACCGTGCGCAGGCAGCGCTGGCTGTCGGAGGAGACGATCCGGGTCACGCCGTACGCCGAGAGCACCGGGATCAGGCTCCCGGCCTGGCTGCGGCCCACGGTGGTCAGCGGCCGGTCGTCGTCGGGGCCCTTCCAGGTGCCGCGCTTGGTGGCCCGGGCATGCCGCAGCACGATGAGCGTCGAGGTCTTCCGGAGCTGCGTCTCGACCTCGTCGAGGAGCTGGACGTCATCGGCGTAGGTCAGCCGGGCCCGGGCCTTGTCGAGGCTGAACCAGCCGACCTGGTCGATCTCCTCGTTGGCCTGGTAGCCCGAGACGTCGGAGTCGCCGACCACGCGGCCGATCCAGTAGTGCACGGTCTTCGCCCTGCCGCCGGAGACGGCGTACACCTGCGGGGTCAGCGGCCGCCCGAGCCGTATCTCCACACCGGTCTCCTCGAGGACCTCGCGGAACGCGGTGGCGGTCACGTGCTCGCCCGGGTCGCGCTTGCCCTTGGGCCAGGACCAGTCGTCGTACTTCGGACGGTGCACCAGGAGCACCTCGCGGCTGCCGGACCGGCGCAGCACGACCGCTCCGGCGGCGATCACGTCGGGTCCGCGAGCGGTGCTGTCCTCGCCGTCCGGCTGGTCCTTCGGGGCCATGACGCTAGTCTCACCGGCAGTCGAGCAATTGGGGAAGTCGTGGGTCGTGGTCGGCGGGTCGTCGCTGTGGTGATCGCTGTCGTGGTGCTCCTCGGTGTCGTCGTGGTCGCCCACCGGATCTGGGTCGAGAAGCACCGCACGGACCTGAGCCGGGCGCTGAACGTGGTGCCCTCGGCGACCAAGCGGCTGGCGTTCACCGACTGGCGATCGGTGCGCTCGGCGGTCGGCGCGCACCTTGGCATGGACCCCGATCCCGGCGCCGTGGCCACGATGGTCGGCAAGGCCTACGACGCCGACCTCTCCTCGGCCTCGAGCATCGGTGATGCCGCCGCCGCGCTGCAGCGCTACTTCGGCTTCTCCCCGGGCAACGCGGACTGGGAGGCCTACGGGCAGTCCGACCAGGGCGCGGTGATGGTGCTGCGGATGCCGGACGGCTTCGACTTCGGCGTCGTGACCGACCACCTCGACCGGCTCGGCTTCACCAAGCCGGGCAGCCGGACCGGCGTCTGGAAGGGCGGTGTCGACCTGGTCGCGGCCATCGACCCCACGATCACCCCCGAGCTCCAGTACGTCGCCGTGCTGGCCGACCAGCACCTCATCGTCACCAGCGACCAGAGCTCGTACGCCGCCAGCACCGTCAAGGTGGTCCAGGGCAAGGCGAAGTCGCTGGGCGACCTGAAGTCCGCGCGCCAGGTCGTCGCGCCGCTGCACGAGCCGGCCGCGGCGATGATGTGGACCCGCGACTTCGCCTGCAACGACCTGGCGATGTCCTCCGCGGGTCAGGACGACCAGGACCAGGCGGCGGCACTGCTGGAGAAGGCCGGCAAGGTCACACCGCTCGACGGGCTCGTGATGAGCATGGCCGGCGACCGCTCGCTGAGCATCTCCGAGCTCTTCGAGAACTCCTCCGAGGCGAAGGAGAACCTGCGTGCCCGGGCACGGCTCATCGTCGGGGACGCACCCGGGCGTGGCGGTGCCTTCAGCGACGACATGACCCTGCGGTCCTCGCGGACCGACGGGCCGACGGTGCAGCTGCGGCTGACCCCGACGGCGAGGACCGGGTACCTGCTCTCGGCCTACGACTCCGGGCCGGTGCTGTTCGCGACCTGCTGATCGCCGCGGTCAGCGCTTGATCGTGTTGTAGGCGAACGCCACCGCGCGGCGTACCGGACGGCCCTTGGGCGCCGGGTTCTTGAACGACTCGAGGTAGCGGTCCAGGGCGCGCTCGAACGAGGTCGCCAGCACCGCGTCGAGGTCTGCCCCGGGCAGCACGCGCGCGGCCACGTGGTGCCACAGGCGCTCGTCGATGCGGGTACGGCTGGCCATCAGCTCGGTGGTGCGGTCGTCCAGCTCCGCGGCGAAGTCGGGACGCATCCGCTTGGGGACGAAGGCACGCTCGTTGAGCCGGGTCTCGGAGAGCGGGCTTCCGAGCCAGGTGCCGAGGGCCGCCACGAAGTCGGGGTTCTCGACGACGTCGACGTGCGCCATCGCGTCGAGGCGGGCGATCGCGGCCTCGGTGATGTCGTCGTCGTGAGCGGGATCGATGAAGTCGCTGCCCGGCATCAGCGGGTGCGGCCAGGCCAGGAACCGGGCGATGGTGTTGTCGGTGTTGGTCGCCACCAGCCGGTGCTGCAGGTAGTCGTGCAGCGGCAGCCAGCCGACCCGGAACGCCTCGGCGCCGGGTCCCCAGTGCCGGATGTCGAACTCGGTCAGCGAGCGGCTGTGCATCCACTGGGAGATCAGCCGCGAGCGCGGGTTGCGCAGGATGGTGATGTGGTCGGCGCCGGGGAACCGCGCCATTGTCGTGGCCGGGCCGATGTGGCCGGCGACCAGGGTCGCGTCGGCCGGGATCTCCTCGGGGGAGAGGTACATCATGTCGCGCGCGACCGTGCTGAACTGGTCGAACTCCTCGTAGTCGCCGGCCAGGCTCTGGTCCATGCCCTGCACGAACACCCCCGGTTCCAGCGCATCGTGCAGCGCGGCGGTCAGCGACGTACCGGCGGTCTTCGGGATGTGGCTGAAGACCAGGGGGTTGCCCGGCCCGTACTCCCGCATCGTGGTCCCTTCGGTCAGCGGCGCTCCCAGACGCGCCTGGCGCGACCCTACCGCCGGGCGAACGGGCTCACCGGGCAACCGGCGAAGTGCGGTCAGCGGCGACGACGGCGACGCGTGACCAGGGCGTCCTGCAGGTTCGTCAGCGGCTCCTCGTCCGGCGAGGTGTGCGCCGTCCAGGCTCCGTCGGAACCCAGGAGCCACGCCGCGGTGTGCGGGTCGAACGCCTGGTCCAGCACGTTGGAGACCTTCTCGACCAGCTCGCGGCTGGGGAGCTTGACGAGCACCTCGACGCGTCGGTCGAGGTTGCGGTGCATCAGGTCTGCCGAGCCGATGAAGGCCTCCGGCTCACCGCCGTTGGCGAACCAGTAGACCCGGCTGTGCTCGAGGAAGCGGCCCAGGATCGAGCGGACCGTGATCGTCTCGCTCAGCCCCGGTACGCCGGGCCGCACCGCGCAGATGCCGCGGACGACCAGCTCGATGGGCACACCGGCACGCGAGGCGCGGTAGAGCTCGTCGATCAGCGCCTCGTCGACGATCGAGTTCGCCTTGAGCCGGATGCCCGAGGGCAGACCGGCCTGGTGGTTCGCGATCTCGGCGTGGATCCGGTCAGCCAGCCCTGAGCGCACCGAGTCCGGCGCGACCATGAGCTGTTCGTAGGAGGCGTTGCGCGACCAGCCGGAGAGGTTGTTGAACAGGTGCGCGACATCCTCGCCGATCGCCTCGTCGGTGGTCAGGAGCCCGAAGTCCTCGTACATCCGCGCAGTCTTCGGGTTGTAGTTGCCGGTGCCGATGTGGGTGTAGCGACGGATCCCGTCACCCTCCTCGCGCACCACCATCGCCAGCTTGCAGTGCGTCTTGAGCCCGACCAGGCCGTAGACGACGTGGCAGCCGGCCTGCTCGAGCTTGCGGGCCCAGCGGATGTTGGCCTGCTCGTCGAAGCGTGCCTTGATCTCCACGATCACCAGCACCTGCTTGCCGGCCTCCGCAGCATCGACGAGGGCGTCGATGATCGGGGAGTCGCCCGAGGTGCGGTACAGGGTCTGCTTGATCGCCAGCACGTGCGGATCGGCGGCCGCCTGCTCGATGAAGCGCTGCACCGAGGTCGCGAACGAGTCGTAGGGGTGGTGCAGCAGCACGTCGCCGCGACCGACCGCCTTGAAGACGTCGACCGGAGAGGACGACTCGACCGGCGCCAGCAGCTTGTGGGTCGTGGGCAGGAACGCGTCGTACTTCAGGTCACCGCGGTCGAGGTCGGCGATGTCGTGCAGGCCGCGCAGATCCAGCGGGCCGGGGAGGCGGAAGACCTCGGCATCGGTGACTCCGAGCTCGGAGACCAGCAGCTGGAGCACGTGGTCATCGATCGTCTCCTCGACCTCGAGACGCACCGGAGGTCCGAAGCGGCGCCGCAGCAGCTCCTTCTCCAGGGCCTTGAGCAGGTTCTCGGCGTCGTCCTCCTCGACCTCGAGGTCCTCGTTGCGGGTCACGCGGAAGGTGTGGACCGCCTTGACCTCCATGCCGGGGAAGAGTCGCTTGAGGTGCTCCCCGATCACGTCCTCGAGCGGCACGAACCGCTGGTTGCCGAGCGCGATGAAGCGCGCGAAGCTCTGGGGCACCTTCACGCGGGCGAAGTGCTCCTTGCCCGTCTTCGGGTTCTCCACCAGGACGGCGAGGTTCAGCGAGAGACCGGAGATGTAGGGGAACGGGTGCGCGGGGTCGACGGCCAGCGGGGTGAGGACCGGGAAGATCCGCTCCTTGAAGACGCGCTTGCAGGCGCGCTGCTCGTCGCGGTCGAGGTCGTCCCAGCGGACCAGCTCGATGCCCTGCTCGATCAGGTCGGGGATGACGTGGGTGCGGAAGACCTGCGCGTGCCGCGACATCAGCACGGCGGTCTCGGCCCAGATCTGCTCGAGGACGTCCTTGGGCATCAGGCCGGACGCTGCACGGACGGCCACACCCGCGGCGATGCGGCGCTTGAGGCCGGCGACGCGGACCATGAAGAACTCGTCGAGGTTGCTGGCGAAGATGGCCAGGAACCGGGCGCGCTCGAGCAAGGGGATCTGCGGATCCTCGGCGAGCTCGAGGACGCGCTGGTTGAACCGCAGCCAGGAGAGCTCGCGGTCCAGGAACCGGTCCGGGAAGGTCTCCGCGAGGTCGTGGGTCTCCGGCTCGTACGGCGGGTCGACGTCGAACGGCGCGACCACGCGCAGGGTCGTCTCGAGGGGCCCGTCATCGGGGCCGGACCCGAAGGTCTCGGTCGTCATGGGCGCAGTGTGACAGCACCGCGTGAACATCCGGTGAAGTAGTTTGGCGCCATGTCGCGGATCCAGATCGCTGTCGAGACCGCTGTCCTGCGTGCGGCGATGGCCCTGCCCGAGCGTGTCCAGCGCACCCTGCTGCGCAAGCCGGTCGTGCTGGACGGCCAGACGCTGGCCGCGGAGACCCAGATGCTCCTGAAGCTGCAGGAGATCACCAAGCAGCCGCCCCTGGGTGTGGGCATGTCACCCGAGGAGGCGCGTCCGGTCACGGTGACCCAGGCCCGGATGGTGGCCGGCCGCCAGCCCGTCGGAGCACTGCGGGACCTGGTGGTCGACGGTGCCGACGGCCCGCTGGCCGCCCGGCTCTACATCCCCTCCTCGCGGCTGGGGGCCGACCCGGTGCCGACGCTGATGTTCATCCACGGCGGCGGGATGGCGCTGGGCGACATCGAGAGCCACGACGGCGCCTGCCGCGCGCTGGCCGAGCGCTCCGGCGTACAGGTGCTCTCGATCGACTACCGGCTCGCGCCCGAGCACCCCTACCCGGCGGCGGTGCGCGACTGCATCGCGGCGTACCGGTGGATGGTCGAGCACACCGATGAGCTCAACGCCGACCCTGACCGCCTCGCGGTCGGCGGCGACTCCGCGGGCGGTCTGCTCTCGATCACCACGGCGATTCAGGCGGCCGAGCAGGGTCTGCCGATGGCGTTCCAGCTGCTGATCTACCCGGTGACCGACTTCCTGACCCGCTCGCGCAGCAAGGAGCTCTTCGACGGCGGCGGCTTCTTCCTGACCAAGGAGGGGATGGACCGGCTGACTGCCTGGTACTTCCCCGACGAGGCCGCGAAGTCCGACCCGCTCGGGTCACCGGGCTGCCGCACCGACCTGCCCGAGGGGCTCGCGCCGGCGTTCGTGGCCACCGCCGGCTTCGACCCGCTGCGCGACGAGGGCGAGGCCTACGCCGAGCTGATGCGGGCGAACGGGGTCAAGGTCGAGGTACAGCGCTACCCCGCGATGATCCACGGCTTCTTCAACATCGTCGGGGTCGGACGCGAGTCCCGGGCGAACGCGGCCGACATCGCGGACAAGCTGCGCGCCGCCCTGGCCTGATCCGCGGGGGTCTCCGGCGGCTGATCGGCCCGCGAGCGACGTCAAACTCGGCGAAACGGACTCAGTTGCTTACGTCTCGCCTGGTTTCACCGGGTACCCGGTGAAACCTGAGCCCTCACCGGGCCAGGTTGCCCACGACGACGAAGACCACCAGCATCACCAGCAGGCCGGCGGTGACGCCGCCGAAGACGAGCCAGCGCAGGCGGCGTTCGCGGGGGTCGGTCACAGGGCGGCCGGTACGGCGCCGCGGTACTGCACCTCGGTGCGGATCGTCGTGAAGCCCTGGCGCTCGTAGACCGCGATCGCGGGTGCGTTGTCGCCGTCGACGTAGAGGATCACGTCCTCGACCCCGCGGGTGGCGAGGTGTGCGAGCCCGACGTTGGTCAGCACGCTGCCGAGCCCGCGACCGGCCGCCTTCGGGTTCGCCGCCACGACGTACACCTCGCCGTACGGCGGGTTCTCGTCGACGTGCACCTTGGTCCAGTGGAAGCCGAGGATCTCGCGGTCGTCGTCCTCGGGCACCGCGAGGAACAGGCCGTCGGCGTCGAACCAGGCCTCCTTGGTGCGCTCGACGAAGTCCTCGTGGCTCATGTGCCCCTGCTCGGGGTGGTGGGAGAACGCGGCGGCGTTGACCTCGAGCAGCGCAGCCTCGTCCTCCGGGGTGAAGGTGCGCACCCGGACGCCCGGCGGCGGGGCGATCGGAGTGACCGGCAGGGCCGTCGGGCGCGACATGATCCGCAGCTCGCGCGCCTTCGGCACGCCCAGGCGCGCGGCGACGCGGCCGGCGCAGGGGTGGTCACCGTGGGACCAGGCCTCGATGCGCCCGGTCGTGCGGGCGGCCTCGGCGAGCGCCAGGCGCGCGAGCTCGGTGCCGGTGCCGCGGTTGCGCGCCATCGGGTGCACGGCGAGGTCGAGGATCTGACCGTGCAGCAGGGCGAAGCCCTCCTCGCCCAGCCACAGCGAGGCGTCGCGGAGGCCGCGGTACTTCAGCTGCAGGCAGGCCTGCTCGTTGAGCGTGATGATGCCGTCGGCCAGGTCGCAGGCCTCGGCGATGCGACGCACCTCCGCGGCCGGACCGGTACCGGACCCGGAGTCGAAGGCGTCCGGGTCGATCTTGGTGATGCTCACGTGGCTGGTACGTCCTCGAGCTCGCGGGTCTTGTCCTTGGGGGGCAGCACGAACCGGTAGCCGACGTTGCGGACGGTCCCGATCAGCGACTCGTTCTCGGGGCCGAGCTTGGCGCGCAACCTGCGCACGTGCACGTCGACGGTACGCGTGCCGCCGAAGTAGTCGTAACCCCACACCTCCTGGAGCAGCTGCTCGCGGGTGAAGACCCGGCCCGGGTGCTGCACCAGGTACTTGAGCAGCTCGAACTCCTTGAACGTCAGGTCGAGCGTGCGGCGTCCCAGCTTCGCGGTGTACGTCGCCTCGTCGACGACCACCTCGCCACCGCGGATGATGTGCGCCTCGGGATCGTTGCCGTCGCGGGCGCCCTCGAGGCGGCCGAGCGCGATGCGGAGCCGCGCGTCGATCTCGGCGGGTCCCGCGGAGACCAGCAGCACGTCGTCGATGCCCCAGTCGGCGGCGACCACGGCCAGGCCGCCCTCGGTGACGATGAGCATCACCGGGCTGTCCGAGCCGGTGGTGCGGATCAGGCGGCACAGGTCGCGAGCGTGCGCCAGGTCGCGGCGACCGTCGATCAGGATGAGGTCGGCGGCCGGTGCCTCGAGCAGGGCGCTGCCCTCGGCCGGCATGATCTTGACCTGGTGAGGCAGCAGAGCCAGTCCGGGGAGCACCTCCGCGGACGGCTGCAGGGCGCTGGTCAGCAACAACAGCATGCTCACCGGGTACCTCCCGTCTGACGCAGTCGATCCTGGACGATCGATACGCGAGGATATCGGACATGAGACCCGCACCTGTGCAGGACCAACCAGCAGGCGGACGGGTGACCCTGCGCTACTGGGCCGCAGCACGGGCAGCCACCGGTCTCACCGAGGAGAGCGTCGAGGTCCCCGGAGCGGTCACGCTGGCGGCGCTCGTCGACGGCGCGGTCGCGCGCCACGGGGGCGCTTCGAGCCGGGCGGCGGCCGTGCTCGCCTCCTGCTCGGTGCTGCTCGGGGACCAGCCGGTCTCCTCCGCGGAGCCCGGTGCAGTGCTGGTCGAACCGGGGATGACGGTGGAGTTCCTCCCGCCCTTTGCCGGAGGCTGAGGGTCGTGGAGCGCGGGGGGCTGAGAGTGCAGCGCCGGGGGCTGAGCACGAACGGGAATCAATCCCCGCCAGCCACGTTGAGACCCTCATGAGCACCGGTGCCTGGGTCCTGGTCGCGGCCGTCCTCCTCGCGCTGGCCTTCGGGCTCTACCGCGCCTCCACCGACGGCCGTTTCGCCGGCACGCACCGCGTCCGCGGTGCCGGGGGTCCCGAGGTCTCGAGAGAGGCTGCCTCGGTGCTGGAGGGCACTCCCTGGGCCGCGGAGCTCGGCGAGTCCTGGACGCTGCTGCAGTTCTCCTCCGCGTTCTGCGCCCCGTGCCGCGCGACCCGCCGCGTCCTGGAGGAGGTCGCTGCGGTCGTCCCGGGAGTCCGGCACCTCGAGGTCGACGCCGAGCACCACCTCGACGTCGTACGCCGCCTCGGCATCCTGCGCACGCCCACCACGCTGATCCTGGACCGCTCCGGTGCCGAGGTCACCCGGGCCACCGGGGCGCCCACGAAGCAACAGGTGCTCGGCGCCCTCGGCGCGCTCTGAGAGCCCCGTCTCAATCTGGCGAACCCCCGGGCCGCGCGGTCGGATTGGGCTAGGGTCTCGTCGTTCCCACGACCAGTGTCCCGCGACCTCTTCACAGAACCGGAAATCGCCGCATGAGCACCGCACCCGCCGATGTCGAGCAGACGATCAAGGACTTCCTGATCCGGATCGAGAAGATGCCCGAGGCACTCTCCGCCGACCTGCCGCTGTACGCCGACGGCATCGGCCTGGACTCCCTGGAGACCGCCGAGCTCTCCGCGATCCTCGAGGACGACCACGGCGCCGACCCTTTCGCGGAGGCGGAGATGCCGCAGACCGTCGGTGACATCCTCGCGTTCTACGCCGCATGAGCGAGACCGTGAGCACCCCTCGCGTCGTCGTCATCACCGGCGGCAGCCGTGGCCTGGGCGCCGGCATCGTGCGCTCCTACCTCGAGTCCGGCGACCTGGTCGCGACCTGCGCCCGCTCGATCACGCCCGAGGTCGAGGCGTGGCAGTCCGACCCTGCCACCGCCGACCGCTTCCTGTGGGGCGCGGCCGACCTGGCGAAGTCCGCGGACGCCAATGCCTTCGTGAAGTCCGTGATCGACAGGTGGGGTCGCGTCGACGTCCTGATCAACAACGCCGGGGTCGCCCGGGACGGCATCCACTCGATGTTCTCCGACGACGACATCGACACCGTCGTGGACCTCAACCTCAAGGGATCCCTCTACGTCGCCCGCGCGGTGGCCAAGCGGATGCTCGCGCGGCGCAGCGGCTACATCGTGAACATCTCCTCGATCGTCGGCCTCTCCGGCTACCGCGGCCTGGCGACCTACAGCGCCACCAAGGCGGCGCTGGACGGCCTGACCCGGGCGCTGGCCCACGAGCTGGGTTCGCGCGGCATCGTGGTCAACGGCATCGCGCCGGGCTACCTGCGCACCGAGATGAGCCACGGCCTCGACGAGGAGCAGCTCGGCCAGATCACGCGGCGTACTCCCGCGGGCCGGCTCGGCGACCCCGAGGACATCGCGCGCGTCTGCCAGTTCCTCACCGACCCTGCGAACACCTACCTGACCGGCCAGGTCATCGTCGTCGACGGTGGCCTGACCTCGTAGCGAAGGAGCCCCCGCCGTGTCGTTGACCAGCAAGGCCCTGATGTTCATGTACGACCGGGGCTTCGAGGTCCGCCGCCACCCGGCGCTGCGACGCGCCCGGATGCTCGCCGAGCACCGGATCGACCTGGTCATCGACGTCGGTGCGGCCACCGGCGGGTACGGCGTGCAGCTGCGCAAGTTCGGCTACGCCGGCGACATCGTCTCCTTCGAGCCCCTCGACACCGCCTACGCCGAGCTCGGCAAGGTCGCTGCCGCCGACGGCCGCTGGCGCACCCGCCAGGCGGCGCTGGGCAGCGAGGCGGGCGAGTCGGTGATCAACATCGCCTCCAACAGCGACAGCAGCTCGTTGCTGCAGATGGGCAGCGCGCACACCGAGGCCGAGCCGAGCGTCGGCATCGTGGGCCAGCAGAAGGTCGTCGTCGAGCGCCTGGACGACGTGATCGACGAGGTCGCCTCGCCGCAGAGCCGGATCTACCTGAAGATCGACGCCCAGGGTTTCGAGCGCGAGGTGCTCGCCGGTGCCGAGAAGACGCTGGCCCGCTGCCAGGGTCTCCAGCTCGAGCTCTCCTTCATCTCCCTCTACGAGGGAGGCATGCTCATCGACGACGCCATCGGCCTCGCCTACGCCGCGGGTTTCCAGATGGTCGGCGTCGAGCAGGGCTGGGCCGCGGAGTCGGGGCAGATGCTGCAGGCCGACGGGGTCTTCTTCCGGCTCTGAGTCCCTGTGAGGACCCCAAAAGTTTCCGGCCGGTAACACTGCAGTCACCCGGTTCCGGTATTCTCGGTCTCGTAAAGACGCGGGGGAGCGTCTTTCTCTGGGAAATCAGCACGGGGGTGCAAGGGAGCGCTCGCGCATGTCCACGTCCACGTCCGTTCCGCTGTCGCTCAAGCAGCGTGTCGCCAAGGTCGTCCCGATGGGCCTGGTCGAGGTCCTCGACCGCCTGATGTTCGGTCTGCGTCGCTCGCGGATCCGCTTCACGCACTGGTTCTTCGGCCTGCTGGGCCAGAACGTGGTCGGCAAGAAGGACTACTACTCCACCCTCCCGGTGCTCTCGGAGCTGAAGGCGAACCGTGCCCGCTGGGAGCGCCCCAGCGACCTGGTCGGCGTCGAGGCGAACGTGAACGTCCTCTCCAAGACCCTCGGCCAGCTGGCCGACAGCTGGGAGGAGGAGTTCCGCCGCGTCGCCGGTGACCACGCCGCCAACTCCGCGCGCGGCTTCGGTCCCGGCTACCCCGCCTTCGACGCCAGGACGCTGTACTACAAGGTCCGCGAGGCCAAGCCGCAGCGCTACCTCGAGGTCGGCTCCGGGCTCTCGACGTACTACGCCAGCATCGCGGCTCAGCAGAACGCCGCCGACGGCTCGCCGATGTCGATCACCTGCATCGAGCCCTACCCCTACGACGCCCTGCGCACCATCGAGGGCTTCGACCTGATCGAGGGCTTCGTCCAGGACGTCCCCGTCGAGCGCTTCGAGGAGCTCGAGGCAGGCGACGTGCTGTTCATCGACTCCTCGCACGCGCTCAAGATCGACAGCGACGTTGCCTACCTCTTCCTCGAGGTGCTGCCGCGGATCAAGCCGGGGGTCCTGGTGCACATCCACGACGTGCACTTCCCCTACAACACCCCGTTCCCGGCCGACACCTGGATCTTCGGCGAGCGGCCCCCGGTCTACTGGCAGGAGGCGATGGTCGTGCAGGCGTTCCTGGCCTTCAACAGTGCCTTCGAGGTCCAGCTCTCCACCCCGATGGTCCGCCACTACGACGAGCAGTTCCTGCTCGACCGCTTCGAGGACTACACGCCCCTGCGCCACGACCCGAACCCGCCGTCCTCGCTCTGGCTCCAGCGCGTCGGCTGAGGTCCGTCAGTCCCTCGGCTGGAGCCTCGGGCAGTACTGCTAGTCCCTCGGCTGGAGCCTCGGGTACTGCTTCGCCCAGGCCCGGATGTCGTCAGCGATCTCCTCGCCGATGAAGCGGTGCACGTCGGGGTTGTAGTGGAAGCCGTCGTTGTTCGGCTCGGTGCCGGGCGCGAGGTGGCGCTCGACGATCTCGGGGATCCTGACCAGGACGACGTCGGGGTCGGCGTACTCGGCGACCATCCGGCGCAGCATCACGTTCATCATCTCGACGCGTTCCTCCATGCCGGGGAACCAGTCGCGACCGCGCGCCCCGGGACGCAGGAACTCGAAGATCATGATCAGCGGGCGCCCGACCTCGCGGGTGCGGTCGATGTAGGCGCGCAGGTCGGCCTCGGCACGGCGTACCTGACCGCCGAAGAACCGGCCGCCGATGCGCTTGTCGAGCGCGCGCTGCAGCTTCGCCAGGCTCTTCCAGACCGGGCGCAGCGCGTACTGGCGGTACAGGTTGCGGACCCTGCCGGGGCGTGCCTTCAGCGAATTCGCGTGCCGCTCCAGCCAGCGCGGCAGGAACAGGTGCACGGGTTCGTAGTAGCCGGCGTTGAGCACCACGACGTCCGGCGACCAGGCCTTGATCTCCTTCTCCCAGGTCCGGAAGATGTGCCCGGTCGGCTGGCTGGCGACCGCTGAGGTCCACACGGTCGCGCCGTGCCCGGAGGCCAGCAGGGACTCCTCGATGACCCGGCTGAAGATGAAGTCCTCGCGCAGCTGGGGGCGGGCGGAGATGTCGTGCGTCAGCGACGCGCCCTTGACCAGGACACGGATCGGCAGCGGGAGCGGCTGGGCCATCAGGGTGGTCTCTCCAGAGGTGCGGCGGCGGGTGCGCGAGGTCCAATATTACCGACGCGGTACGCCGTTCAGCAGCAGAATTCGCGGCTAGGTGCGCCGCGCCGGCGCGCCCGCGTCGATCTCGGCGGCGATCCAGTCGCCGATGATCCGGCGCATCCGGGGGGAGTAGTGCAACCCGTCGGGGACCGGGTCCTCGCCGGGGTCGAGCTGCTCGGCCAGCGTGTGCACCGGGACCAGCCGGACACCCGGGTCGGCGAGCCGCTCGACCATCGCTGCGAGCGCCAGGTTCATGGCATCGATCCGCGACTGCATCCCGGGGAACCAGCTGCCGGCCTTCCCGCCGGGCCCGAACAGCGCGAGCACGAAGACCAGCGGGCTGCCGGGGGACAGCGTGCGGGTCCGGGTGATCAGCAGCTCGTAGTTCTTGATGATCCGGTGCGTACGCCGCCGGAAGAGCCGGTCCGCGACGTACCCGTCGAGCAGGCGCTGGCTCTGGGCCAGCACCTTCCAGACCGGCCGCAACAACCAGCCGCGGTAGCGCGTGCGCAGCGGCCCGGTGCGTCCGTCGTACTTGTTGACGTGTCGTTCGAGCCAGTGCGGGAGCAGGCCGTGGATGCACTCGTAGTAGGCGTAGCCGTAGACGACCGCGTCCGGGGAGGTCGCCATCACCTCCGACTCCCAGCGACGGAAGGCGGAGCGGGTCAGCTCGCCGGGCACCCCGCGGTTGTCGATCTCGCACGGCCGGCCCCGGTCGAGAAGACCGTTCTGGATCCAGCGGGGGAACGAGTACTCGCCGGGCTCGCCGTTCCAGTCCGGGGTCATGACGACCAGCGACGAGCCCTTGACCAGGACCCGCACCGGGTGCGGCAGCGGCACTGAGTTCATTCCTCGGTTCCCCCTCGCCGGGCGTGCCCCGGCTCCGCGCCACCTTACTGACGAGCGCGGACGCGCGGTCGTAAAACGCAACCGGCCGAGGGGAGGCTCAGTCGCGCGTCAGCAGGCGCTGCACGTCCTGGCGGTCAGCGTCGACCATGAGGCGGGCGAGGTCGAGCGCGGTCGTGGTCGCCTTCCAGCCGAGGAGCTCGTGCGCGCGGCTGGCATCGCCGATCAGCGCATCGACCTCCGAGGGGCGCTCGAAGCCGTCGTTGTACTTCACGTGGTCGCGCCACTCCAGGCCCGCGTGCGAGAACGCGGCCTCGCAGAACTCGCGCACGGTGTGGCCGACACCGGTGGCCAGCACGTAGTCACCGGGCTCGTCGGCCTGCAGCATCCGCCACATGCCCTCGACGTACTCCGGCGCGAAGCCCCAGTCGCGCACGGCGTCGAGGTTGCCGAGCTCGACGTGGTCCTGGATGCCGGCGGCGATGGCCGCGACGGCCTTGGTGATCTTGCGGGTCACGAAGTTCTCGCCGCGCCGCGGGGACTCGTGGTTGAACAGGATCCCCGAGACCGTGAAGAGCCCGTAGGCCTCGCGGTAGTTCACCGTGACCCAGTGCGCCTGCAGCTTCGAGGCGCCGTACGGCGAGCGCGGGTGGAACTTGGACTCCTCGTCCTGCGGCGGCGGCGTCGAGCCGAACATCTCCGAGGTCGAGGCTTGGTAGAACTTGCAGTCGAGGCCGGCGGCGCGGATCGCCTCGAGCAGGTTGAGCGTGCCGATCGAGTTGGTGGACGCCGTGTAGTCAGGCATGTCGAACGAGACCTTCACATGGCTCTGCGCGCCGAGGTTGTAGACCTCGTCGGGCAGGATCGAGCGGATCAGGTTGACCAGGCCGACGCCGTCGGTCAGGTCGCCGTAGTGCAGGTGCAGCGCCGGGTTGGTGTGCAGGTGGTCGATGCGGCCACGGTTCATCGAGGACGAGCGCCGGACCAGGCCGTGGACCTCGTAACCCTTGCCCAGGAGCAGCTCGGCGAGGTACGAACCGTCCTGGCCGGTGATGCCCGTGATGAGTGCGCGCTTCATGATCTGCGCAGCCTATCGGCCGGCTCGCACGCCTGGATCCCCGCGTTCCCGGATTTCGCTGCGCTGGTCCACCCCCCGACCTAGAGTTGATTCTCGGAACCGGCTAGGTTCCCCAGGTCGCGCACAGCTGGGTGTGCGCACCGATCCACGAATTCTGGAGGAATCCTGTGAGCAACGTCGATGTCCTGGTCGCCGGTGGTGGCGGCTTCATCGGAGGCCACCTGGTCGCCGACCTCCTCAGCCAGGGCCTGAGCGTCCGCTCGGTCGACGTCAAGCCGGTCGAGGAGTGGTACCAGGTCCACGAGGGAGTCGAGAACGAGGTCGCGGACCTCTCCAAGCTCGAGAACGCGATGAAGGCAACCGAGGGCGCCAAGGAGGTCTACCTGCTGGCGGCCGACATGGGCGGCATGGGCTTCATCGAGAACAACAAGGCACTGTGCATGCTCACCGTGCTCACCAGCACCCACCTGCTCGAGGGCGCCCGCGACAACGGCGTCGAGCGCCTCTTCTTCTCCTCCTCTGCCTGCGTGTACGCCGCCGGCAAGCAGACCGACCCGAACGTGACCGCCCTGGTCGAGGCCGACGCCTACCCGGCGCAGCCCGAGGACGGCTACGGCTGGGAGAAGCTCTTCACCGAGCGGATGTGCCGTCACTTCGAGGAAGACTTCGGTCTGACCACGCGGATGGCGCGCTACCACAACGTCTACGGCCCGAACGGCACCTGGACCGGTGGCCGCGAGAAGGCACCGGCCGCGGTCTGCCGCAAGATCGCGACCGCGGCGATCACCGGCGAGCACAAGATCGACATCTGGGGCGACGGCAACCAGACCCGCTCGTTCATGTACATCGACGACTGCGTCAAGGGCTCCCAGATGATCCTGGCGGGAGACAGCAACGAGCCGGTCAACCTGGGTTCCGACGAGCTCGTCTCGATCAACCAGCTGGTCGACATCGTCGAGGGAATCGCCGGCATCAAGTGCGAGCGCGAGTACGACCTCAGCGCCCCGCAGGGTGTGCGCGGCCGCAACTCCGACAACACCCTGATCAAGGAGATCTACGGCTGGGCGCCGTCGATCACGCTGGCCGACGGCCTCGCGAAGACCTACGCGTGGGTCTACGACGAGGTCAAGCGCTCCCTCGGCTGACCCGGGATGCGCCTTCTCGTCCACGACTTCGCCGGACACCCGTTCCAGGTCGAGCTGAGTCGTGAGCTGGCCCGACGCGGCCACCAGGTGACGCACTCCTACTCCCCGGCGTGGGTCTCGGGCAAGGGTCGCCTGGAGAGCGAGCCCGGCGAAGCGCTGGTCATCGAGCCGGTGGGCCCGAGCGAGCCGATCGAGAAGGACAGGTTCGGCAAGCGGGTCGTCCTCGAGGTCCGGATGGGCTTCGAGCTACTCGCCCAGGTCCGGCGCACCAAGGCCGACGTCGCGATGCTGTCCAACGCCCAGATCCCGACGCTGGTGATCTTCGCGCTGGGCATGATGGTGCTCCGCAAGCCCTGGGTGCTCTGGCACCAGGACGTCTACGCCGTCGCGGTGCGCTCGTTCGCCGGGGAGAAGCTCGGCCGCGCCTTCGGCCTGGTCGCCGGCGTCTTCACCGTCCTGGAGCGCTGGGTCTCGCGCCGCGCCGCCGCGGTCGTCGTGATCGCCGACTCGTTCCTCGAGGTGCACCGCGAGTGGGGGACCGGTGCGAAGACCAGCGTGATCCCGAACTGGGCTCCGCTGGACGAGATCGTGCCGACCGAGCGCCGCAACGCGTGGTCGCACGAGCAGGGCCTCGACGACGTCCAGACGCTGCTCTACTCCGGCACGCTGGGTCTCAAGCACAACCCGGCCCTGCTGGTCGCCCTCGCCCGGGCGGTCACCGACGCAGGCCGGCCGGTCCGCCTCGTCGTGGTCAACGAGGGTCCCGCGGAGCCCGTGCTGCGCTCGGAGGCCGAGCGGCTCGGCGTACCGCTCACGCTGCTGCCGTTCCAGCCCTACGAGCGCCTTTCCGAGGTGCTCGGCTCGGGCGACGTGCTGATGGTGCTGCTCGAGCAGAGCGCCGGTGCGTTCTCGGTGCCGTCCAAGACGTTGTCCTACCTCTGCGCCGGACGCCCGATCGTGGGCATGATGCCGGCTGAG
This sequence comes from Marmoricola sp., assembly GCA_045806765.1. Taxonomy (GTDB): domain Bacteria; phylum Actinomycetota; class Actinomycetes; order Propionibacteriales; family Nocardioidaceae; genus Marmoricola. Next base: position 23,256 of record JBJMIO010000190.1, read on the forward strand.
AACCTGGCCTCCCAGCTGGTCTCGGGCGTCGAGGGTTGCGTCGTCCCGCCGCTGGACTCCTCGGTCCCGGCCGCGGCCGCGTGGATCGCCTCCGTGCTCTCGGATGCCGAGGAGCAGGCGCGGCTGGGCAAGAGCTCGCGCGCGCTGGCCGAGCGGGAGTTCGCGCTGGAGGGCTGCGCGGACCGCTTCGAGGAGATCCTGGTCCGCGTCGGATCTTGAATCGTGGACAGCAGTCCCACGATGTGGGATTGGCGTTTCCGGCCGTGCCCACCTTCGCCCTAGGCTTCTGATCATGTTCTCGACCATGCTGACCAAGCGCCGCGCAGTGGACCACTGCCGCGTGCGCTCGTCGCTGTGTCGAATGTCCTGACCGGACCCAGCACGAAGTCACGACGACCGCTGCGCGGTTCGTCCCGGGTCTGACCAGCCCTGCCGCGATCCACCCGGATCGCCCGGCGGCCACGGCCGCCGTCCCGCAGCACGTCAGCGCATCCAGGAGAAGGACATGAGCCAGAACCAGATCGATCCGCGGGGCCCGCGGTTCACGGCGGGCGTCACGTTGACGCTCTTCGTCGCGGTCCTGCTGACCGCGCCTGGTACCGCTGCGATCGTGCTGCTCTCGGTGCAGACGGCGTTCTTCGCGATCGGCGCCGGCCGGGGCGTGCAGCACACCCCGACGGCGTACGTGTTCAAGCACCTGGTCCGGCCCCGGCTCGCGCCGCCCTCGCACCTGGAGGACCCGCGCCCGCCCCGATTCGCCCAGACCGTCGGTCTGGTCTTCAGCGCCGTCGCCCTGGTCGCGTTCGCGACCGGCGTCGATCCGCTGGGCTTCGTCTTCGCAGCCTTGGCCTTCGTGGCGGCGTTCCTCAACGCCGTCTTCGGATACTGCCTCGGCTGCGAGATGTACCTGCTCATCCAGCGCACCACCCACCGCAACGACTCCACCACACCAGCAGCACCGACCAAGGAAGAAGTAGACGCATGAGCCGCGAATCCGCACTCGTCAACGCCGATTGGGTAGCCGAGCACCTCGAGGACCCGAAGGTGGTCCTGATCGAGGTCGACGAGGACACCTCGGCCTACGACCGCAGCCACATCCAGGGCGCCATCAAGCTCGACTGGACCACCGACCTGCAGGACCAGGTCCGTCGTGACTTCGTCAACAAGGCGCAGTTCGAGGCCCTGCTGTCCGAGAAGGGCGTGAGCAACGACCACACCGTCGTGCTCTACGGCGGCAACAACAACTGGTTCGCGGCCTACGCGTACTGGTACTTCAAGCTCTACGGCCACTCCGACGTCAAGCTCCTCGACGGCGGCCGCAAGAAGTGGGAGCTCGACGCCCGTGAGCTCACCGACGAGCCGGTCAAGCTGGACCCGACCTCCTACACCGCCACCGAGCAGGACGGCTCGATCCGGGCGTTCCGCGACGAGGTCGTGGCGGCGATCGGCCAGCAGAACCTGGTCGACGTGCGCAGCCCCGACGAGTTCGCCGGCCGGCTGCTCGCACCGGCGCACCTCCCGCAGGAGCAGGCGCAGCGCGCGGGCCACATCCCGACCGCGGCCAGCGTCCCGTGGAGCAAGGCGGCCAACGACGACGGCACCTTCAAGTCCGACGACGAGCTCCGCGAGATCTACACCGAGGCCGGCGTGGACTGGGACAAGGACACCATCGCGTACTGCCGCATCGGTGAGCGCTCGAGCCACACCTGGTTCGTCCTCAAGGAGCTGCTGGGTCAGGACAACGTCAAGAACTACGACGGCTCCTGGACCGAGTACGGCTCGCTGGTCGGCGTGCCGGTGGCTCTCGGCGACGAGCCTGGCGAAGCCTGATGTGCGGCGCGACCGCCGGCGGTCTCTCCCTCGACGGGATCGACGTCGCCAAGGAGGCGATCATCCAGGGCCAGGTGACCAAGGGTGGCGACCCCGTCGGCACGGCGTACGTGCGCCTGCTCGACAAGACCGGTGAGTTCACCGCTGAGGTCCCGACCTCGGCGACCGGGCACTTCCGGTTCTTCGCCGGCCCCGGCGAGTGGACGCTGCGCACCCTCGCGCCCCAGGCCGAGCCCGTCGACACCACGGTGACCGCCGCCAAGGGCGTCGTCGCCGAGGTCGAGGTCGCGCTCTAGGGCGTCGAAGCTGAAGGAGGGCCCCGTCACCAGGTGTGGCGGGGCCCTCTGCATGCCCCGGGTCTTGGCATGTTCGTCGACCCAGGTGACAACCTGGACGCCTCGGGTGGAGTTTGGAGGGGTGTGACGAGACGAGATGACCGGTGATCCCCGCACGTGACCGCAGGGCCTTCGACGGGTTCGTCGAGGCGTCCTCGGACAGCCTGCTGCGCACGGCGTACCTGCTGTGCGGGGACCGCGGCGAGGCCGAGGACCTGGTGCAGACGGCGCTGATGCGCACGGCGCGCCGGTGGCGGGTCGCCCGCGAGAGCCCGGAGGGATACGCACGCCGGGTCGTGGTCAACCTGGCCAAGGACCGCTGGCGGCGGCTGGCGCGGCGTCCGGTCGAGCTGCCCCTGGAGGTCGACGTGGCCGCGTCGGCCGACGAGGGCCTGCTGGACCGCGACCTGCTGCTCCGGGCGACCCGCGCGCTGGCACCCGGCCAGCGCGCCGTGCTGGTGCTGCGCTACTTCGACGACCTCGGCGTCGAGGAGACCGCGGCCGTGCTCGGGTGCACCACCGGCACCGTCAAGTCACAGACCTCGCGCGCCCTGGAGAACCTCCGGGCCGCACTCCACCCGCAGAAGGAGCACGCCGATGCTGACCGATGACGACCTGACCCGCGAGCTCGGAGCGGCGTTCCGCTCCGGGACCCGCGACCTGACCTACACCGGCCGCCGTACGCCGCGCCGGATCGCGCCCGTGGCGGTCCCGGCGACCGCCGTGGCCCTCGCCGTGGGCGCGCTCGCCGTCAACGGTGCCCTGGGCTCCCGTGCCGCCGACCCCACGCCAGCACCGTCGGCGCACGGCGCGCCGACCTCGTCCTCCGCAGCACCCGCCTTCAGCGCGGACGCCCGCACGGTGACCGAGAAGCTCGACCTCGCCGGCTTCAGGTTCGCCTACGAGGTCCGCAGCACCGATGAGGAC
>JBJMIO010000191.1:0-3941 GCA_045806765.1 Marmoricola sp.
CTCGCGTGACCCTGCCCAACCCGGGGGAGCGGCACGGCATGATGGACCGGTGAGACTGCGCCTGGACCTCGCCTACGACGGCACCGGCTTCTCGGGTTGGGCCAAGCAGCCGGCGCACCGCACGGTGCAGGGGGCCCTGGAGGCCGCGCTGGACACGGTGCTGCGCACCGAGGGCGCCGCGGTAACGGTCGCGGGACGCACCGACGCCGGGGTGCACGCCCGCAGGCAGGTGGCGCACGTGGACCTCGAGGAGGCGGTACTGCTCACCGCTGCGGCGCGCGCCGAGGACAGCCCCCTCGAGGCGCTGCGCCGGCGCCTGAACGGCGTGCTGGACCCCGATGTCCGGCTGCACGAGGTCACCGAGGCCCTGCCGGGCTTCGACGCCCGGTTCAGCGCGGTCTGGCGCCGCTACGCCTACCGGATCGCCGACGACCCGTCCCTCGTCGATCCGCTGCAGCGCCACCACGTGGTGGCGTGGAACCGGCCGCTCGACCTCGAGGCCATGAACCAGGCCGCCGCGCACCTGGTCGGATTCCACGACTTCGCGGCCTTCTGCAAGCGCCGCGAGGGAGCGACCTCGATCCGCACGCTCCAGGACCTCCGCTGGTCACGGGTCGAGGGCATCCTGGTCGCCGACGTCCGGGCGGACGCGTTCTGCCACAGCATGGTGCGCTCGCTGGTCGGGTGCCTGACCGCGGTGGGCGAAGGGCGCGAGGCGCCGGAGTGGGCCGCCGAGGTCCTGGCGGGCCGGGTGCGCCCGCCGAGCGTCACCGTCGCGCCGCCGCACGGTCTCACGCTCGAGGAGGTCGGCTACCCCGACGCCGAAGGCCTGGCGGTCCAGGCCGAGACGGCCCGGGCACGGCGCAGCCTGACGTAGGTCCTCAGGCGCTGCCCAGGTAGGCGTGCACGAGCGGGATCACCGAGGCGCCCTCACCCGAGGCGGCCGCGACCCGCTTCATCGACCCGCCGCGGACGTCACCGGCCGCGAAGATGCCCGGGACGGCCGTCTCGAGGTTGGCCGGCGGCGTACCGCCGGGCCAGAGCCGCTTGGGGATGTCGCGCCCGGTGAGGACGAAGCCGCGCTCGTCACGGCAGATGTCCTCGGGCAACCATGCGCAGCCGGGGTCGGCGCCGAGCAGCAGGAAGAGCCCCGCGACCTCGTGGCGGGTGTCCTCGCCGGTGTTCAGGTCGCGGACGCTGATCCACTGCAGCCGGTCGTCACCACCGCCGTCGACGACCTGGCCGCACGGCTGGACGCGGATGACGTTGTTGTAGGCGATCTCGCGGACCAGGTAGTCCGACATCGTCGCGGAGAGGTCCGGGCGACGCACCAGGATGGTCACCGAGCGGGCGAACCGGGCGAGGTGGATCGCGGCCTGGCCGGCGGAGTTCCCGCCGCCCACCACCACGACGTCGTACCCCTCGAGCTCGCGCGCGGCGCTCACCGCGGCGCCGTAGTGCACGCCCTTGCCGACCAGGTCCTCGAGCGCGGTGATACCGAGCCGGCGGTAGTCCACGCCGGTGGAGATCACCACCGCGCGGGCGCGCACGTCGCCGCCCTCGGTGCGGACCAGGTGCGGCTCGCCCGCGGCGCCCGGGACCAGCTCGGTCACCGGCCAGCCGGTGAAGAACCGGGTGCCGAACCGGATCGCCTGGTTGCGCGCGCGCTGGGCCAGGCGCATCCCGGAGATGCCGCGCGGGAAGCCGAGGTAGTTGCGGATCATCGAGGACGTCCCGGCCTGGCCGCCGATGGCCTCGGACTCGATGACCACGGTCGAGAGCCCTTCCGAGGAGCCGTACACCGCGGTCGCGAGACCGGCGGGTCCGGCACCGAGGACGACGAGGTCGACCACGGTGTCGACCTCGATGTCCCCGGGGGTGCCGTAGATCAGCGAGGCGACGTCGCGCACCGAGCTGATCGGGAACGGCGGGCGCCCGATGCGCGAGAAGATCGGCTGGTCCCGCGGGCCGTCGTACGCCGCGAGCAGCTCCTCGGCGCGCTCGGAGCCCGGCGCGACGATCGCGCTCGGCATGCCCATCCGGTCGAGGAAGTCGCGCACCGCGGGGACCAGGGTGCTGCCCTCGGCCGCGATGATCTCGGCCGCCGCCACCTCGGGAGCGGCCACGGTCGATCCCCAGTCGGAGAGCAGCTCGGTGATCGCGGTGTGGAACTCCTCGTCGCGCAGGCCGCGCGGCATCAGCAGGAACGCGTCGTACTTGCCGGTCGCCATGCCCGAGCGAAGGGCGTCGGCGTCGACCATGAAGTTGTCCCAGTACGCGACCACGACGCGCCGCGGCGTCGGCAGGATGGTGCGCCAGGTGTGCAGCGCCGGGTGGACCTCGCTGTCGGGCAGACGCGACTCGGTCACCAGCAGGGCGAGCGGGTGTCCCTCGGCCCGGGCGGCGCTCAGTGCCTCGGCGGTCGAGGCCGACGAGTCGGTCACGCGGACCGCGTACTCGCGCTCGTACCGGGCGAACTGCTCGCGGAGGACGTCCGGGTGTTCGGGGGCGCACAGCAGGATCATCGGCAGGCGCGGTGTCTCGCTCACGTCGTGAGCCTAGAACAGGGGTGCCAGTGGATTAACCGGCAAGATGGACACATGTCGGACGACGAGCACTACTTCACCGCGGATCCGAAGGCACCGTTCAAGCGGATCCCGGTGCGCACCAACGTCTGGGGTCACTGGCTCGAGCTGACCTCGGGCTCGGGCGTCTTCGCCCAGGGCCGTCTCGACATCGGCACCGGCGTGCTGCTGCGCGAGCAGGGACCGCCGCAGCAGGCGCGCACCGTCCTGGACCTCGGCTGCGGCTACGGGGTGATCGGTCTGGCGGTCGCGATCGCGGTCCCCGGGTGCGTGGTCACCGCGGTCGACGTGAACGAGCGCGCGGTGCTGCTGGCCAACGAGAACGCCGAGCAGCTCGGCGTGGCCGACCGGTTCACCGCCGCCGTGCCGGACGCTGTCGACCCCGGGGCGACGTACGACGAGATCTGGTCGAACCCGCCCATCCGGATCGGCAAGGAGGCGCTGCACGAGCTGCTGCTGACCTGGCTGCCCCGCCTCGCCCCGGGCGGCCGGGCGCGGCTGGTGGTCGGCAAGAACCTCGGCTCGGACTCGCTCGCCGGATGGCTGACCGACCAGGGCTTCGCGACGGACAAGGTGGCCAGCGCCAAGGGTTTCCGGGTCCTCGAGGTGCGGGCGCGCGACTGATCGCCGGCGGTGAGGTGCACCGCGACCAGCGCTCTCTTGCTGCGCGATGCTCGTGCGCGGCCCTAGGATCCGTCCAGGGATCGGGCCCGCGAGGAGAAGAGGACCCGTGCGATCGATCCGTGCAGCAGTGGCCGTCACCGTGCTGGCCGCCACCTCCGCGCTGGCCGTCCCGGTCGGCACGTCGCAGGCCGTGGCCTGTCCCGCGTGGACCAAGACCCAGGTCGCGCGCGGGTTCAGCACCCTGGAGAACATCGCCTTCGACGGCGCCGGCACGATGCTGCTCTCCGAGAGCCCGGCCGCCGGCAAGCCCGGTGCCATCCGCGGGCTCAGCGTCGCAGGCGTCCGCTCGACCGTGGTGGCCGCGGTGACCTCACCCGGCGGCCTGGTGCTCGACGGCCGCACCCTGTACTTCAACAGCGGTAACGGCCTCGCCTCGGGTGCGTTCAACAAGGCTGACGGCAAGCTCAACAAGGTCGACCTCGACACCGGCGTGGTGAGCACGGTGGCGACCGGGTTGGTGATGCCGAACGGCCTGATCCGCCTCCCGGGCGGCGACTTCGTGGTCAGCCGCGACCTGGGCAAGGGCTCGACGTCGCGGATCACCCCGTCCGGCACCGTCACGCCGTTCGCCCCGCAGGCGACCTCGACGAACGGGATGGCCGTCGATGCCGCGCGCGGTGAGTTCTACGTCGACTCGACGTTCAACGCCAAGACGGTGATCTCGGTGATCTC
>JBJMIO010000192.1:0-3457 GCA_045806765.1 Marmoricola sp.
AACGGCTACGGGGAGCGCACCGGCAACGCCGACCTGGTCTGGGTGGTGGCGAACCTCGAGCTGAAGCTGGACCGCTCGGTGCTGCCCTCCGGACGACTTCGCGACGCCACGCGTATCGCCCATGCGGTCGCCGACGTGACGAACTTCCCGCCGGCGTCGCGGCAGCCATACGTCGGGGTCAGCGCGTTCACCCACAAGGCGGGGCTGCACGCCAGCGCGATCAAGGTCGACCCGAACCTCTACCAGCACATGGACCCCGAGGGCATCGGCAACGACATGCGCCTGCTGGTCTCCGACATGGCCGGCCGCGCCTCGATCGAGCTCAAGGGACGTGAGCTCGGCTTCGACCTCGGCACCGAGGTGATCGCCGCGGTGACCGCACAGGTCAAGGAGATGGAGCAGCGCGGCTACACCTTCGACGCCGCCGACGCGTCCTTCGAGCTGCTGCTGGCCGAGTCCGTGGAGGGTCAGCGCCCCTCGTACTTCGAGGTCGAGTCGTGGCGCGTGATCACCGACTCCACCCCGGGCGCCGAGGCGGGCTCGGAGGCCACCGTGAAGCTGCAGGCCGGCGGCTCGCGGCTGGTGATGGTCGGCGAGGGCAACGGACCGGTCAACGCGCTCGACCACGCGCTGCGCCAGGCGATCGAGCAGCTGTACCCCGAGGTCGTTCGGTTCGAGCTGATCGACTACAAGGTGCGCATCGTCGACCAGGGCCACGGCACCGACGCCATCACCCGGGTGCTCATCGAGACCTCCGACGGCGAGTCGTCGTGGGTCACGGTCGGGGTCGGGCACAACGTCATCGAGGCCTCGTGGGAGGCACTCATCGACGGCCTGACCTTCGGCCTGCGGCGCCACGGCGCCTGAGTGCAGCCGGCTCGACCAGCTCCTCAGCCCACGACGCGGTCGACCAGGTCCTCCCAGCCGGCGAGGACCCGCTCGACGTCCATGTTCTCGATGTCGATCTGCTGGCGCAGGATCGGCACCTCCAGGGGAGCGAGCAGCGCGGTGGCGAGCAGGGCGATGTCGCCGCGCACGCCGATCTCGCCGAGCAGGTAGCGCACGTGCGTGGCGGTGAACGAGTACGCCGCGTAGCTGCGCTGGGTGCCGCCGTTCGGCGACTCGGGGCCCCCCGAGGCCGCGAGCAGCAGCTCGGAGCGCTCCAGGTTGGTCACCAGGCGGGACCGGCCGAAGGCGATCAGCCGCTCCCGCGGGGGAGCTCCCGGGCCGAGCGGCGGGGGCCCGCTGATCACCAGTGCCTGCCACGCGGCCTCGGACTCGTCGAGGAGGCGGGCCATCAGCCCTGCCCGGCTCCCGAACCTGCGGAACACGGTGCCCTTGCCGACGCCGGCCTTCTCGGCCACCGCGTCCATCGTCACCGAGGCCACCCCGCAGCGGTCGATCAGCTGCTGGGCGGCGCAGAGGACTGCGTCGCGGTTGCGGGCGGCGTCGCTGCGCTCGCGCGGGGGCTGGCCGAGGATCGGCAGCAGCTCGCCGCCGTTCGTCCAGCCCTCGTCACCCGCGCTCATGACGTCAGCCTAGGGCTCGGGCCCGCGCGAAAACTTTCTTCGCGAAGCGGGAATGAAAGCGGACTACGGTCCGGTTACGTCTCTTGAAGCTCGTCCCCTCAACCTTCAGGAGCAATGTCATGACCCGAGTAGCCGTGCTCGTCGGAAGCCTCCGCGCCGACAGCGTGAACCGTCAGGTCGCCGAGTCGCTGCGGGCCCAGGCGCCCGCGGGCGTCGAGATCGAGATCGTCGACGGCCTGGCCGACGTCCCGTTCTACAACGAGGACATCGACGGCGCCTCCGCTCCCGCCGCGGCGACCGCCGTACGTGAGCAGGTCGCTTCCGCCGACCGCGTCCTGGTCGTCACCCCCGAGTACAACGCCACCATGCCGGCGGTGCTCAACAACGCCATCGACTGGCTCTCGCGGCCCTACGGCCAGGGCGCGATCGCGGGCAAGCCGTTCGGTGTCATCGGCGTGACGCCGACCCCGTACGGCGGCAAGTGGGCCCACGAGCACGCCGCCCTCTCGGCGAAGATCGCCGGTGCGGTCGTGGTCGAGGACGTCACCGTCTCGCAGACCTCGATCGACGTCGACGTGCTCAACGACCCCGAGGTCCAGGCCCGCCTGCGCGGCGCGCTGGAGACGTTGGTCGACTACGTCGCGGAGACCAACGCGGCCTGAGGGACTAGCGTCGACCCATGGCCGACCTCCACGACCTGACCGCCCTCGAGCAGGGTGCGGCCATCCGGTCCGGTGAGACCAGCTCTGCCGAGCTGGTCGACCACCACCTCGAACGCGCCGAGCGACTTTCGCAGTCGCTCGGCGCGTTCGTCACGCTCACCCCCGAGCTCGCCCGGCAGCGCGCGGCGTCCGCGACCGGCGAGGGTCCGCTGGCGGGCGTGCCGACGGCGATCAAGGACCTCAACGCGACGGCCGGCGTGCGCACCATGTTCGGCTCGGTGCTGATGGCCGACTACGTGCCCGAGGTCAGCGACGAGCTGGTCGAGCGGATCGAGGCTGCCGGACTGGTCAGCCTCGGGAAGACCAACACGCCCGAGTTCGGCTCGCCGTGCTACACCGAGTCCGCGGTGGCACCGCCGGCCGTGACGCCGTGGGACACGACCCGGATGGCCGGTGGGTCCAGCGGGGGAGCGGCGACAGCGGTCGCGGGCGGCCTGGTCCCGCTCGCGCAGGGGTCGGACGGGGGCGGCTCGATCCGGATCCCGGCGAGCTGCTGCGGCATCGTGGGTCTCAAGCCGACCCGGGGCCGCATCTCCGGCGCTCCGATGTACGGCGAGATCACGGGCCTGGCGACCGCGGGGCCGCTGGCGCGGACCGTGCGCGACGCGGCCGCCTTCCTCGACGTGATGGCCGGCCGCGCCGTCGGTGACCCGTTCTGGGCACCCGCCGAGGCGCGTCCCTTCCTCGCCGCCTGCGACCAGGAGCCCGGTCGGCTCCGCATCGCCCGCTTCGTCACCCCGGTGATCGCGGAGACCGAGGTGGACCCCGAGTGCGTGACGGCCTGGGAGGACGCCAGCCGGTTGCTGGAGTCGCTGGGCCACGACGTGGTCGACATCGAGGCACCGATGCCGCGCGACGCCGTCGGTGTCTTCGAGATCTGCTGGGCCGTGCTCACCGGGCTGTCCACCGCCGGGCTCGACGCGGACGCGAGGGCACGGATCCAGCCGCTGACGCGGTGGCTGGGGGAGCGGGGCGAGGCGATCAGCGGGCCGGCCTTCGGGCTCGCGCTGGGCGAGCTGCGCCGCATCGCCGCCCGGACGCTGGCGGCTCTCGCGCCGTACGACGCCGTGCTCACCCCGACGCTGGCCCAGCTGCCGTTGCCGGTCGGCGCGCTGCGCGACGACTCCGACCCGGCAGCGGACTTCGAGGCGCAGAAGCGGTTCACCCCGTGGACCTCGATGTGGAACGTCACCGGAAGCACCGCGA
>JBJMIO010000193.1:0-7180 GCA_045806765.1 Marmoricola sp.
ATGTCGCGGATCACCCCGTCCGGCACCGTCACGCCGTTCGCCCCGCAGGCGACCTCGACGAACGGGATGGCCGTCGATGCCGCGCGCGGTGAGTTCTACGTCGACTCGACGTTCAACGCCAAGACGGTGATCTCGGTGATCTCGCTCGCCGGGCCCAACGCGACCCTGCGCACGTACACGATCCCCGGGATCGGCCCGCTCAACTCCGCTGACGACCTGACCCTCGGCGTGGACGGCAACCTGTACGTCGCTCTCAACGTCGGCGGCAAGGTGGTCCGGGTCGACCCGGTGACCGGGGCGCAGTGCACGATCGCGAGCGGGCTGCCGCTGGTGAGCTCGGTGCGGTTCGGGTCCGGACCCGGCTGGGACCCGGCATCGCTCTACGCGACGAGCTTCACCGGGACCGTCACGCGCCTGCGGCCGTAGGGGCCCGCGAGAGACGTCTGGCTCGGCGACATGCCGGCAGCTACATGCCGTCGACCGAGTTTCACCGGGCGACCCGGTGAATCCTGGGACGTCAGCCGATGAGCGCCGCCGCGCGGGCGAGGTCGTCCACGCCGCCGGCGAGCTCGTCAGCGTCGTCGGTGATGAGGTCGAGGTGGAAGCCGTAGAGGGCGGAGTCGACGAGGGTGACCACGCGGGCCACCGAGCGCGGGGGAGCGCCGCAGCGCACGAAGTAGGCGCGCAGGGCGCCGACCCAGAGCTCGGCGGTCGCGCGTGCGTCTGTCAGGTAGGGCTCGCGCCCGATCAGGCCGGTGGCGGCGGCCTGGCAGTAGACGTCCATGCACGAGCTCAGCGGCTCGGTGCGGTACGCCGCCCAGAGGTGGTTGACCGCGGCCCGGACGCCGTCGGCGACCGGGAGGGCGGCGATCTCGGCCATCGCGCGCTCGTTGCTGCGCGCGACGACGGCCGAGATGAGCGCGTCGCGGCCGGCGAAGTGGTAGATCAGCATCCGGTCGCTGGTCCCGATCGCCGCGGCGAGGGGACGCAGCGAGAGTCCGATCAGGCCGTGGGCGAGGACGTAGTCGGTCGCTCGCTCGAGGAGCTCCTCGCGGTGGTGCTCGGCCATGACGGGGACGATAGCCGAAGAAACGTAGCATGTGCTACATTTGTTGTGTAGCGAGTGCTACATCAATCGGACGGAGCGTGTGACATGTGGGGCGCGGCAGTGCTGCTGGCAGTGGCGATCGGGATCGAGGTCGGGGCCACCGCCCTTCTGCCGAAGGCGGCCGGGTTCACCGACCCGCTGTGGAGCCTGGTGGTCGTGACCGGCTACGGCGCCTCGATCTGGATGCTCGCGCTCGTGGTGCGCTCGATCCCGGTCAGCGTCGCGTACGCCGTGTGGGCCGGCGCCGGGACCGCCGCGGTGGCCGTGATCGGGCTGATCTTCCTCGGTGAGCAGATGAGCTGGCTCAAGCTGGCCTCGCTCGCGATGATCGTGCTCGGCGTGGTCGGGCTGAACCTGGTCTCGGCGCACGCCTGAGGCCGGTCCCGAGGCCGGTCCCGAAGCCGCTCTCGAAGCACCTCCCGGGGCTTAACGGGGTGCGGTGCGCCGCATTGACGTGGAGAATCGCACCTCGTGGGTCACGTGGATGTCGCCGGAGTGCGCTACGAGCTGCCGGACGGGCGCGTCCTGCTCGACGACATCGCGTTCCGCGTCGGTGAGGGCGCCAAGGCCGCCCTGGTCGGCGCGAACGGAGCCGGCAAGACGACGCTGCTGCGGATCATCACCGGCGACCTCGCTCCGCACGCAGGCGCGGTGACGCGCACGGGCGGACTCGGCGTGATGCGCCAGGACGTCGGCGCCGGCCTCGGCGCGGACCCCACCGTGGCCGACCTGCTGCTCTCGGTCTCCCCGCAGCGGGTGCGCGCGGCCTCGGCCGAGGTCGACCGGCTCGAGCGGCAGCTGATGGAGGTCGACGACGAGCCGAACCAGATGCGCTACGCGACCGCGCTCTCGGACTTCGCCGACGCCGGCGGCTACGACATCGAGGTCGTCTGGGACACCTGCTGCACCACCGCGCTGGGCATCGGGTTCGAGAAGGCCAAGTACCGGGCGCTCTCGACGCTCTCGGGAGGGGAGCAGAAGCGTCTGGTGCTGGAGTACCTGCTCGCCGGTCCCGATGAGGTGCTGCTGCTCGACGAGCCGGACAACTACCTCGACGTACCGGGCAAGATCTGGCTCGAGGAGCGGATCGGCTCGAGCCCCAAGACGATCCTGTTCATCAGCCACGACCGCGAGCTGCTGGCCAACACCGCGACCCGGATCATCACCGTCGAGCTGGGCGCCGCCGGCAACACCGTCTGGACCCACCCGGGCGGGTTCGCCAGCTACCACGAGGCCCGGCGCGACCGGTTCGCGCGCTTCGAGGAGCTGCAGCGGCGCTGGGACGAGGAGCACGCCAAGCTCAAGGCGCTGGTGCTGCGCTACAAGATCAAGGCCGAGTACAACGACGGCCTGGCCGCCCAGTACAAGGCCGCCCAGACCCGGCTGCGGAAGTTCGAGGAGGCGGGCCCGCCGCAGGCGATCCCGCGTGAGCAGAAGGTCACGATGCGCCTGGTCGGCGGTCGCACCGGCAAGCGTGCGGTGGTCTGCGAGCAGGTCGAGCTGCTCGGGCTGATGAAGCCCTTCGACCTCGAGGTCTGGTACGGCGAGCGCGTCGCCGTGCTCGGTTCCAACGGCTCGGGCAAGTCGCACTTCCTGCGCCTGCTGGCTGCCGGCGGCTCGGACCCCGACGTCGAGCACCGGCCGGTCGGCGAGGGCGAGATCGCTCCGGTGCGCCACGCGGGACGGGCCAAGCTCGGCGCCCGGGTCCGCCCCGGCTGGTTCGTGCAGACCCACGCGCACCCCGAGCTGATCGGTCGCACCCTGCTGGAGATCCTGCACCGCGGCGACGCCGGGCCCGAGGGGGTCGGCCGGGCCGGGATGGGCCGCGAGCAGGCGGCCCGCGTGCTGGACCGCTACGAGCTGGCGCACGCCTCGGAGCAGAACTTCGAGTCGCTCTCGGGTGGTCAGCAGGCGCGGTTCCAGATCTTGTTGCTCGAGCTCTCCGGGGCCACCCTGCTGCTGCTCGACGAGCCCACCGACAACCTCGACGTCGAGTCGGCCGAGGCGCTCGAGGAGGGCCTGGAAGCCTTCGAGGGCACGGTGCTCGCGGTCACCCACGACCGCTGGTTCGCACGGGGCTACGACCGGTTCCTGGTCTTCGGCTCCGACGGCTCGGTCTACGAGAGCAACGACCCGGTGTGGGACGAGGGACGCGTGGAGCGGGCACGGTGACCGCCGCACCCACCCCGACCACGCCGCCTGCGCCGACCGGCCGGCTCGCGGTCCTGCGCCACCGGGACTTCTCGCTGCTGGCGGCGGGCTCGGCGGTGAGCTCGCTGGGCAACGCGATCACGCCGGTGGCACTGGCCTTCGCGGTCCTCGACCTCGGCGGGTCGGCGAGCCAGCTCGGCCTGGTCGTCGCGGCGTACGCGCTCGCGGAGGTCGTCACCAGCCTCTTCGGCGGCGTCCTGGGTGACAGGGTGCCGCGTCAGCTGATGATGCAGGGCTCGGCGTCGGGAGCAGCGCTGACCCAGGCGCTGATCGCGGCCAGCCTGATCGGGCACTGGTCCTCGATCTGGCTGCTCGGCTCGATCGGCCTGGTCAACGGCGTGCTGAGCGCGCTCAGCTCGCCCTCGTCCTCCGCGCTGACCCCGCAGACGGTCCCGGCCGAGGAGCTGGCCGCGGCGGTGACGTTGCGGCGGCTGGCGCAGAACGGGATGCAGGTCGTCGGGTTCTCGGTCGCCGGCATGCTCGTGGCCGGCGTGGGTTCGGGCTGGGCCATCGCGGTCGACGCCGCGACCTTCGCCTTCGCCGCGGTGTGCTTCCACCTGATCCGGGTCCCGGCGGTGCGCGGCACCGGCGCGAGCGCGCCCATGCTGGCCGAGCTGCGCGAGGGCGCCGCCGAGGTGCTGCGGCACACCTGGTTGTGGCTGCTGATCGGGCAGGCGTTGCTCTACCACCTGTTCTACGGCGGCGTGCAGGGCGTGCTCGGACCGATCGTGGTCAAGCACGACCTCAGCGAGGCCGCCTGGGGCTGGGCGATGGGCTCGCTGATGGCCGGCTTCATGCTCGGCGGGCTGATCAGCCTGCGCTGGCGCCCGCGCCGCGGGCTCTTCGTCGGGACCGCGGCGCTGTCGCTGACCGCCTGCTTCCCGCTCGCGATGGCCGTCTCCGACCAGCTCGTCGTGGTCCTGCTCGGCGCGCTGCTGCACGGCCTCGGGCTGGAGATCTTCAGCGTGAACTGGGACCTCTCGATCGTGCAGAACGTCGCTGAGGACAAGCTCGCGCGGGTGTACTCCTTCGACGTGGTCGGGTCGTTCGTGGCCCGTCCCATCGGCCTGGCGCTCACCGGTCCGATCGCGACCGCCACCGGGGACACCACCTGGCTCGTCGTGGTCGCTGCGGTGATGGGCGGCTCGAGCCTGCTCGCGCTGCTCTCGCACGACGTACGAAGCCTGGAGAGGTCGGCCTGATGCGCGTCCTGGTGCTCGGAGGCACCCACCACGTCGGGCGGGCGCTGGTCGAGGTCGCGCAGGCGCGCGGCGACAGCGTCACCACCCTGAACCGCGGCTCGGTGCCGCCGGCTCCGGGGGTCGAGGCCAGGTACGCCGACCGCCGGATCCCCGGTGCGTTCGCCGCGGCGCTGGGGGAGGGGACCTGGGACGCCGTCCTGGACACCTGGTCCTTCGAGCCGGCTGTGGTCGCCGACAGCGCGCGGGTGCTCACCGGCCGCGTCGGCTACTACGGCTACGTCTCGAGCCGCTCGGTCTACCGCTGGCCGATCCCGAACCGCGCCGACGAGTCCGCCCCGGTCGTGGACGGCGACCCGGGCAGCACGGAGGCCGAGGACTACGCGGCTGCCAAGCGCGGCGCCGAGCTGGCGGTCGAGGGACTCTTCGACGGGCCGTGGCTGCAGGCTCGCGCCGGCCTGGTCCTCGGCCCCTACGAGGTCGTCGGCCGGTTGCCCTGGTGGCTCGACCGGATCGCGCGCGGTGGCCGGGTCCCGGCGCCAGGACCGCAGGACCGCCCGCTGCAGTACGTCGACGGGCGTGACCTGGCCGCGTGGATGCTCAGGTGCGCCGAGGCGGGCACCACCGGTGCGTTCAACGCGGTCTCGCCTCCGGGTCACACCACGATCGCCGCCCTGCTCGAGCGGTGCGTTGAGGTCACCGGCTCGGATGCCGAGCTGGTGTGGCGCACGCCCGAGCAGGTCGAGGCGGCGCAGGTCAGCGGCTGGACCAGCCTGCCGATCTGGGTACCACCGACCGGCGAGCTGGCGGCGCTGCACGACGGTGACACCACCGCCGCGGCGTCGGCCGGGCTGGTCTGCAGGCCGATGGCCGAGACCGTGGCCGACACCTGGGACTGGCTCCGGGCCGAGGGCACGCCCGCGCCACCGTCGAACCGGGCCGGCGAGATCGGGCTGAGCGCCGAGCAGGAGGAACGCTTGCTCGGCTGATCAGCCTGCCTGGTGGATCCGGACGATCTCGCAGCCGGTGAGGACGACGCCGGGGTGGGCGTCGTTGAAGAAGACCTTGTCGCGTCCGGTGCCGCAGTCGATCCGCATCCCGGGACGCGTGTAGAAGGCATCGATCACGTCGTTGCCGCTCCCGGCGTGGACACGGTCGGTCTCGTTCACGAGGATCTCGTCGTCACCCGTCCCGCCGAAGACGTGGTCGACCTTGCCGTTGGTCGCCGCCAGGATCTCGTCGTTGCCCGGCCCGCCGTACAGGGTGTTGGAGCCGCGGTCGCCGTAGATCTTGTCGTCACCGGCGCCGCCGTGCACGACGTCGTCGCCCCCGCGCGCCTTGATGGTGTCGGCCGAGGAGGTGCCGTGCAGGTCGTCGGCGCCGGAGGTGCCGAGGATCGTGGTGGCGTAGGCCCCTGCCTGCAGGCCGAGGGCAAGGGTCCCGGCGGCGAGGGCCGCACCGATCGTTCCGAGAGCGCGCATGGCGCGAGGCTACTCCGGCGCGGTGACCTGTGTCACAGTTCTGGCCATGACGCGACCGGAGCCCCGATTCCTCGACGACCGCCTCGCGTACTGGGCCCGGACGACGCCGGACGCCGAGGCGATCACCTACCTCGGTCGCACCTGGACCTGGCGTGCCTGGGAGGAGCGCGTACGCCGCCTGGCCGGCGCGCTCGCCGAGCTCGGCCTCGGCCGCGGCGACGTCGTCGGCAGCGTCGACAAGAACCACCCGGCCACCGTTGAGCTGACCTTCGCGGCGGCCTCGCTCGGGGCTGCGACCGCGATCTTCAACTGGCGTCTGGCCGGTGACGAGCTCGACTACGCGGTCAACGACTCCGGGGCGCGGCTGCTCCTCGTCGGCTCCGAGCTGGCGCCGCTGGTGGAGCGGATCCGCGACCGGTTGCCGGCCGTCGAGCACCTCGTCGAGGTGACCTCCGACGGTGCCGAAGGCGACGCGTACGAGGAGCTCCTGGCCGGCGCCACCCCGCGCGGGCGGGCGCCGGAGACCGATCCGGACGACGTCTGCCTGGTGATGTACAGCTCCGGCACGACCGGGCGACCCAAGGGTGTGATGCTGCGCCAGCGCAACAGCGTGGCGCACACCGTCAACGCCCTGGACGGGTGGGACTTCGACCCCGGCGACAAGAACCTGGTGGCGATGCCGCTCTTCCACGTCGGCGGGTCCTCCTACATCCAGCAGGGCATCCACGAGGGCGTGCCCACCGTGCTGTGCCGCGAGCCCGACGGGGCCTCGCTGGCTGCCGCGATCATGCAGGGTGCCAACCGCACGTTCCTGGTCCCGGCGGTCCTGGCGCAGGTGCTCGCCTCCGGTCCTGAGGCGATCGCGCTGTTCGGCAACCTCAAGACCTACTGCTACGGCGCCGCGCCCATGCCGCTACCGCTGCTGCGTGCGGCGATGGAGGCCTGGCCGGCCACCGACTTCGTGCAGGTCTACGGGCTCACCGAGGTGTGCGGCGTCGTGACCCACCTGATGCCCGAGGCGCACCGCGACGCCGAGCACCCCGAGCGGCTGGTCAGCGCCGGCCAGGTGATCCCGCACGTCGAGGTGAAGGTGGTCGACCCTGCGACCGCGGAAGAGGTCGGCACCGGTGAGCACGGCGAGCTCCTGTTCCGTACGCCGCAGCTGATGGCCGGCTACCTGG
>JBJMIO010000194.1:0-9719 GCA_045806765.1 Marmoricola sp.
GCTCTTCCGATCTGCGCCCACGTAGAAGACAACAATTGGTACACCCGGTGGAACGCCGATTCGGGACGACACGCCCGAGTGCGTCTACGCAAGCAAGAAGCCGGGCAGCTAAGGCCACCCGGCTTCCCGGAGACGATGTGTGCGGCCGCGACAGCCGATCACTCCGACGACAGATTTCAATACTGCACACCGCGGGTCGGGATTCGTTGGCGACACGCGCGTACGGTGACCTGAGTCACATCAAATTGTCGGCAGTCGAAGCGCGACTCGGGAAGCGGGTCTGGGCGCACATCAAGTAGACGGCGCGGTTCTTCTCCCAGTACGACTTGGTGTTGTCCATCTCGAGGTCGTCGTAGAAGTCGAGGGGCGGCCTCGGGGAAGCCGGTGAAGTCGGACATGGCGGAAGCCTGGGCGAGCCGCCGAGGTGCCTCGGCCCGTGAGAATGCCGAAGGCCCCTGACCACACTGCGCGGTCAGGGGCCCCGTGCCCCGCTGGTCGGATCAGACCAGCACGAGCTCCTCGGCGTGCTCGAACGGCGTCTCGTCACCCTCGACCTCGGCCTGCGGGCGCTGCTTGGTCACGAGGGTCAGCGACAGCAGGGACGCCAGGACCAGCGCTCCCAGACCCCAGGTGAACGCGACGGTGTAGCCGTGCACGAGTCCCTGGGCGGTCTGCCCGACGTGGGCGGAGACGTACGACGCGGTCGCGGAGGCGGCGATGGTGTTCAGCAGGGCGGTGCCCAACGAGCCGCCGACCTGCTGGGTCGTGTTCACCAGTGCGCTGGCCACGCCGGCGTCGTGCTCCTCCACTCCGACCAGCGCCGTGCTGGAGAGCGCGACGAACGCGAGGCCCATGCCGATGCTCATCACGATCTGCGCCGGCAGCACGGTGGTGAGGTAGCTGCCGTCGACGGTGATCTGGGTGAACAGCACCATGCCGATCGCCGCGGCCGCCGTACCGCCGACCATCAGCGGGCGCGGGCCGATCCGCGGCAGGAGGTTGCTGGCGACGCCCGCCCCCACCACGACGCCGACGCTGAAGGGCAGGAACGCGAGCCCGGACTTCACTGCGGAGTAGTGCAGCGTTCCTTGCATGTAGTAGACGAGGAAGAGGAACATCCCGAACAGGGCCAGGCCCAGCAGCAGCGAGACCAGGAACGCCCCGGCACGGTTGCGCTCGGTGAAGACCCGGGTCGGCAGCAGCGGCTCGGCGGTGTTCCGCTCGATCAGGACGAACGAGACGAGCAGGACGACGGCCGCTGCGAGCAGCGAGATCGTGCTGGCAGCCGACCAGCCGCTCTCGTTGGCCTTGGTGAAGCCGTAGACCAGGGCCACCAGGCCGAGGGTGCTGGTCACGACGCCGGGGATGTCGTACTTCGCCCGGCCCTCCGCGCGGCTCTCGCGCACCAGGACCGCGGCGGCCACGGCGGTCGCGATCGCGATCGGGGTGTTGACCAGCAGGGTCCAGCGCCACGAGGCGTACTCGGTCAGGACGCCGCCGAGGATCAGTCCGAGGGCTGCGCCACCGCCGGAGATGCCGCCGTAGACGCCGAACGCCTTGGCGCGCTCCTTGGGCTCGCTGAAGGTGACGGTGATCAGCGAGAGCGCGGCAGGCGCCATCAGCGCGGCGAAGGCGCCTTGGAGGGCGCGGGCCCCGAAGAGCTCGCCCTGGTTCTGCGCCAGTCCGCCGATCGCCGAGGCGACCCCGAATCCGACGAGGCCGATGACGAAGGCGCGCTTGCGGCCGACGAAGTCAGCGATCCGGCCGCCGAGCAGGAGCAGCCCGCCGAACGCCAGTGCGTACGCCGTGATCACCCACTGACGGTTGGCGTCGGAGATGCCGAGGGCGTGCTGCGCCGACGGCAGGGCGATGTTCACGATGCTGGCGTCGAGCACGACCATCAGCTGGGCGACGGCGATGACGACGAGCGCCAGCCATCTGCGGGGGTCGACCACGGTCTGGTCGGCGGTGTCGTTCGTTGACATGACAGGTACCTCGGTTGCTGGATGCGGGGGGACTTGGATGGATCCAACATACGAAGTCGGATCGTCCGAGTCCAGACGATCCGAGTGTGACTCATCCGACGTTGACCGGTCAAGGGGGTCGCGGTACGGTGCGCACATGGGAACCTTCAAGGCGGACGGCCTGGTCGAGCCCGACCAGGAGCTGGCGATCTGCGCTGAGTTCCCCACCGACCTGACGATGCTGCTGCACGCGGCTGCCGATCGGATGCGGGACGAGCTCGACCGCGCGGCCGTCGAGATGGGCCTCTCCGACGTACGCGACTGGATGGTGCTCGCCGCCCTCGATGACGGCCGCCCGCGCACCCAGCTCGAGCTGAGCAAGGTGGTCTGCGTCGACAAGACGACGCTGATCAGCGTGCTGGACCGGCTCGAGGGCCACGAGCTCGTCGTGCGCACTGTCGACCCCTCCGATCGGCGGGTGCGTATCCCGCAGATCACCCCGATCGGTCGCGAGGTCTACGCCAAGTTCGCCGTCGCCCGGGACGCCGCCGAGGCGGTTGCGCTGGACGGCGTGGACCAAGCCGACCGCGACCTGCTCGTGGAGCTGTTGGCCCGGATCGCACAGCGTCAGGGTGCGACTGCGACTGCGTGACGCTGTGCGATCCGAGGCGGCCCTAGCGGCTCAGCAGCAGATCGCGGCACTCGGACGCAGCTGCTGAGCCACGTCCTCACCGCAGCACTGGCACTGCTCGCCGTCCTGCGTGCCGCCGAATGTCTCGGCATCCTCCAGCACGGTGTAGACCTCCCAGCGCTCGCCGCTCGGGGTGTTCTCGACCCAGAACTTGTCCTGCTTGGCGTAGCAGCAGGTGGTGTCGCGCTCCTCGGTGGAGGCGAAGCCTGCGGCGGTGAGGCGCTCGAGCTCGGAGTCGACCTTCTCGACGTCCTCGACCTCGACCCCGAGGTGGTTCAGCGTGCCGCCGTGACCGGGGTTCTCGATCAGGACGAGCTTGAGCGGCGGCTCGACGACCGCGAAGTTCGCGTAGCCGGGCTTGGTCTTGGCCGGCTCGGTGGCGAAGAGCACGGAGTAGAAGGCGACCGCGGCGTCGAGGTCGTCGACGTTGAGGGCGAGCTGGAGACGGGACATCGGAGCTCCTAGAGATAGATGATGATCAATGTCTGAGTTTCGAGGATGCGCCAAGACATCGATGTGTGTCAACATAGACGCATGTCGAAGTCTGTGCTGATGCTGACCCCGGTGGAGGCTGTCGCCTGCTGCTCACCGGTGACCCGCGAACCGCTCACGGCCGATGCGGCGCTGCGGATCTCCCCGATCCTGAAGGCGCTGGCCGACCCGGTACGTCTTCGCCTGCTCTCACTCGTCGCCTCCCACCAGGACGGCGAGGCGTGCGTGTGCGACCTGCAGGAAGCCTTCGAGCTCTCGCAGCCGACGATCAGCCACCACCTCAAGGTCCTCCACGAGGTCGGTCTGCTCGACCGCACCAAGCGCGGCGTCTGGGTCTACTACCGGGTGCGTCCTGCGGCGCTCGCCGACCTGGCGACCCTGCTCGGCGGGGTCGCAGCGTGACCCTCGCCCGTCGTGCGGGCGCCGAGCTCATCGGCACCGGCTTCCTCGTCGCTGCCGTGATCGGCTCGGGCATCGCGGCCAGCCGGCTCTCGCCGAACGACGTCGGTCTGCAGCTTCTCGAGAACAGCCTGATCACCGGCGGTGCCCTGGTCGCTCTGATCCTCGCGCTCCAGCCGGTATCGGCGGCGTTCAACCCGGTCGTCACCCTGGCCGAGGTGGGCTTCGGTCTCGTCCGGCCGAAGGACGCCGGTGTGCTCATCGGTGCGCAGCTCGCCGGTGGCTTCCTCGGCGCCGTGCTGGCGAACCTGATGTTCGACCTCGACACCGTGAGCATCTCGGGCCACGACCGGACCGGGGGACACCTCTGGCTCGGCGAGGTGGTGGCGACCTTCGGGCTGCTGGTCGTCGTGTTCGGCAGCGTCCGCTCCGGACGTACCGAGACGGTCGCCTTCGCGGTCGGCGGCTACATCACCGCGGCGTACTGGTTCACGAGCTCGACGAGCTTCGCGAACCCGGCCGTCACCGTGGCGCGGATGTTCTCCGACACGTTCGCGGGGATCAGTCCGTCCTCCGTGCCGGGCTTCGTGCTCGCCCAGGTGGTCGGAGGCGTGCTCGCCTTCGGCGCGATCCGCTTCCTCTACCCCCACCCTGCGCTGCCCCGGGAGACGTCATGACCCGTCGGTCCGTCCTGTTCGTCTGCGTCCACAACGCGGGCCGCTCGCAGATGGCCGCGGGCTTCCTCCAGCACCTCGGGGGCGGTCGGATCGAGGTGTACTCCGCCGGCTCTCAGCCGGCTGACCAGGTCAACCCGGTCGCCGTGGCAGCGATGGCCGAGGAAGGCATCGACATCGAGAACGAGCAGCCGAAGGTGCTCACCGAGTCGGCCGTCCGGCAGGCAGACGTCGTCATCACGATGGGTTGCGGCGACGCGTGCCCCTACTTCCCGGGCACGCGGTACGAGGACTGGGTGCTCGCGGACCCGGCCGGCCAGGGCATCGAGGCGGTCCGCCCGATCCGCGACGAGATCCGTGTCCGTGTCGAAGAGCTGATCTCCTCGCTCGAGCCATGAGCATCGCTGCACTCACACGGGACCACTGGCCCGAGGTGCACGCGATCTACGCCGCCGGCATCGCTTCGGGGCACGCGACGTTCGAGGCGGACCCTCCGGACTGGGAGCACTTCGATGCCGCGAAGCTCTCCGAGCACCGCTTCGTGGCGCTCGAGGGAGACCGCGTGCTCGGCTGGGTGGCGGCCTCGACGGTCTCGGACCGCTGCGTCTACGCCGGCGTCGTGGAGCACTCGGTGTACGTCGACCCCGAGGCTCAGGGACGCGGGGTCGGCCGTGCGCTCCTGGACACCCTGATCGCCTCGACCGAGGCGGCCGGGATCTGGACCATCCAGTCCGGGATCTTCCCTGAGAACACGGCCAGCCTCGCCCTCCACCGAGCCGCCGGCTTCACCGTCGTGGGCACCCGAAGCCGCGTCGGCCTGATGACCTACGGTCCGCTCGAGGGCCAGTGGCGCGACGTCGTGCTCATCGAGCGGCGCAGCGAGGTCGTCGGCCGGTGAGGCGGGCGGGCGTCCCGTGGAGAGCCGACCTCAGCGGTTGGTGCAGACATCGAGTGCCTTGCGCTGGAAGCTGCTGTCCTTGACCTGCACGGGCAGCGGCGTGATGGCCCAGAGCTTGTCCTTGTAGACGAACAGCCTCGAGCCGTCCGAGCACACCGTCGGCTTCGCGGCCTGGATCGAGCCGTCGGGGTCGACGCAGCCGGCGTACGTCGCCGGGAGCGTGCGGCCGACGACCCAGACGTCGTTGCAGGACAGCGTCGGACCTCCGTGCGTGTTGCGCTTGCTGTCGTTCCCGGCGCAGCCCGCGGCGAGCAGGAGCACCGCGAGAACGGTCGCTCCGGTCCTCATCGCGTCCCGCCGGCTTGCTGGCTCAGCCCGGCGAGCAGGAGGTCGAGGCCGGCGCGGAACTGCTCGCCGTCGTCGTGGACCGCGAACTCGTCGACGACGTAGTGCAGGAAGGGGAACTCGGCCGGGTCGAGCTCGCGCCACCGGTCGGCGAACCGTCCGATGAACTCCTCGCGGCTGACCTTGCCGTCGAGGATCTCCTGGGGTGGTTCCTGGCCGAGGTCCGCGGCGATGCCGACCACGAAGCCGAGCACCGACGAGGTGGCGTGGAAGGTCTGCAGCGGATCGAGCCCGAGGCGCAGGACCGGCTGGCCCAGCCGCTCGTAGAGCAGGAGCGCGTTGGGCTGGGTGTCGGTGTTGCGCATGAAGTAGGAGCCGAGCCACGGCCGCTCGACGATCGCGTCGAACAACCCGACCGCGATGGAGCGGATCTCCTCGATCGGGTCCGGGCCGCCGACGTACTGCTCTGTCGCGGTGAGCACCGAGTCCAGGACGTGGTCGCTCGCGCGGTCCAGCAGCTCCTCCTTGCTCGAGACGTACCAGTAGATGCTCGCCACGCCTCCGCCGAGCCGGGCCGCGAGCGCGCGGAAGGTCAGGCCGGCGTCGCCCTCGGCGTCGAGGATCGCGACAGCCTCGCCGATCACGGCCTCCATCGAGTGCGAGGCGCGGCGTCGGCCGGTCGACCGCGAGCGCGCGGACCTGTCGGTCCCGCGATCCGTGCTGCGGTCGGTCCGAGGAGCTGGCATGGCACCCATCCCATCACATGTTGTGCAATATCGAACGGTGTTCTATTCTATCGAACGTCGTACGAGAATCGTACGCCGTTCGATAAGGAGGTGTCGCCATGACCCCCACCACGACTTCCGCCGCCGGGAACACCTCGACGCGCACCTACACCTCGCTCAGGGCCGCCTGGATCCCGCTGTTCGCGCTGTGCCTGGCCTTCTTCGTCGAGATGGTCGACAACACCCTGCTGACCATCGCCCTGCCGACCATCGGCCGGGACCTCGGCAGCGGCACGGCCGCGCTGCAGTGGGTCACCGGTGCCTACTCGCTGACCTTCGGCGGTCTCCTGCTCACCGCAGGCTCCGCGGCCGACCGGCTCGGCCGGCGCCGGGTGCTGCTGGTCGGCCTGGCCGCCTTCGGCCTGATCAGCCTCGCGGTGGTCGCCGTCAGCTCGGCCGGTCAGCTCATCGCGCTGCGTGCGGTCCTCGGGCTGGCCGCCGCCGCGATGGCCCCGATCACCAACTCGCTGGTCTTCCGCCTCTTCGAGGACCAGGCGCTGCGCATGCGCGCGATCACGGTGATGATGGTGGTCGGGATGAGCGGCTTCATCCTCGGCCCGCTGCTCGGTGGCACCGCCCTGGCCCACGTGCGCTGGGAGTGGCTGCTGGTGGTCAACGCGCCGATCGCTCTGATCGCCTGGATCGGGGTCCGGCTCGGCGTACCGGCGGACCGGCCCGAGGACCTGACCAGCGACTCCCTCGACCTGCCGGGCGCGGTCCTGAGCATCGCCACCATCGGCCTGGGCTGCTACACGCTGACCAGCGGCGTCGAGCACGGCTGGGGTTCGCTGCTGACCATCGGCTCGGCGCTGGGCGCCGTGGCGGCGCTGCTCGCCTTCGTCCGGCACGAGCGACGTACGCCGGAGCCGATGCTGGACCTCGGGCTCTTCACCAGCGGCACCGTCCGCGGGGCGGCGATCGCCCAGACCGGGACCTCGATCGCGATGGCCGGCGTGATGTTCGGCCTGATCCTGCACTTCCAGTACGCCTACGGCTGGAGCCCTGTGCGCGCCGGTCTTGCCAACCTCCCGCTGATCCTGACGATGATCGCCGCGACCCCGGTCTCCGAGTGGCTGGCCCGGCGGTTCGGGCACCGCATCGCGTGCCTGGTCGGGGCGGTCCTCCTGGCTGGGTCGCTGGCCGGCCTGGCCTGGGGCGTCAGCCACGGGTACCCGGCGATCGCGGCGTGCATGGTCGTCATGACCGACGGTCTGCGGACCGTGATGACGATCTGCGCCGTCGCCCTGGTCGACGCGATGCCGGCTAACCGGACCTCGATCGGTGCGGCGCTCAACGACACCGCCCAGGAGGTCGGCACCAGCGTCGGCACCGCCGTGGTCGGCACGCTGATCGCTGCGCTGGTCACCACTTCGCTCCCGCCCGGGACCTGGAGCCACGCGCTGGTGGCCTCGTTCTTCCACGGCGAGCGGATCACCTACGCCGCCCTGGCCGTCGTGGTCGGCATCGTCGCCGGCTGGGGCGCGCTGAGCCTGACCGACTCCCGGTCGACCGACGAGCACGGCTGAGCATCCACCGGCGCCTGGGTGACCCCGTCATCCACAGGCGGAGGCACACCGGTCGCAGCTGCTGGGGTGCATCGATGAGCATCGCGGTCCCCGACCACGAAGGACTTCTCGATGCTGCGTCGCCCGCTCGTCCCGCTCCTGCTGCTGCTCGCCCTGCTGGGCGCGGTGCTGGCCCTCGGCCTGCCCGGTCCACGTGCCGAGGCGCAGGGGGCCGGTGCGATCGCGAGGTCCGAGTGTGCACGCTACGACCACGGGGTGGCCCGCGGCGTGTGCGTGCGCGACAGCCACGGTGGCATCTACTGGCTCGGCACGCTGCGCGGTTACGACGGGGCCGAGATGTACTGCATCGACTACCTCCTCGCGACCCGCTGGGACGTCGCGCACCGGCAGTTCGTGCTCGGCGGCCCGCTCGGCTCCAGCCTGGGTCGCACCGTGCCGGCCTCGGCCGTCGCCGCCCTGACCGCGCTGGTCACCCGGCACCCAGCCTCCTCGGCGACGAGCACCACTGCGGCGGCGATCGGTCTGATCGTGCGCGAGGTGATGAGTGACGTACGCCGTCCGTACCCCTCGATCCCGGGAGGTCTCGGCGTCGCGTCCGACGTCCGCAGGGTCTCGTTCGTCCCGGGCTCGGTCGAGGACCGCGCGATCGCGCTGTGGCGCGAGGCCCGCGCAGCACGCGGGCCGTGGAAGGTCGCTGTGTCCGTCTCTGCCGGTGCCGACGGGCGGGTGAGCCCGGGTGAGCACGTGGTCGCGACCGTGCGCGGCACCAATGGCGCTGGTCGACCGCAGGACCAGTCGGTGGCTTTGGCCTACCGCGGCTTCACCGGCCCTGCCTCGGTGCGCCTGGGCCGCGACGGTCTCGCGCAGATCACGCTCGTCGCTCCGGCCACGCCGGGGACGGCGTCGGTCTCGGCCCGGGTGACCGGCGCGCCGGGAGTCCGCCCGCTCCTGGTCAGCCCCAGCGGCTGGCACACGAACCCGCACCCGGGGTCCTCCTCGGCGGTCAGCCAGCGCGGTCTGGTCGGTACGCAGGCAGCCGTGACCGCATCGGCACGCGTCGTCGTCGAGGTGCACTACGGACCGGCCGTCGCGACGCAGGCGTCCTCGGCCACGGCCGCGCCGGGGGCGGTGCTGACCGACCGGCTGACGGTCACCGGTTCGGACCCGGCGTACACCGGTCCAGCAACTGCGGTGCTGCACGGACCGTTCCCGACGGTGCCGGTGGGTTCGTCCTGCACCACCGGCCCGGTGGCCGGCAGCGTGACCGTGCCGCTGCACGGCGACGGCACCTACACGACGCCCGGCGTGACCGTGAGCGCCGCGGGCTTCTACACCTGGACCGAGACCCTGCCGGCCACGCGTGCGCAGGATGCCGTGATGACGTTGTGCGGGGTGGCGGCGGAGACGACCGTGGTCAGGGCGACTCCGCGGGTGCTCACCCGGACCTCTGCGCCGGTCGTCAAGGTCGGCGCGCTGCTCCGCGACCACGTCCGGATCACCGGGCTCGCAGCCGGGCGTTCGGTGGTCGTCACGGCGCAGCTCTTCGGGCCCTTCACGACCCGGTCGGCCGCACTGTGCACCGGTACGGCGGCGGCCACCGTCCGCTTCAGCGCCGGCGGCGACGGTGACTACCTCACCCCTCCGGTCAGGCTCGCCGCGGCCGGTGTCTACACGTGGGTCGAGACCCTGCCGGGTGACTCGCTGAGCAATGCGGTGACGAGCTCGTGCGGTGCGGTGACCGAGTCCACGCTCGCGCACCGGACCCCGCCGGTTCCCCAGCAACCATCCGTCCCGGCCGGCGGCTCGAGCCGCGGGAGCCGGCGATGAGGCTGGTGCTCCTCGCGGCGCTGGCACTGGTCGCGGCCGGCTGCGGTACGGCCGCGCCGCCCACCCCGGTGGCGCCGCACGACGCCGGTCGCTCGGTCGGTGGAAGAGGTGCTGAGCA
>JBJMIO010000195.1:0-6819 GCA_045806765.1 Marmoricola sp.
CGATCATCACGTCGGTGCCGCGGTTGATGCCATCGATCAGGGAGTGGCGGACACCGTACTTGTTGTCGAATTTCGACTTGGTGACCGAGTCGTTGACGTTGATCGCGGGGAAGAGCAGCGAGCCCTCCTTGAAGCGGTCGTAGAGGCGCAGCACACCGGTGGTGGTCTCCTCGGTGACGCCCTTGATCCCGGCACCGATGTTGGTCCAGTACGTCGGGTCGGCATCCAGCGAGCGAGCGAGGACCCGGAGGACCTCCTTGTACTCCTCGTTGTCGGTGGAGTCCTGGCCCGGCACGGCACCGGCCTTCTCGAACTCGGTGCCCTTGTGCACCAGCAGCGTGATGTCGCCACCGTCGTCGAGGATCATGTTCGGGCCGACCGGGTTGCCCTCGGCGTCGGAGAACTGGAAGACCTTCTCGGCCTCGTCCCAGTACTCCGCCAGCGTCTCGCCCTTCCAGGCGAAGACCGGCGTACCGGTCGGGTTCTCCGCAGTGCCGTCGCCCACGACGACCGCGGCAGCGGCGTGGTCCTGGGTGGAGAAGATGTTGCAGGTGGCCCAGCGGACGTCGGCGCCGAGGGCGACGAGCGTCTCGATGAGGACACCGGTCTGGATCGTCATGTGCAGCGAGCCGGCGATGCGGGCACCCGCGAGCGGCTTGGACGCGCCGTAGCGGCGACGCATCTCCATCAGACCGGGCATCTCGTGCTCGGCGAGTTCGAGCTCCTTGCGGCCGTAGGCGGCCAGGGAAAGGTCAGCGACCTTGAAGTCCATGGTGGTAGTCCTTGCAGGTTAAAGGGTTCGTCGAGACATGAAGACAGGCAGGAACCTGTGCAAGGCGTCTGGCCACGATCTCGTGCGCGAGGCGCGACGGTCAGTCTATAGGCTCCGCGCATGAGCGCAGGACTGTTCGGACTCTTCGACGACGTCGCCGCGCTCGCCCGCCTCGCGGCCGCCTCCCTCGACGACGTCGGGGCCGCCGCGGGCCGCGCCGGGGTGAAGGCCGCCGGGGTCGTGGTCGACGACACCGCGGTGACCCCGCAGTACGTCCAGGGGGTGGCGGCGGAGCGCGAGCTGCCGATCATCCGCAGGATCGCGGTCGGCTCGCTGCGCAACAAGCTGTTCTTCATCCTGCCCGCCGCGCTGCTGCTCAGCCAGTTCGCCGCCTTCCTGCTCACTCCCATCCTGATGCTCGGCGGCACCTACCTGTGCTTCGAGGGCGCCGAGAAGGTCTGGGAGCGCCTGACCGGCCACCACGAGACCCTGGAGGAGGCGGCCGGGCACTTCTCCGAGGACCACGACGTCGAGGCGGAGGTGGTCGCGGGCGCGGTGCGGACCGACTTCATCCTCTCCGCCGAGATCATGGTGATCGCGCTCAACGAGGTCTCCGGCGAGCCGTTCGTCTCGCGCGCGCTGATCCTGGTGGCGGTCGCGATCGGCATCACCGCGCTCGTCTACGGCGTGGTCGCGGTCATCGTGAAGATGGACGACGTCGGCCTGCACCTCGCCGGTCGCGGCTCGCGCCCGGTCCAGACGCTCGGACGCGGCCTGGTCCAGGGCATGCCTGTGCTGCTGGCGACGATTGCCGCCGTCGGCGTCGCCGCGATGCTCTGGGTCGGAGGCCACATCCTGCTGGCCGGCCTCGACGACCTCGGCTGGCACGCGCCGTACGACGCGGTGCACCACCTCCAGCACCACGTCGAGCACACCGTGCACGCCGGTTCGGCCGTGCTCGGCTGGCTCACCAACACGCTCTGCTCAGCCGTGCTGGGCCTGGCCGTGGGCGCGGTCGTGGTCGCGGCGCTGCACCTGGTGCCCCGGGACCAGCAGCACGATCAGCGCGTGAGCCCGACCTCGGAGTAGCGGGCCGCGAACTTCCCGGTCGCGAGCAGAGCCGCGTACCGGGCCACGTCGCCGTCCGCCTCGGAGGTGACGGTCTCGACCCGGACCCCGCTCGCGTCCGCCTGCGCCCGCAGGCGTGCCCGGGTCTCGGCGACCGCCTGGTCCAGGGAGCCGTCGTCGAGCAGGACCAGGGAGGGGCGCAGGTCGGCGACCTCGTCGGCGAACGGGTCGGCGAAGACGTCCGAGCGCGTCGCCTGGGCGAGCACCGGGAGCAGGTGCTCGGCATCGGCGGCCAGGGCCGCCCGGCCGGTCGCCCGGCGCAACGACTCCGCCACCCGGCGGGCGGCCCGGGCAGCGAGCACGGTGCCGCCCCACAGCAACGGGCTGGTCTCCGCGATCCCGCTGGCCAGCAGCTTGGCCGGGTTCGTGGCCAGGTCGCGGAACGGCCCGCAGGCCACCGCGACGTCGTCCAGCGCGGTCGCGACGACCTCGGGATCGGTGTCCGGTCCGAGGTCGAGCCGGTCGAGCAGGTCGAGGACCACGGTCGCGGTGGCAAGCTGGTCACCGGTCACGGTGGGCAGCAGCGTGGAGTAGCGGCCGGGCACGTGCCGGCCTACCAGCGAGTCCTCGGGCGTCGCGACCACGAGCTGGCAACCGCGTCGCACGGCCTCGGCCACGCCGGCCGCGGTGGCCGGGTCGGTGCCGTCCGGTGCGAGCACGACGACCAGGTCCAGCGCGCCGGCCCAGCCGGGCAGACCGGGGCTGGGCCAGGCCACGAACGGGACCGGGCAGGTCGGCTCCAGGACGGCGCGCAGCAGCCGCGAGTCGGGCCCCGCGGCGACGACCGCGCGCGGCGGGGTCTCGGAGAGCCGGGCCACCGCGCCGTGCAGCGCCTCGGCAGCGGACACGGCCTCACGGCGGACGCGTGCACCCGCCTCGGCCAGGTTGCGCAGCAGCGGATCGGCCCGGCGCAGCGCGTCCTGGTCGTCGAGGAGTCCGTCGTCGAACATCGCCGAAGCCCCGGTCAACGGCTCTGCCGCGCCTCGTCGACCAGGAGCACCGGGATGTCGTCGCGGACCGGGTAGGCCAGTCCGCACCCGGTGCAGACGAGCTCGGCTGCAGCATCGTCGGCGGCCAGGCCGGCGTGGCAGGCGGGGCAGACGACCAGGTCGAGCAGGGCGGGGTCGAGGTTCATGTCGGTTCCTGTTCTACGAACGGATCGCGGCGAGGACCTCGTCGCGGACCTGCTGCATCGTGGCGGCGTCCTTGCCCTCGGCGTTGAGCCGGAGCAGGGGCTCGGTGTTGGACGCGCGGACATTGAACCACCAGTCGTCGTGGAGGACCGAGAGCCCGTCGAGGTGATCGGTGCTCACACCCTCGCGACCCGACCAGTCGGCCTCGATCGCGGCCACCACGGACTGCTGGTCGGCCACCTCGGAGTTGATCTCGCCGCTGGCGACGTGACGCGAGTACGGCGCGAGCACGGCCGAGAGCGGCTGGTCGGTCTCGGCGAGGGCGGCCAGCGCGTGCAGCGCGGCGAGCATGCCGGAGTCGGCGCGCCAGAAGTCGCGGAAGTAGAAGTGGCCCGAGTGCTCCCCGCCGAAGATCGCGTTCTCCTGCGCCATGGTGGCCTTGATGAAGGAGTGGCCGACCCGCGTGCGCACCGGGCGTCCGCCGAGCTCGGTGACGATCTCGGGCACCGCGCGCGAGGTGATCAGGTTGTGGATGATCGGCGCGCCCGGCTCCTTGACGAGCTCGCGGGCCGCGATCAGCGCGGTGAGCACGCTCGGGCTGACCAGCTCGCCCTTCTCGTCGACCAGGAAGCAGCGGTCCGCGTCCCCGTCGAAGGCCAGGCCGATGTCGGCGCCGGTCTCGAGCACCTTGGCCTGCAGGTCGACCAGGTTCGCCGGCTCGATCGGGTTGGCCTCGTGGTTGGGGAAGGTCCCGTCGAGCTCGAAGTACATCGGCACCACCTCGGCGTCGATCTTCCCGAGCACGGCCGGGGTGGTCAGACCGCCCATGCCGTTGCCGGCGTCGACCACGACCTTCAGGTGGCGACCGGTGACCGGGGCCAGCTGGAGCAGGTAGGCGGCGTACTCCTCGAGCAGGTCGACCTCGTCGATGCTGCCGGCGACCTCGGCGGTCAGGGTCTCCCCCGAGGCGACCCGGTCGCGGATCTCGGCCAGCCCGGTCTGCATCCCGATCGGGGCGGCGTTGACCCGGCACATCTTGATGCCGTTGTACTGGGCCGGGTTGTGGCTCGCGGTGAACATCGCGCCCGCGCGGCCGAGGTGACCAGAGGCGAAGTAGAGACCGTCGGTCGAGCAGAGACCGATCAGGGTGACGTCGGCGCCGGCCAGGGTCGCGCCCTCGGCGAAGGCCCGGGAGAGCTCCGGGGAGGAGGGCCGCATGTCGTAGCCGACCACGATCGGTCCGTCACCGACCACGGCCACGAACGCGTTGCCGACCTTGCGGACCAGCTCCGCGTTGATCTGGTCGGGGACGGTGCCCCGCACGTCGTAGGCCTTGAAGAACGCGTCGAGATCGGTCATGACCGAAACCCTAGTGGGACGGTTCGTCCTCCGAGCGGAGTACCCGCAGATGACCCTTGCGGGCGACCTCGCGCATCTCGAACGGCTCGCGGTCCACGGCCACCGGGCGCGGCTGCGCGGCCTCGCGGACCGCGTCGGCCAGGGCGAGCAGGTCGCCGGAGGAGTGCGCGTGCGGGTCGTCCTGGACGAGTCGGAGCACCTCCCACCCGCGCGGGGCGGACAGGCGCTCGCTGTGCACCTCGCACAGGTCGTAGGCATGCGGCTCGGCGTACGTCGCCAGCGGACCGAGCACGGCGGTCTGGTCGGCGTACACGTAGGTCAGCGTGGTCGCGGCGGGGCGACCGCACGCCGT
Source organism: Marmoricola sp. (assembly GCA_045806765.1). Lineage (GTDB taxonomy): Bacteria > Actinomycetota > Actinomycetes > Propionibacteriales > Nocardioidaceae > Marmoricola. The sequence continues at coordinate 4,745 of JBJMIO010000195.1, forward strand.
GCGCGAGCAGTGACGGAGACTCACGGAGCCGAGGCTACCCGCCACCCGCCTCCGGGCCGACTAGGCTCGCGGCATGCCGAGGAGCCGCTTGCGCGATCGCCACGACCGCGGGATGCGCGGCCCGGCATTCGGCGACGCCCCGCTCGCTCCGAGCGGCGTCCCGGCACGACGGACCCGCGCCCAGGGCTTCGACCAGGTCGCCCTACGGGTGATGCGGGTGGTGGTGACCCCGTGGCTCGAGCGGCTCGGCGACGTCGAGCTCGCGGTCGAGGAGGTCCCGGTGATCCCGGCGGGCTGGTCGAACGAGACCGTGCCGCTGGCCTCCTGGGTGGTGGCGACCCCCGGCTCCGGTCCCCGGCTGGTGCTCTTCCGGCGCCCGCTCGAGCACCGCGCCGAGGGCCCGCTGGAGCTCGAGGCGCTGCTGCTCACCGTCGTGGTCGAGCAGGTCTCGGAGGTGCTCGGCATCCCGGCCGAGGACGTGCACCCGGGCTACGGCACCGAGGACTGAGTCACCAGCGCTCACCAGCGCTCACCAGCGCTCACCAGCCCGGTCGTACCACCGGCAGCTGGATCGACCTGATCGCCGGCACCACGCCCGCGGTGGCGATGCCGTGGGCGTCGAGGACCTCGAAGCCGGCCACCACGTCCTGGCGGCTGGTGGTCAGCGCCACGTAGCGCACCTTCGAGAGCAGCTTCACCGCCACGCTGCTGCGCCGCGGGACCTTCACGCTGCGGTCCAGGACGCTCTGCCCGTGCGCGTCGTAGGCGACCACGTGCACGGTGTCGCCGACGGCGAGCGAGGACAGCACGACCTGGCCGGTCCCGGTCGGGACCGCGAAGGCGGTGCCTCCGCCGATCGGCTGGACGCCGGTGGCGAACGCGGTGTCGCCGGCCTGGACCGAGCGGATGGTCGCGGTGATCCGCAGCGAGGAGGCCACCCGGATCGCCATCGGCGAGCCGTCGAGCACCCCTGCCAGCGGCACGGTCAGCACCGACTGGGCCCCGATCGTGATCGGTTTGAGGCCCTTGGGGCTGAACGTGCCCGTCGAGCCGATCGCGGTCACGGTCGCGATCGCGTCGCTGTGGCGCGGGTTGGCCAGCACCAGCACCGCCGAGGACGGCTTGGGCGGGAGACCGGCCAGGACGAGCTGGGTGGCGGGCAGCGACTGCGGCGGCAACCACTCGCGCGCCGCGGCGCCCACGGCACCGGGACTGAAACGGTCGGCCGCGGAGACCGTCACCAGACCGCGGGTGGCGGTGACGGTGACCGCCAGGTTGCCGACCGCGGGGGCCGTCCTGGCGAGGTCGAGGACCCGGCTCGCGCCGGCCGCCAGGGTCAGGCCGTGCAGGCCCGGCGCCTGGACGGGACCCCGGGGCCCGAGCACGTCGACGTCGACGACGGCCGGGCCGGAGCGCGGGTTGTCGATGGTCAGCACGGTGTCGTGGGAGATCGCGGCTCCACCGGCACCGACGAACCACCACCGGGCACGGGGTTCCGGGCACGGCACCCAGGCCAGGCCCTTGCCATGGGCCTGCTCCTGGGCCTGCTGGGCGGCGAAGGCCCCGCTCGCGACCTGGCGGTCCTCGGTGATGCGCACGGGCGTGGCGGCGACCGGGCGGTCGGGGACCAGGCCGGTGGTCACGTTGCCGCTGCGCGCGACGGCACCGGTGATGCCGCCGGCGCAGGAGAACGTGCGCTGGTCCAGGCTGACCCGGCCCGCGCCACCGGTGGCGCGCCCGATACCGCGCGGCGTCGTACCGGCGACGGTCAGGAACGCGACCGTCAGACCGACCAGCATCACCCCGAGCACACCGGCGCGGCCGCCGGCGCGTGCACGCGTCGCCGCCCTGGTCATCGCCGCCTCCGCTCGGGAGCCGCCAGCACCAGGCTGACCAGGAGGGTGATCAGGCTGATCGCGACCCACAGAGGCCGCAGCCAGGCACGGCCGTGGTCCAGGGAGGACAGGGAGGTCGGTTCCAGCACGACCCAGGCGCGCGACCCGTGCGCCGGCGCACTCGCGGCGCCGAAGCCCTGCGCGGCGTCGAAGCCACCGCTGACCACCCCGGCGACCGGC
>JBJMIO010000196.1:0-16958 GCA_045806765.1 Marmoricola sp.
CACCAGGGCGTGCATGATCCCGCCGGTGAGCACGCCGGTCTCGACCGCCTGGCGGATCGAGCCGGCCTTGCGGATGGTGTTGATCGCGCGGATGTGGTGCTCGTGCCCGTGCTCGACGCCCTGCCCGCGTGCCAGGTCGATGCCGAGCGAGGTGCCGTAGAGCGCGGACTCGATGTCGTGGGTGGCCAGCGCGTTCCCGGCGAACAGCACGTCGACGAAGCCGGCGTTCACGAGCTCGACCATCGCCGGTGCCGCGCCCGTGTGCACCACCCCGGGGCCGCCGACCCAGAGGACCTTCTTGCCGGCCGCCTTCGCCTCGCGCATGCCGTCGGCGACCTGCCGCACGAGCACGGCCTGCGGCTTCTCGCTGGAGACGTCGGACTCCATGAAGCCGAAGCCGCCGCTGTCGCGGACCTGCGGGCTCTCGACCCGGATGCCCGAAGCCCCGCAGACCACCTTCATGCCAGCCTTCACGTCGGCCATCGGGAGGGTGTGGACCCGTACGTCGTTCCCCTCACCCTCGACGACCAGGCCGCAGTCCATCTCCGGGTTCTGCACGCGGATCCAGCTGCGGCCCAGGCGGACCTCGGTCTCGAGGTTCGTGCTGGAGTAGAACCCGTCGGGGAAGACGCCGTCGGTCTCGGTGACCGAGACCTCCGCGGTGCCGGGGTCGACCTGGTTGACCCCACGCGTCTGCAGGCGCATCAGCAGCCGTTGCAGCGCCTGGTCGTCCTCGGCCGAGACGTTCAGCCGGGCGTGGGAGATGTCGCCTGAGTCGTGACCCAGGTCGAAGTTGACCACCACGTAGTCCCCGCCGTACTCGCGGATGTCGTCGAGGACGCGCGACAGGATGCCGGAGTCCATCAGGTGCCCGCTGATCTCGACCGTCTCGTTCGCCGTCATCACAGCACCGCCCCGTCGTCGCCGTCCCACCCGGACTGGTCCTCGCCGCTCATCGTGGCCACCAGGAAGCCGAAGCTGGCCACGAAGCCGATGAGCAGCACGAACGGGATCGGCGACGGCACCGGCAGGTGCACGATCAGGGCGAGCGCCCCGATCACCGGGATGCCGACCAGGCCGAGCCAGGCCAGCGCGCGTGGTCCCCGAGGACGTGGCACCGGGGGCGGCGGCTCGGGGACGAAGTGCTCCTCCTCGAGCCAGGGCGACTCGGCCAGCTCCGCCGGTACGTCGGGCTGCGCCGGTGCGGCCGGTGCGGCCGGCTCTAGGTCGGGGAACTGAGGGGCGTCGCCGAAACCCTCGACGATCCGCTGGAAGTCGGCGTCCTCGCGCGCCCGTCGGGCCGCCTCCTCCGCGCCGCTCACGATGTCGTCACCCGCGCGATGAACGCGGCGGACTCGGCGTAGATCGTCGGCGCGTCGTTGTCGAGGGTGGCCACGTGGTAGCTCTCGGTGAGCACCCGCTCGACCTTGTCGGTCGAGGAGACGCCCTCCAGGATGATCCGCGCCGAAGACGGGTCGACGACGTGGTCCTCGGCCGAGCGGAACAGCAGTACCGGCGCGGTGACCTTCGGCAGGTCCGCGCGGATGCCCTTCCACGCCTCGAGCATCGAGGCGAGCGGCTTGAGCGGTGTCTTGGGGTAGGCGTGCTCGACGATGCCCTCGGCCTTGATGTCGTTGCCGATCGCCGGGAACGCCTTGACCAGGTGCTTCATCACCGGCAGCAGCAGGAGCTGCTTGTTGGTGCTCGCGACGGCCGGGTTGACCATCACCAGCCCGGCGACCTCACCGGCGCGGCGCTCGGCCAGGGTCAGGGTCAGGCACCCGCCCATCGACAGGCCACCGACCACGACCGCGTCGCACCGCGCCTTGAGCTTCTCGAACTCGGTCTCGATCGCGGCGTAGTAGTCCTCGTAGCGGGTCGGGACCATGTCCTCCCAGCTGGTGCCGTGCCCGGGCAGGCGCGGTACCGCCACGGCGTACCCCTGCGCGGCGAGGTGCTCGCCCCACGGCACGATCGAGGCGGGGGAGCCGGTGAAGCCGTGGCTGAGGAGCACGCCGACCCTGCGGCCGGAGGCATCCGGGGCGCCCTCGGCGTAGAACGGCTGGGCGTGGGGAGCCTGGGGCACAGCGGACGACACGGGACCTCCGGGTAGGTGTGTCAGCGACGAGTATCAGCAGACGTCCTCATCGTTTCACGCGCCTGGTGGAGGGGCTAGGGTTCGGGTGACAGCGCGTGCCGGGGTGCACGCGCCGATCGACCGTGATCGTTTCGGAGGAGGTGCTTCGGGGTTGTTCTACTGGTTCCTCAAGTTCGTCGCCCTGGGCCCGATGCTCCGCCTGGTCTTCAGGCCGAAGTCGGTAGGCGTGGAGAACGTCCCGACCGAGGGCCCCGCGATCCTCGCCAGCAACCACCTCTCGTACGCCGACTGGCTCTTCATGCCCCTCACGGTCCCGCGCCGGGTCACCTTCGTGGCCAAGGCCGAGTACTTCACCTCCCCGGGCATCAAGGGCTGGTTCCAGAAGATGTTCTTCTCCGGCTCCGGCCAGGTGCCGATCGACCGCTCCGGCGCCTCGGCCGCCGAGGGCGCGCTGTTCACCGCCAAGCGCGTGCTCTCCGAGGGCGACCTGTTCGGCATCTACCCCGAGGGCACCCGCTCGCACGACGGACGGCTCTACCGCGGCAAGACCGGCGTCGCCCGGCTCGCCCTGGAGACCGGCGTGCCGGTGATCCCGGTCGCCGTGGTCGGCACCGACGAGATCGCGCCGCCGGGCAAGACCTTCGGCTCGTTCACGCGCCCGACGGTGCGCTACGGCAAGCCGCTGAACTTCGAGCGCTACGAGGGCATGGAGAACGACCGCTACATCCTGCGCTCGGTCACCGACGAGATCATGTACGAGATCATGCGCCTCTCGGGCCAGGAGTACGTCGACATGTACGCCTCCCGGGCCAAGGAGGAGCAGAAGAAGGCCGCCGAGGCCGCCAAGGCCGCCGAGCGGGCCGCTGCAGCCGATGTCGCCGCGGCAGCCGCCGAGGCGACGGCCGCGGCCGAGGCCGCCACGGCCGAGGACTCCCAGGGCGGCTCCGAGTCCAAGGCCTCGTGACCACCCCTCCGGGCGGCAACCCCTTCGCGGCGGCCTCGGACCCGGTACGCCGCTTCCGCGGCCGGCTCGGGGGAGCCGTGACGCTGCTGACGACTGGAGAGGGCAGCGATCGGGCCGGTCTGACCGTCTCCTCGCTGATGGTCGCCAACGGCGAGCCGGCCCGGGTGCTGGCCCTGCTCGACCCGGACGCGGACCTCACCGAGGCGCTCGCCGAGCGGCGTACGGGCGTGGTGCAGCTGCTGGAGTGGGCCGACCGCGACCTCGCCGAAGCCTTCGCCGGCACCGCGCCCGCACCGGGCGGCCCGTTCCGGTCCGGGACCTGGGAGCAGACCACCCACGGGCCCGCCCTGAGCGGTCGTACCCGGGCGCTGGTGCGCCTCGAGGAGCTGCGCGAGACCGGCTGGTCCAGCCTGGCGGTGCTGGTCATCGAGGACCTCGCGGTGCTGCCCGACCACCAGCCGCTCCAGCACCGCCGCGGCCGCTACCACCACGAGGCCTGAGGTACTGGTCCAGTCGAAGGTCCCTGTTTGCACGAGTTGACGCCGGGAAGAACCGGCGTACCGGTAGCGTTAGGTTCAGCGAGAAGGAGAGGGGCCCGCGACGATGGTGCTGTTCCGCCGACAACTCGGCGACGTGCTGCGCGGTGAGCGCATGCGTCGAGGCATGACCCTGCGCGAGCTCTCCTCCGAGGCCCGGGTCAGCCTGGGGTACATCTCCGAGATCGAGCGCGGGCAGAAGGAAGCCTCCTCCGAGCTCCTCGCCTCGCTGTGCGACGCCCTCGAGGTGCCGCTCTCCTCGGTGCTGCGCGAGGTCAGTGACACCGTCGCGATCGAGGAGCAGCGCCTGGTCGCCGAGGCCTCGCTCGAACGTGTCGTGCCCGTCGCGCCCACGCGTAGTGGCGACGTGGTGGCTTCGGCCGCCTGAGGTCTTTCAGGCTCTCCGGGTCAGTTGCCCGAGCCGGTCGACGACGCCCGTGGCGTCGTCGTGGAAGCTGATCAGCTCCTGGTCGCCGTGCGCGAAGAACTCGTTCTCCAGCGCGTGCTCGAGCATGGCGCGCAGCGGCGCGTAGTAGCCAGCGACGTCGAGGACCAGCGACGGCTTGGTGTGCAGCCCGAGCTTGGTCCAGGTCACGGTCTCGAAGAACTCGTCGAACGTCCCGAGGCCGCCGGGCAGCGTCACGAAGGCTGAAGAGAGGTCGTACATCAGCGCCTTGCGCTCGTGCATGTTCGCCACCACGTGCAGCTCGGTCACGTCGGTGCGTCCGAGCTCGCGGTCCATCAGCGCCTGCGGCATCACCCCGATGACACGACCGCCGGCCTCCAGCGCGCCGTCGGAGACCGACCCCATCAGTCCGGCCGCGCCGCCGCCGTAGACGAGTCCGAACCCCGCCTCGGCCAGCAGCCGGCCGAGCTCGGTGGCCGCGCGGGTGAACGCGGGGTCGGCTCCGGGGGTGGAGCCGCAGAAGACGCAGACGTTGATCACGCGGACGATGGTCGCATCGAGGGCCCGGGAGGGTCACGCCGGCGTGCGGTGGTCAGGGTCGACGGCGTGCGGCCCGGACCTGCGCTCGCGTCAGCGGCTCGCGCCGTGCGTAGGACGCGGTGTCCCAGGTCGTGACAACGTCGTTCAGCCGCGCGGCGGACGCGTCCGGGTCATCGAAGAGGTCGACCTGGAGCGTCGTCCAGAGGTGCCCGGCTGCTCGGAGCCGTCGTGACACGACGACCTTCCAACGGCGGTCGAGTGCTCGTGAGCCGAACCAGGTGGCTGCCTCGAAGAGGATCTGGAATAACACGTTGCCACCGTCGCCGGACCCGCTACCGCGGGTCAGGAGCAGCGGGGCGCGCGCCGGGAGTTCCTGCACCTGGTAGGCGTAGCCGCCGTCGACGAACACCCGCTCGGGATCGGTCGGGTCCGGACCGACGTGCGGCGCGAGGGCCATCGGTTTCTCCACGAAGTTCTCGGCCGTGTCGAACCGGCCGGACAGGCGCCACCACGTCCACAGGCAGATTGCACCGACGGGGCCGCAGCCCAAGATCAGCACCAAGACGACCACGCGCCGGGTGTGGTCGAGGCCCGGGGACCCGTCGAGCTGGCCTTGCAGCGTCGCGATCACGGTCAGTGCGGAGAGGCCGGCCAGTGCCACTCCCAGAAGGCGCAGCCAGGCGAGCGGGGAGTGCCGCGATTCCAGTTCCGGGGGAGTCGTCACCCGCGGGAGCCTAGAGCGCCGAGGGCCGGTCCGCGCGGTCCTCCTCCATGTGTCGGGGGTCCTCCGTAGGTTCGTTCCATGACCTCGGGAGCAGCGGCGATGGCGCAGTCGGCAGTCCTTGCCACCGCGCGCCGGCTGCGCGCCGAGGCCGATGCCGCCGAGGTCGGAGTGCTCGAGCAGGCGATCGCGTGGGCCGCGCTGCACGAGGTCGCCGATGTCGACGACGCGGCGACCTGGGGCGATGCGCCGGTCCCGCTCGCCGGTGAGGGCTCGCCGCTGATCTCGGAGTTCTGCGTCTACGACTTCGCCGCCGCGCTCGGCACTTCCTCCGACGGCGGGCGCTCCTTCCTGGCGCACGCGATCGAGCTGGCCCACCGTCTTCCTCGGATCCTGGCCCGGGTGCTCGGCGGAGAGCTTCCGGTCTGGCGCGCGCGCCGGATTGCCGAGGTCACGATCACCCTCAGTGCTGAGGCGGCCGAGCACGTCGACCGGCAGCTCGCGCCGTACGCGCACAAGTCCGGCCCGTCGGTGGTCGATCGCCTGGTCGACGAGGCGATCGCGCGGTTCATGCCCCTGGTCGCCGCCGAGCGCACCGCGCAGGCCGCCGAGCGCCGGCACGTGACGATCCACCACGACGAGCGCTTCGGTGGCGGCACCTCGTGCATCGAGGCGACGCTCGACTTCGCCGATGCCGTCGACGTCGAGATCGCGCTCCAGACGGGCGCAGAGGCGTTGAAGGCGGGCGGGTCCGCGGACACCCTGGACGTACGCCGCGCTGCCGCGCTCGGCGTCCTCGCCCGCGGCGAGGACGTGCTCGGTCTCCAGCAGAGTGCACCGCGCCCGATGCGCGAGCTCCAGCTCTACGTCCACCTCAACGCCGACGACCCGAGCATCGGCACCGTGGAGAACAGCGGCGCTCACGTGGTCACGCGCGAGCAGGTCGCTTCCTGGTTGGGGGTCGAGGGCACTCGCGTGGTCGTGCGGCCGGTCATCGACCTCAACGACAACCTGACCTGCTCTGGTTACTCGCCGCGCGACGCCCTGCGCGAGCAGGTCATCCTGCGCGATCGCACTTGCGTGTTCCCGCACTGCAACCGCAAGGCGCGCAGAGCCGACCTCGATCACATCCTGGCCTACCTGTCAGGCGGGGCGACCGAGAGCCTCAACCTCGCGCCGCTGTGCCGACGCCACCATCGCCTGAAGACCCACGGTCGCTGGACCTACAGCCAGCTCGAGCCCGGGACGTTCCTGTGGCGAAGTCCGTACGGCTACACCTACCTGCGTGACCGGTACGGGACCCAGGACGTGACGCCGCGGCCGCTCGAACCGCCCGGCGACAGCTAGGCGAGAGCTTCGATCAACCGCTCGTACGTCCCGTCGATGTCGTCCTCGACACTTCGGACGTTCAGCGCGTCGGCACGGTTGTCCATCGCCTTCGCGACCGCGTCGTACCACTCCCGCAGCGCACTCTCGCCTCCCTGGGCGCTGATGATCTGGCGTACCTGGTTGTGCCACGGGTCATCCGGTTGTCCAGCGCCCCGACGGCTGAACCGCTGGACAGCCGAATCACGATCGTCGGTCAGGAACACCTCGACGAACTGCGCGCCCGCGCGCTCGGCGCTCTGCTCGAAGCGCGTGAGTTCGGCAGGGTCGGCCAGCATCTGCGGGAGCACGACGTCGTGGCCGCTGCTCAGGTACGCCTCGATCATCGCCAGGGCTGCAGGTCGGATCAACGCGCCAGCTCCGATGAAGTCGTCCTCCCAGCCACCGATGAGCGTGCGGAGCACGTCGACGTCGCAGTTCAGGACACCGCGGTGCTCCGCGACGTACCGCCGGGCCAGGGTGGACTTGCCGATCCCGGGCGGGCCGTTGAGGTGGATCAGGCGGGGCACTCGGGCACGTTAGCCGGTCGCTACAAGCACGGCCACTGACCGATCAGGCGACGCCAGTGGCGTTCTCCAGCGCGCTGATCTCGTTGTCCAGGTGCACCAGGAGCCGCTGCAGGTGGGGCACGGTCCGGCGGCAACCCGTGAGCCCGAAGCACATGTCGTCGGCGTAGCTGTTGCAGGTGATGTTCAGAGCCATGCCCTGCATCGGGACCGAGACCGGGTAGGTGCCGGTCAGCCGCGCCCCGTTGAGGTACTGGGTCGAGCGCGGGCCCGGGACGTTGCTGATGATCAGGTTGAACGGCGGGCGCACGATGCCGTTCAGGCGCAGCATCGGGATCGCCAGCGACGGCGCCATCCCCAGCGCGCTCATCGCGATGATCTGGTTCGGTGTCATCGACTCGAGCGCTTCCTTTCCGGCCTTCATCGAGGCGTGGATCGCGGCCAGCCGGTCCGCCGGGTCGGGCAGGTCGGTGGCGAGCTTGGCCATCACCGAGCCGACGGCGTTGCCGCCGCCCCCGGCCTCGGAGTCCGCGCTACGGGACTTCAGCCCGACCGGCACCATGGAGACCAGCGAGGTGTCGGGCAGCTGGCCCAGCTCGAGCAGGTAGTTGCGCACGGCGCCGCCGCACATCGCCAGCACCACGTCGTTCAGCGTGGTCCGGCTGGCCTTGGAGATCGCCCGGATCCGCTCGAGCGGCCAGTCGTCGGCAGCGAAGCGGCGCGAGCCGGTGATGTTGACGTTGAAGATCGACTTCGGGGCGTGGAACGACAGCGCCGAGGCCTCGTTGCGCACGCCCTTGTTCAGCGTCCGCACCAGCGCAGCCGGCAGCCCGGCCGCGTCGGCGGTCAGTCCCATCGCGGTCCGCAGCGCCTCCATCGGCACCTCGGTGAGCCCGTGCTCGGAGGCCTCGCGCACCTTCTTGGTCCGCACCGCGCGTGCGTCGAAGGGCAGCGGCATGCCGCGTCGTTCCGGGTCGGTGGTCAGCACGCTCTGCATCAGCTTCATCGCCGAGATCCCGTCGACGAGGGCGTGGTGCACCTTGGTGTACATCGCGACCCGGCCGTCCGCCAGGCCCTCGATGATGTGCGCCTCCCACAGCGGCCGTTCGCGGGCGAGCATCTGGCCGTGCAGGCGGGAGACGAGCTCGAGAAGCTCGCGGATCCGGCCGGGCTCGGGCAGCGCGCTGTGCCGGACGTGGTGCTCGATGTCGAACTCCTCGTCCTCGGTCCACACCCACTGGCCCAACGTGCTCAGGCTGCGCGAGGGTCGCTTGCTGAACAGCGGCGCGATCTCCTCGGTGTCCAGCCCGGACTCGTAGAGCTCGCGCGCGAAGTGCGGTCCGGCGTCCGCGGGCTTCTCGAAGAGCTGCAGTCCGGCGACGTGCATCGGCTGGTTCCGGTTCTCGGCGAGCAGAAAGCCGAGCGAGGTCGGATCGATGGGTGTGGGCACGAGTCGATCCTTGCGGCTCGTGTGACGTTTGGGAAGGACGTGGTACCCGGGGAGGATGTGTTCCCACCATCCGCGGGAGTAGGTTCGCCCTATGACCATCACCGAACCCGGCACCCGCGCCGCTGCGTCGTTCGACTCGCTGGACCCGCGGACCGGCGACGTCGTCGCCTCCCACCCGATCCACACCGAGGCCGACGTCCGGGCAGCGGTCGCACGCGCCCGCGAGGCGGCAGCGTGGTGGGGCGGACTCACCTTCTCCGAGCGCGCCGAGCGCCTCAAGGCCTGGAAGACGCTGGTCACCCAGCGCGTCGACGAGCTCGCCAAGGTCATGCAGGCCGAGACCGGCAAGCCGTACGGCGACGCGATGCTCGAGTGCGCCCTGGCCATCGACCACCTGGCCTGGGCCGGTTCGCACGCCGGCAAGGTGCTCAAGCGCCGCAAGGTGCCCAGCGGACTGGTGATGGCCAACCAGAAGGCGACCGTCGAGTTCCGCCCGCTCGGCGTGATCGGCGTCATCGGGCCGTGGAACTACCCGGTCTTCACCCCGATGGGCTCGATCGCCTACGCGCTGGCCGCGGGCAACGCAGTGGTCTTCAAGCCCAGCGAGTACACCCCCGGCGTGGGCCGTTGGCTGGCCGACACCTTCGAGGAGGCGATCGGGCGCAACGTCCTGCAGGTCGTCACGGGCCTGGGCGAGACCGGCGCCGCGCTGTGCCGCGCCGGGGTCGACAAGGTCGCGTTCACCGGCTCGACCGGGACCGGCAAGAAGGTGATGGCCGCGGCCGCTGAGACCCTGACCCCGGTGCTGATCGAGGCCGGCGGCAAGGACGCGCTGATCGTCGACGAGGACGCCGACCTGGACGCCGCAGCCGACGGCGCTGTCTGGGGTGCGTGCGCCAACGCCGGCCAGACCTGCGCCGGGGTCGAGCGGGTCTACGTCCACGAGCGCGTCTACGACCAGTTCCTCGAGAAGGTCGTCGCGAAGGCCAAGGAGGTCGACGCCCTCGATGCCGCGGGCTCCAAGATCGGGCCGATCACGATGCCCTCGCAGATCGACATCATCCGCCGCCACATCGACGACGCGCTCGCCAAGGGCGGCCGTGCGCTGATCGGCGGGAGCGAGGCGGTCGGCGACCGCTTCGTGCAACCCACGATCCTGGTCGACGTACCGGCCGACTCCAGCGCGTGGACCGAGGAGACCTTCGGCCCGACGATGACGGTGGCCAAGGTCAAGGACATGGACGAGGCCGTCCGGCTGACCAACGACTCGCGCTACGGCCTCGGCTCCGCGGTGTTCTCCCGGTCGCGCGGCATGCGGACCGCCGAGCAGCTGCGGGTCGGGATGACCTCGATCAACGGCGTGATCACCTTCGCCGGCGTGCCCTCGCTGCCTTTCGGCGGCGTCGGCGACTCCGGGTTCGGGCGGATCCACGGTCCCGAGGGCCTCAAGGAGTTCACCTACGCGCACGCGATCGCGAAGCAGCGGATGAAGCCGCTGATCGCGCTGACCACCTTCGGACGCACCGAGAAGGCGGAGCAGCAGCTCGGGAAGATGATCACGATGCTGCACGGGCGTGGATCGACCTCAGCGAAGTAGCTCCGATTACGTCGACCTCGTCGTCGCCCGTGGCCGCACCTCGCTGCGGGCGCGGGTCGCACGCCTGCGCGCGAAGTCGTGGCAGGTGGGTCAGTGCGCGATCGCCGCGGGAGTGGCCTGGTACGTAGCGAAGGACCTGATCGGCCACCAGGCGCCGTTCTTCGCCCCCGTCGCGGCCGTGGTCAGCCTCGGCACCTCCTACGGCCAGCGGTTGCGCCGGGTCACCGAGGTCAGCCTCGGCGTCGCGATCGGCGTCTTCACCGGCGACGTCCTGACTCACGTGCTCGGCTCGGGCGCGTGGCAGATCGCCCTGATCGTCAGCCTCGCCATGATCGGCGCCCTGCTGCTCGACGCCGGCGCGATCTTCGTGACCCAGGCGGCCGTCCAGGCGATCGTGGTCAGCACGCTGCTGCCCGACCCGGGCAAGGCGTTCCTGCGCTGGAGCGACGCACTGATCGGGGGAGCGGTGGCATTGGTCGCGGCCACCGTCGTCCCGCGCGCGCCGCTGCGCCGTCCGCGGGAGCAGGTCGCGGTCGTGGTCAGGAAGATCGCCACCCTGCTGCGCTCGGCCGCCGACCGGATCGAGGACCGCGACGTCGACCTGGCGATGGCGGCGCTCAGCGACGCACGGACGACCGACGCCCTGATCGCCGAGCTGCGGGCAGCCGCTGACGAAGGGCTCTCGGTGCTCGCCTCGAGCCCGTTCCGCTACCGCCACAAGGGTGGGGTACGCCGGATGGCCGAGCTCGTCGAGCCGCTCGACTTTGCGGTGCGCAACACGCGCGTGCTCGCCCGGCGCGTGGCGGTGGCCTGCTACCGCGAGGAGCCGATCCCACCGGCGTACGCCGTGTTCCTGCGCGACCTCGCCGAGGTGGTCGAGGCGATGGGCGACGAGCTCCGCGCCGACCGGATGGCCAGCGCCGCGCGCGAACCGCTGGTCCGCCTCGGTCGGGCCTCCTCGGGGCTCGAGCGCACCACGGTGCTCTCGGCCGAGGTCGTGCTGGCCAGCGTGCGCTCGCTGATCGCCGACCTGCTCGCCGTCAGCGGGATGGACCCGCTCGCGGCCACCGACGAGATCCCGCCGTTCCCGACCGGCTGATCAGCCCCGTCAGAGCAGGGCTAGAGCTCGCGCACGATCGCGTCGACGACCGCGACCAGGTCGCCGCCGGTCTCCTCGGCGACCGCGCGCTGACGCTGGTAGGAGGCGCCGAGCCGGGTGATGTCGTGGACCAGGGCGAGGTCCTGGGCACAGCCGAGCCGCACGGCGACGGGCTCGAGGCGCTCCAGCAGGTCGACCAGGTCCTCGCGCAGCAGGCGCTCGTTGGACTCGGCGTCGAGGATGATCCACGCCTCCAGCCCGTAGCGCGCGGCGCGCCACTTGTTCTCCTGCACGTGCCAGGGCGGCATCGTGGGGAGCGTCTCGCCGGCCTCGAGCCGGTCGGCGAGGTCGACGACCAGGCAGTGCGTCAGGGCGACCAGGGCGCGCAGCTCCCAGAGCGTGGAGACGCCGTCGCAGATCCGCACCTCCACGGTCCCGGTGCGCGGCGCCGGGCGCACGTCCCAGCGGATCTCGTTGATCTCCTCGATCACCCCGGTGGTCAGCAGGTCGGCGGCGTACGCCTCGAACTCCGCCCAGGTCTCGAACTGGAACGGCAGCCCGGCGGTCGGCAGCTGCTGGAACATCATCGCCCGGTTGCTGGCGTACCCGGTGTCGTGGCCGTCCCAGACCGGCGAGGAGGCCGAGAGCGCCTGCAGGTGCGGGTAGAAGTTCAGCAGGGCCGAGACGATCGGCATCACGTGCTCCGGACGCACCCCGACGTGCACGTGCACACCCCAGATCAGCATCTGCTGGCCCCACCACTGGGTGCGCGCCATCAGCTCCTCGTAGCGCTTGCCGGGCGTGAGCAGCTGCTCGGACCAGGCCGCGAAGGGATGAGTCCCCGCGCCGAAGAGGTCGACTCCGAGCTCGGCCGCCGCCGGGGTCACCTTGGCCAGCAGCTCGACGAGCTCGGCGATGGCCTCGTCGGTGTTCTCGCAGATCCCGGTGACCAGCTCGACGGTGTTGCGCAGGAACTCCTGGTGCAGCCGCGGCTCGGGGCCGTGCCTCGCGGTGACCAGGCCCATCAGCTCGGCGGCCGCGTTGACCAGGTCGCGCGTGGTGTGGTCGACCAGCGCGAGCTCCCACTCCACCCCGAGGGTCGGCCGCGGCGAGCCGGCGAAGTCGATGCCCACGCGCCGATCGTTCCACACGTGGAAGCATGGGCGCGATGACGACATCCTGGATCACCGCGTTCCTCGACGTCCCGGCCTCGCGGCACGCCGCCTCCGGGGCGTTCTGGTGCGCGGTGACCGGATCGCAGCTCTCGCCCACTCGCGGCCCGGACGGCGAGTTCGCGACGCTGCTGCCGCCCGACGGCGACGCCTACCTGCGCATCCAGCGGATCGGGTCGGTCGAGGCCGGCATCCACCTCGACCTGCACGAGCCAGACCACACCTTCCGGGCGACGACCTCGCCCGGCGGACTGCCGTACTGCGAGGTCGAAGGCGAGACCGGCGTCCGCCCGATGCCGCGGATCTGGGCGGACGGGCAGGCAAGCCTCGTCGACCAGGTCTGCATCGACATCCCGGCCGCGCTGTACGACGCCGAGTGCGCCTTCTGGGCCGCAGCCACCGGCTGGGAGCTCCGCGAGGGCTCGCGCCCGGAGTTCCGCTCCCTGGTCCGGCCGACCGGGATGCCGCTGCGCATCCTGCTGCAGCGCCTCGAGGACAGCGAGGGCGGCGTCCGGGCGCACCTGGACCTGGCGACCTCCGACCGGGCCGCGGAGACCGAGCGGCACCGGCACCTCGGGGCGCGGGTCGAGGCCACCCGGGCGCACTGGACCGTGCTGCGCGACCCGGGCGGGGCGCCGTACTGCATCACCGACCGCGACCCCTACACGGGCCTCCTGCCCTAGCTGTCCTGGCCTAGCTCTGCTGGCGCAGAGCTTGCAGCCGTGCGATCCAGCGCAGGGCGCTGCCGTCGAACGGCGCCTGCTCGGCGGTCATCATCGCCAGCACCTCGGCACAGCTGGCCTCGGCACGGACGATCACCTCGCGCGGGTAGCCGAGGGTGACCTGGTGCTCGGCGAACTCGTCCTCGTCATCGATCCGGACGGTGCCGTCGACCTCGCGGATCACGTCGAGGTCCAGGTCGACGCAGCGCACCTCGGACTCGTCCTCGGACCAGGTGCACGGCGTGGTCATGTCGACGTAGAAGTCGACCGGCCGGTCCTCCTCGGTGCCGTAGATCGTCGCGACCCACCACGCGTCGTGCGGGATCAGCACGACGTGGTCGGCCCACGCGGTGAAGCCCTTGTCGGGCCGTGAGAGCCAGGTGCCGCGCGGCACGCCCACCCAGTGCCCGAGCGCGTCCACCCCGAGGCGGACGGCGTCGAACTCCCAGTGCGGCCCGTCGGGCCACTTGCGGGTCAGGACGCGGAGGCTTCTCACGGCCCCAGGGTAGGACCGCGCTACTTCTTGCGGCTCGGCATCGTCTTGGGAGCACCCCACGCGACGACGTCCTGGTACGCCGAGCCGGCCAGCTTCGCGGCGTTGTGGATGATGTGCGCGTCGATGCCGACCAGCACGCGGGCCTTCTTCTTCTTCGCGCCCTCCAGGATGATGTCGGCCGCCTTCGCAGCGGTCATCCGGGCCAGCCTCTTCTCGAAGAGCTCGTCGAGCTTGGCGCCGTCCTGGCTCGCGGTCTTGCGGCCGTTGCGCGAGATCCCGGTCTTGATGCCGCCCGGGTGGACGCAGGTGACCGAGACGGCGTGCTTGTTGACCAGCATCTCCTCGCGCAGCGCCTCGGTGAAGCCGCGGACGGCGTACTTGGTGGCGTTGTAGGCGGTCTGGCCGGGCATCGAGATCAGGCCGAAGAGGCTGGAGATGTTCACCAGCGCGCCGTCGCCCGAGGCGATCAGGTGCGGCAGGAACTCCTTGGTGCCGTTGACGACGCCGTTGAAGTTGACCCCGACGATCCAGTCGAAGTCCTCGTACGACATCTCCTCGAAGTCGCCGGTCACGGTGACGCCCGCGTTGTTGACCACGACGTTGACCCGGCCGAACTGCTCGGCGACCGCGGTGGCCCACGCGCCCATCGCGGCACGGTCGGAGACGTCGATGACGTCGCTGCGGACCTCAGCGCCCAGGCCCTTGACCAGGTCGACGGTCTCGGCGAGGGCCTCGGCGTTCCAGTCGGAGATGGCCAGCAGGGCGCCTTCGCGCGCAGCCTTCAGCGCCATCTCGCGGCCCATGCCTCCGCCGGCGCCGGTGATGACGACGACCTTGTCCTGGAATGACTTCATGCGGCGTTCTCCTTGTTGGTGGCGGGCGTGAGGACCTCGTACTGGTCGAGGTCGAAGGTGCTGAGCAGGTTGCGGAAGGCGAAGGTCGTGCGCGGCCACAGGGTGGTGTTGTTGCCGTGCTCGTCGAGGTACCAGCTGGCGCAGCCGCCGGTGCTCCACACCGTCGGCTTCATCCGGCGCTGCATGTCGGCGGTCCAGGCGGCCTGCGCCTCGGCCCGGGGCTCGACGGCGCCGATCGCACCGGCGTCCATCTGGCGCAGCGCGTCGAGGATGTAGGCGATCTGGCTCTCGATCATGAACACCATGCTCGAGTGCCCCAGGCCCGTGTTGGCGCCCACGATCTGGAACAGGTTCGGGAAGCCGTGGGTGGTGGTGCCCTTGTACGACGCCATCCCGTGCTCGGCCCAGACGTCGCCGAGGGTGCGACCGTCGCGGCCCTTGATGTGGTGCGCGATCGGCTGGTCGGTCGTGTAGAAACCGGTGGCCACGATCAGGCAGTCGATCTCGCGCTCGGTGCCGTCGCGGGTGATCACGCCGTTCGCGGTGATCTCGGCGATCCCGTCGGTGATCACCTCGACGTTCTCCCTCGCCAGCGCGGGGTAGTAGGTGTTCGAGATCAGGATGCGCTTGCAGCCCATCTGGAAGTCGGGCGTGACCTTGGCGCGCAGTGCGGGGTCGCTGATGCCCTTCTTGATGTTTCCCTCGGCGATGGCCTGGACCGGCGCGAGGATCCTCGGCTGCCAGGTGAAGGCCGGCACGTAGGTCTCGCGGCCCCAGTAGATCGCGGTGCGGTAGAGCTTCTGCAGACCGGGGACGAGCTTGAAGCCGAGACGCTCGATCGCGGTGTAGGCGCGGTCGTGGCGCGGCATCACCCACGGGGCCGTGCGCTGGTAGACGTCGAGGTGCGCGACCTTCTTCGCGATCTCCGGGATCACCTGGATGGCCGAGGCGCCGGTGCCGATGATGGCCACCCGCTTGCCGGTCAGGTCCACGTCGTGGTCCCAGCGAGCGGTGTGGAAAATCTCGCCGGTGAAGCCGTCGATGCCCTTGATCTCCGGGTTCTTCGGCTCCGAGAGTCCACCGGAACCGCTGATCACCACGTCGGCGACGATGGTGCCGGCGCTGGTGGTCACGGTCCACTGCTGGTCGGTCTCGTCCCAGACCGCGTCCTGCGCCGTCGTACCGAAGTGGAAGCGGTCGAGCACGCCGGCCTTCTGGGCCACGTCCTGCAGGTACGCGTGGATCTCCGGCTGGGGGGAGAAGGACCGCGACCAGCTGGGGTTCGGGGCGAACGAGAACGAGTACAGCTGGCTCGGCACGTCGCAGGCAGCACCCGGGTAGGTGTTGTCGCGCCAGGTGCCGCCGACGCTGTCACCCTTGTCGACGACGACGAAGTCCGTGCGACCGGCCTCGTCGAGCTTGATCGCGGTGCCGAGGCCCGCGAACCCGGCGCCGACGACCAGGACGCGGGTGCGCTCGGGGAGCGTCTGCGTCGTACTCATGGAAGGAAACTCTATCCGTTGTTGAACGACCGTCAATAGCGTTGTTGACGAATGTTCAGTAATCTGGGCCACATGACCAGCACCAGCGGCCGCATCAGGATGTCACCGGAGAGCCGCCGCGAACAGCTCCTCGAGCTCGGCACCCAGCTGCTCTCCACCCGCACCCTCGACGAGATCTCGATCGAGGTGCTCGCCGAGGAGGCCGGCATCTCCCGCGGTCTGCTGTACCACTACTTCGGCAACAAGCAGGAGTTCCACGTTGCCGTCGTGCGCCGCGCCGTCGAGCAGCTGGTCGCGATCACCGCCCCCCGCGACATCGAGGACCCGCTCGAGCAGCTCGGCGCCTCGCTCGGTGCCTACGTCGACTACGTCGTGGAGAACTACACCGGCTACGTGTCGCTGGTGCGCGCCGCTTCCGGCGGCAACGACGAGCTGCGGGCCATCTACGAGGAGGGCCGGCGCGCTCTGGTCGACCGGATCTTCGAGGTCACCGGCTCCGACGGGATGGACGCCCTCGGCGTCGCGGACACCCCGGCGGTGCGCCTGCTCGCCGACGGCTGGTCGGCGATGACCGAGGCCGTCGTCGTCGCCTGGGTGGCCGACGACCACGGGTTGTCGCGCGAGGACCTGCTGCAGCGGCTGGCGAAGGCGCTGCCGGCGATCGCGCTCGCTGACTAGTCGTCGTTGCCGTAGATGTCGCGGGAGTAGACCTTGTCGAGGACGTCCTCGAGGGAGTCCGAGCGACGGTTGGCGATGATCACGTCCGAGCGCTTCTTGAACTCGTCCAGGTCCGTGACGACCTCGGAGTTGAAGAACTGCTCCTCGGCGATGTTGGGCTCGTAGATCACGACCTCGATGCCCTTGGCCTTGATCCGCTTCATCACGCCCTGGATCGAGGAGTCGCGGAAG
>JBJMIO010000197.1:0-30319 GCA_045806765.1 Marmoricola sp.
CTGGGGCACGTGCTGCGCTGCACCGACTGCGGCCGCGAGGAGTTCCCGCGCACCGACCCCGCGGTGATCATGGTCGTCACCGACGGCGAGTACCCCGATGACCGCTGCCTGCTCGGACGCCACCCGGCCTGGCCCGAGGGCAGGTACTCGACGCTGGCCGGCTTCGTCGAGCCGGGGGAGTCGATCGAGCAGGCGGTACGACGCGAGGTGCTGGAGGAGAGCGGGATCCGCGTCGGCGAGGTCACCTACTTCGGCAGCCAGCCGTGGCCGTTGCCGCGCAGCCTGATGATCGGCTGCCTGGGCCGGGCGACCTCGGAGGACATCTCGGTCGACGGCGAGGAGATCGAGGACGCCCGCTGGTTCACGCGCGCCCAGATGAAGCAGGAGGCCGAGGCCGGCACGCTCGTGCTGCCCGGCGGCATCTCCATCTCCCGCTCGCTGGTCGAGCACTGGTACGGCGAGCCGCTCCCCGGTCAGTGGTGACCCGTCGAGTGGGTCCGTTCCGCACCTCGAGTGGGCCCGTTCGGCGGGCCGGCCGTCACTGTCCGCTCAGGCGGAGAGGGACTCCAGCTTGGCCTTGACCTGCGCCAGGGACGGGTTGGTCTGCGCCGAGCCGTCGGAGTAGACCAGCGTCGGGACCGTCTGGTTCCCGCCGTTGACGGCCATCACGGTCTCGGCGGCCGAGGGGTCCTGCTCGATGTCGACGACCTGGTAGCTGATGCCCTCACGGTCGAGCTGACCCTTGAGCCGGTGGCAGTAGCCGCACCACGGGGTGCTGTACATCGTGAACTGGCCGGACATCGGATGTGTCCCTCCTCGGAACTAGGCTTGCGCGCACTACGCGCAACAGGGTCAACCAGCAGCAGGGGTGAAAGATTCCGTGATCAGTGCCGACCGGCTCCTCGAAGGGCTCGACCCTGAGCAGCGTCAGGTGGCCGAGGCCCTGCGCGGCCCGGTGAGGGTGCTCGCCGGCGCCGGCACGGGCAAGACCCGCGCGATCACCCACCGGATCGCGTACGGCGTGGCCGCCGGTGTCTACAACCCCTCCGAGGTCCTCGCCGTCACCTTCACGACCCGCGCGGCCGGTGAGATGCGCACACGGCTCCGCGGTCTCGGCGCCCCCGGCGTCCAGGCGCGCACGTTCCACTCCGCCGCGCTGCGGCAGCTGCGCTACTTCTGGCCGAAGGTGTACGGCGGGGAGCCGCCGGAGCTCACCGCGTCCAAGATCCCGATCGTCGCCGGCGCCGCGCGCCGCAACCGGATCGAGGTCGACCAGGCGCGGTTGCGTGACCTGGCGAGCGAGATCGAGTGGTCGAAGGTCACCAACATCCGTCCCGACGACTACGAGCGGATCGCGCCCTCGCGCGGCCGCGAGGTCAACGGCCTGACCCACGGCGAGGTCGCGCACATCTTCTCCTCCTACGAGGAGCTCAAGCGCGAGCAGGGTCGGATGGACATGGAGGACGTGCTCCTCATCGGCGCGGCGCTGCTGACCGAGGACGACCGCGTCGCTGCGCAGGTGCGCGGGCAGTACAAGTGGTTCGTGGTCGACGAGTTCCAGGACGTCAGCCCGATCCAGTCCGCCCTGCTCGACCTGTGGCTCGGCGGGCGCGACGAGCTGTGCGTGGTCGGCGACCCGGCACAGACGATCTACTCCTTCGCCGGCGCTCGCGCGGAGTACCTGACCGGCTTCCCGGCGCGCTACCACGGCACCACCAGCGTCGAGCTGGTCCGCAACTACCGCTCGACCCCGCAGGTGATCGCGGCCGCCAACTCGCTGCTCGCCGGCACGGGCACCGGCTCGGTCCAGCTGCGCGCCCAGCAGCCCAGCGGGCCCGAGATCACGTGGCGCGAGGCGCCGGACGAGGTCGCCGAGGCTGAGGCGGTCGCGGAGGAGGTCGCCCGTCTGCTCGCGGCCGGCACCCAGCTGCGCGAGATGGCGGTGCTGTTCCGGATCAACGCGCAGTCCGAGACCTTCGAGGAGGCGCTGACCGCTCGCTCGATCCCGTACGTCGTGCGCGGAGCAGCACGCTTCTTCGAGCGTCCCGAGGTCCGGCAGGCCCTCGCCCTGCTCCGCGCGAGCGCCCGCGCCGGGGAAGCCGCCAAGGACGGACTGCTCGAGCAGGTCCGCGGCGTCCTGGGCGGGATGGGGTGGAGCGAGGTCGCGCCCGCCGCGCGGGGACAGGCGCGGGACCGGTGGGAGTCGCTGATGGCATTGGTCTCCCAGGCCGAGGAGTACGCCGCCGGCGAGCTTGCCCCGACGATCGAGGGACTGGTCGCCGAGCTCGACCGTCGCGCTTCGGAGCAGCACGCACCGGTCGCCGAGGGCGTCACGCTCGCGACCCTGCACACCGCCAAGGGTCTGGAGTGGGAGGCGGTCTTCCTGGCCGGGATGCAGGACGGCTCGATGCCGATCACCTACGCCGAGGGTGCTGCCGCGATCGAGGAGGAGCGCCGGCTGCTCTACGTCGGCATCACCCGCGCCCGGACGCACCTGATGGTCTCGTGGTCCCTGGCGCGCAACCCCGGGGGCCAGGCGCGGCGCAAGCCCTCACGCTTCCTGGCCGGCCTGCGCCCCGAGTCGGTGACCGACCGGGTGGCGGCATCGGGCGGACCGGGCAAGTCCAAGCGCAGCCGCAAGGCCTCGACCTGCAAGATGTGCCAGCGCCCCCTGGCCACCGCCCGGGAGCGCAACCGCGGGTTCTGTGCCGACTGCCCGATCCCCTACGACGAGGAGCTGTTCGAGTCGCTGAAGTCCTGGCGGCGCGAGCGCGCGGATGCCGAGAGCGTGCCGGCGTTCGTGGTGTTCTCCGACGCCACTCTCGAGGCACTCGCCGAAGTCCGGCCCTCCGACCGCGCGGCGCTGCTGCGCATCAACGGGATCGGCGCGGCGAAGCTGGAGAAATATGCCGATGACGTGCTCGCGGTAATCGGCGGAAAGAATTCCTGAATAAAAGATTTGCACGCCGTGTTACGCGCGGCGTACCTTGTGCTCACGCCCGAACGTGCGCATCAACGGCCCTGACAAAGCCGGCGCCCTGAGAACCGAAGGAGGTGCACGACCGATGAACGTAAACCTGATGTCTCGCCAGTCCTGGCGGAGCATGCCCATTTCCGGCAACACGGTGACGCGAATGACTTCTGTCGTGCCTGTTTTCGGTTTTGGCATGGGTGACATCTGCCCGAAGGCTGCCGGCTACGCGCTCGGCACGTCCACGGACAAGCGTCACGCAGATGCCACCCAGGCACACCCGGTTGCGGGTCGCCAGCCTTGGAGTCCACCTGTCACATGAGTCCACAACTCATCGACCGGCACCTCCAAGGCCGCGAATCCCAACCAAGGGATTCGCGGCCTTCGTGTTTCCCAGACGCAGGTGAACACGAGATCCGCGGATTTCAAGCAGTACCAAGCGATCGATCGACGAAAGAAGGAGGTGGCACATGAGCATCAGCGTTCTGGACCCGAAGAGTCCTGACGAGCTGCTCCCGTGTCGCGTGAACGCGGCGGAGCTGTTCTTCGCCGAGTCACCCAGTGACGTGGAGCTTGCGAAGGCCCTGTGCCAGAGCTGTCCCGTCCGCACCGAGTGCCTCGCAGGGGCGCTCGAGCGTCGGGAGCCGTGGGGCGTGTGGGGCGGTGAGCTGTTCCTCCAAGGAGTGGTCATCCCCCGCAAGCGTCCCCGTGGCCGGCCCCGCAAGAACGAGGTCGCCGCATGACCTCGGGCCGACTCACTGAAGGAAACACCCAGTAATGACAACGACTTTCGAACGGAGCACCATCATGCACAACCTCCTCGCAGAGGACCTGGCGCGGGCCCAGATGGCCGAGCGCCTCGAGCAGGCGCAATCCAGGCGTCGCGGGTACCAGCTCGCGAACGCACGGCGCCTCTCCCGCAAGGCTGAGCGCGCCGCTGCCCAGGCGCGACTGGCCCTCGCCCGCGTGATCTGAGCAGAGCAAGACCTGACTTCTCGTCGATCGCGGGAAAGCAACAAGGCCGGGTTGACGACGACACGCTCGTCGTCAGCCCGGCCTTCGTCATGTCCGGACCGTGCGGCTGGGTTCGAGGGATTACCTGCTCGTGGGTGCGCCCGGCAGTCGCGAAGGTGCGAAAACTCGACGATGTGCGCCAAATACGGTGCGCTTCGCCGGGTTTCACCGGTTAACCGGTGAAACCTGTGCCTACTGTGAACTCGTGACCACCTGCTCCTTCTGCGGAGCGAGCTCGCCGAGCGAGCCGCCGCCGCTGACCTGGACGTCGGCGGTGGAGCGTGGGCGGGATCAGTGGTTCTGCGACACGTGCTCGCGTGAGCACCTGCGCGCGATGGAGTCCAAGCTCGACAGCGAGTGGTGGTGAGTCCGGGTCAGTCGGCGAAGCCCGGGAGCGTCTCCATCAGGATCTGACGCAGCGGGACCGTCGCGCCGAGCTGGCTCAGGACGCCGCCGGCCCCCACCCAGGTCCGGTGGATCAGCATGTACGACGGCGGCAGGTTGAGCCGCAGCATCACGGCGTACGAGTCGCTCTTGGGGTTGTTGATCCGCTTGAACTGCTCCTGGATCCAGGCCCGGGAGAACGTGAACTGCTCGACCCGGCCCGGTTCGACCAGCGGGGAGAGGTAGGAACGCAGCTTGTCGGGGTCGACGCTGATCCGTTCGCGGATGAAGCCCTCGGCGCGCAGCGCGGTGACCAGCTCGTCGTAGTCGTCCTCGCACGCCAGCCGCAGGCAGTGGCCCAGCGAGGGCGGCAGGGTCCGGTCAGGCAGCCGCGCGACGGCACCGTAGTCGAGGACCCCGAGCTTGCCCGGCGAGCCGTCGGGTCGGGGCACGAGCCGGAAGTTCCCCGGGTGCGGGTCGGCGTGGAGCAGCCCGGTGCGTCCGGGCGCGCCGAAGAGGAACCGCGCGAAGAGCTCGCCGTAGTGGTCGCGCTCGGCCTGGGTGCCGTCGCGGATCACCTGGGCCAGGGAGGCGGGGCTGTCGAGCCAGGTGGTGACCAGGACCTTCTCGGTCCCGGCGAGGACCTGCGGCACGATGATCGAGTCGTCGCCCTCGTACGCCGCCGCGAACGCCCGCTGCGCATCGGCCTCGAGGCGGTAGTCGAGCTCCTCCTCGGCACGGTCCTGGAGCTCGGTGACCAGCGGCTTGACGTCGATGCCCGGGAAGATCGGGCCGAAGCCGCGCGCCACGCGGGCGAGCTGGCGCAGGTCGTTGCGCAGGGCGTCGCCGGCTCCGGGGTACTGGACCTTGACCGCCACCGGCTCGCCGTCCCAGCGCGCCTGGTGCACCTGCCCGATCGAGGCGGCCGCGGCGGGCTCGCCGTCGAGGTGGCTGAGCCGGTCGACCTCGTCGCCGAGCTGTTCGCGCAGGATCTCGCGGACCGTGATCGTGGGCATCGGGGGAGCCGAGTCCTGCAACCGGGTGAGCTGCTCGCGGTAGGGCGCTGCGACCTCGTCGGGAAGAGCCGCCTCGAAGATCGACATCGCCTGCCCGAACTTCATCGCCCCGCCCTTGAGCTCACCGAGGGTCTTGAAGAGCTGCTCGGCGGTGCGCTGCTGGAGCTCGGTCATCACGACCTCCGCGGGAGCGCCACCGATCCGCTTGCCGAGCCCGAGCGCGCTGCGCCCGGCGTAGCTGAGCGGGAGCGCAGCCAACCGCGCCGTGCGGGCGACAGCCTTGCGCGGGAGCTCGGTCATGGAACCATTCTAGGCGGACGCACCCTCCGTTTTCTTGTGACGTCAGCGGCGCACCCTCAGGCGACCTCGTCGTCGCCCCAGGAGCAGCCGCAGCGCGGATGACGCAGCCAGGTCGTCGCCTCCAGGCCGGTTCGTCCGGAGGCGAACGTGATGGTGGCCGACCACGTGGCCGGCCGGTCCTGCTCGGCGTACCGGACCAGGTCGGCGACCGCCCAGCCCAGGGCCGAGGCGGCAACCGCGAGGTCGACCGGTTCGGCGACGCCGTCGTGGCGCCCGGCGCGCTGGTACTCGGCCAGCACGCGCTCGTGCTCGGGGTCGGTCGCGGTCAGGTGGCCGTCGACGCAGCGCAGGCACGCGGTGCTGCCGGGGAGCACGAACGGACCCAGCACGACCTCGGACTCGACCGCGCGCAGCAGCAGGTGCGGCGTGCCGCTGCGCATCAGCGGGTCGAGCCGCTCGCGGTCGGGCTCGCCCTGGGAGAGCAGCAGGACCGCGCTCGGACCGCGCCCGGCCGGCGGCGTGCGCAGCCCGCACCGGCGCAGCAGCGCGTGCGGTTCCAAGTGCTCGAGCAGCACGGGGTCACCGACGACCTCGACCCCGAACCCGGTGCGTGCCATCAGTCGCCTGCCGACATCACGGGGGTGCCGCAGGACCGCGGCAGCGGCCTCGGACGGCGGTAGTGCGGGGTGCAGCAACGTGTCGCCGTCGCGGAGCACCGGAGCCAGCCTCGCGAGCACCGACCGGTTGGCTGGGGTGTCGCGCGGGGACTCACCCCGGTCCAGCACGGCGAGCACGCGGCGTACGGCCGGAGTGTCAGGGACCCGCAGGCGGTGTGCGGCGCTCAGGCCGATCTCGAGCTCGCCCGGCGCACGGGGAAGAACGCGCAGGCCCGGGGCGAGGACCGGGCGGCGGATCGTGATGCGGGTGGGGCTGGAGGCGGGAGAACGGGTCATGGCGCGGCAGCGTAGGAGCGCCGCGACGGGCCGCGCGAACCTCCGTCCACAGGCCGTCGGAAAAGCACGACGGCGGGTGCTCCCCTCAGGGAGCTCCCGCCGTCCTTGCTCGTGCGCTCGGCGTGCCTGGTCGGTGTCTCAGGCGCGTCCGAGGATCCGGTTGAGCTTGGTGCCGCAGACGGGGCAGGTCGCCTTCGCCATCTTGGTCCCCTTGTCGTTGACCTCGATGTGACCCTCGGCCTCGCGCTTCTCCTTGCACTTCACGCAGTAGAACTCGCCGCTCCAGCTTTCCGCCATGACGGCCTCCTTGATCATTTGTGCTGGTCGTCGCGGCGGGAGCCTGAGGGAAGACCCGCCGGGGTCCTGTCGAACCGATTTCGACACTAGCCCAGCCGAGGCCCGGTTCGGCGGATCGTGGGGGCACGGAAGGCGTGTCTTTTCCGCGTAGATCCGGGCGTTTCCGGGGCATCTGGACCCTCTGGAACGACGCTGGCGACGATGTGACGTCGGTCCCGACCGGGGTTCGCGGGGCGTCGCCGGCGGTACCCTCCCGCCATGTCCCAGCACCATGACGAGACCCCGTATGCCGACCTCCGCCTCGAGCGCCCCGCCCCCGGCGTCGCGCGCCTGGTGCTCGACAACCCGGACCAGCGCAACGCGATGTCCGATGCGATGACCGCCTCCTGGGTGCGCGCGGTCGACGAGCTGGCCGCGGATCGCGAGGTCCGCGTCGTCGTGGTCACCGGTGAGGGCAGCGCCTTCTGCTCCGGTGGGAACCCGACCTGGATCGCCGGTGAGCCGGACGCCTCGGTGGACCACCTGCGCACCCGGATGATCGGCTTCTACCGCGCCTGGCTGGCGATCCGCCGGCTCGAGGTGCCCACCATCGCCGCGGTCAACGGCCCCGCGGTCGGCGCCGGGCTGTGCCTCGCCCTGGCCTGCGACATCCGGTACGCCGCGGCAGGCGCCCGGCTCAGCGCGCCCTTCGTCCGGCTCGGCATGAATCCGGGGATGGCCTCGACCTTCCTGCTGCCCGACGTGGTCGGCCCTGCGGCTGCGCGCGAGCTGCTGCTCACCGGCCGCGCGGTCGGTGCGGAGGAGGCGCTGCGCCTGGGCATGGTCAGCCGGGTCTTCGCCGACGACGTGTTCGCCCAGGAGGTCGCGGCGATCGCGGAGGGCATCGCGGCCACCGCGCCGATCCCGAGCCGCTACACCAAGGTCTCGCTGCGCGAGGGCGGCCACGAGGACCTGGAGAGCGCGATCCAGTGGGAGGCGCTGGCCCAGCCGATCACGCTGGCGACCGCGGATCTGCAGGAGGGCGTGCGGGCTGCACGGGAGAAGCGGCCGGCTGAGTTCAAGGGCATCTGAGCTCACGGCACCTGAGCTCGAGGGCATCTGATCCCGGCAGGCCCAGCGCCCAGCGCCAGCCGGGCGGCGTACGTGAAGAGACCCCCGACCACCGGTCGGACCGTGCTTGCCTTCCCCTTGCGAGCACGTCCCGACGATGGCCGAGGGCCTCATCTGCGCGCCACGCTAGGGGAGCCTCCCGGGCCGGTCAATGGCAGAAACGGACACCTTCTCCACTGCCTGTGGATAACTATGTGGACAACCTGTGGACAGGCCGGGATGTGCTGTGGATCACGTTCTGCGGGGGTGCTCCCGTGCAGGATGGAGGCATGACGAGCGCGGAGACCTACGAGGCCGGACCCGTCGCCGCGCTGCGCCGGATCGCGTTCCTCCTCGAGCGCAGCCGCGCCGAGACCTACAAGGTCAAGGCGTTCCGGGCAGCCGCCGCGACGATCCTCCCGCTGGACCCCGATGAGGTGGCCCAGCGTGCCCGTGCGGGCACCCTGCAGGAGCTGGCCGGCATCGGGTCCTCGACCGCCGAGGTCATCGAGGCCGCCGCCGCGGGCCGTGTGCCCGAACGGCTGGCGCGCCTGGAGCGCGAGGAGGGCGGCCCCCTGGTCGAGGGCGGGGCGAGCGTGCGTGCTGCGCTGCGCGGTGACCTGCACTCCCACAGCGACTGGTCCGACGGCGGGTCCCCGATCGAGGAGATGGCCTTCACCGCGATCGAGCTCGGTCACGAGTACCTCGTGCTCACCGACCACTCACCCCGGCTCAAGGTCGCCAACGGCCTCTCGGTGGCTCGGCTGACCCGGCAGCTGGAGGTGGTCGAGGCGGTCAACGAGCACCTCGGTGACAGCTTCCGCCTGCTCAAGGGGATCGAGGTCGACATCCTCGACCACGGCGAGCTCGACCAGACCGAGGAGATGCTGGCGCGCCTCGACGTCCGGGTGGCCTCGGTGCACTCCAAGCTCGCGATGCCGCGCGAGGCGATGACCCCGCGGATGATCGGTGCGATCGCCAACCCGTTCACGAACGTGCTGGGCCACTGCACCGGCCGGCTGGTGACCGGCAACCGCGGCACCCGCGGGCAGTCGGAGTTCGACGCGCGTGCGGTCTTCGAGGCGTGCGTCGAGCACGACGTCGCGGTCGAGATCAACGCGCGGCCCGAGCGTCGTGACCCGCCGAGCAACCTGCTCACCCTGGCCATCGAGACCGGCTGCCTGTTCTCCATCGACTCCGACGCGCACGCACCCGGCCAGCTCGACTTCCAGGTCTACGGCTGCGCCCGCGCCGAGGAGCTCGGCCTCGACCTCGATCGCATCGTCAACACCTGGCCCGCCACGCGGTTGCTTTCGTGGGCGAATGCGAAGCTCGAGGGGTCCTCACCGGATACCGTCGAACCATGAGGTGTGCGGCTCGGTGAGGCCAGAGATCGAGGTCCGTCGTTCCGCCCGGCGGACCAGGACCGTCTCGGCGTACCGCAAGGACGGCAAGGTCATCGTGATGATCCCGGCGCGGTTCACCCGTGCCGAGGAGGCGGAGTGGATCGACACGATGCTGCTCAAGCTGGACGGGACCGCGCAGCGCGCGCGACGTACCGATGAACAGCTGGTGCGCCGCGCCCGGGAGCTCAACAAGGAGTACCTGCACGGGCGCGCGGTGCCGACCTCGGTGCGCTGGGTCGGCAACATGACGCAGCGCTGGGGTTCGTGCACCATCGGGGATGCCACCATCCGGCTCTCCGACCGCCTGCAGCTGATGCCGCCCTGGGTCGTGGACTACGTGCTGCTGCACGAGCTCGCGCACCTGATCGAGCCGAGCCACAACAAGCGGTTCTGGCACTGGGTCGACCGCTACCCGAGGGCCGAGCGCGCCAAGGGCTACCTGGAGGGCGTCGCGTCCGCGGCCAACCTCGAGCTCGAGGCCTGCGAGTAGTCAGCCCTTCAGCCGCGCGCGGGCCAGCCTGACGAGGTCGACCATGTCGGGCTCGTCGGTCGGCAGGTCGTCGGCGTCGAACCACTGCACGTCCAAGGACTCCTCGCTGACCACCGGCGTGCTGCTGGAGCCGAGCCGCGCCAGGAACCGTACGTCGAGGTGGCGCACCGGCCCGCGCGGGTTGCAGAAGTCGACGGTGTGCAGCGAGAGGTGGACCGGGACCGGGTCGAGCACCAGGTCCACCAGGCCCGACTCCTCGGTGGCCTCGCGCAGGGCGGCGGCCGCCAGGGTGGCGTCCTCGGGCTCGAGGTGACCCCCGAAGGCGAACCAGCGCCGGGCCTTGCCGTGCAGGTTGAGCAGCACCCGGTCACCGGTGGCGTCGAGCACCAGCGCGCCCGCGGTCAGGTGGTCGGGGAAGCACGCCTTCGCCAGGCCGTCGGGCGCGCGGCGCAGGTGCGCGACGTACTCGGTGCGCCACGCCTCCTGCTCGTCGTCGGGCGCGGTCCAGGTCTCCAGGGAGCGCAGCGCGTCGGCGTGGAGCCCGGCGGCGTACGTCGGCCCCGGAGCGTGCTCAGCCAGCGGAACCCTCGCTCGGGTCCTCCGGCGCGTCCGGGTTCTCGTGGTCGAGCAGGTCGGCCAGGGCCTTGTCGAAGTCGTCCTCGCTCAGCGTCTCGACCGTGCCCAGGTCCTCGCGGAAGCCGAGCGGGTCGTCGAGGTCCTCGGGTGTCGGGAGCAGGTCGGGGTGGGCCCACACGGCGTCGCGAGCCTCGATGCCCTGACGCGAGCGCAACGAGCCCCACAGCGTGGAGGCGTCGCGCAGGCGGCGCGGGCGCAGCTCGAGACCGACCAGGGCGGAGAAGGTCTCCTCGGCCGGTCCACCCGCGGCGCGGCGACGACGGATCGCCTCCTGCAGCTTGGCCGCGGTCGGCATCCGCTCGCCGGCGGCCAGCCCGACGACCTCGTCGACCCAGCCCTCGACGAGGGCCAGCGTGGTCTCCAGGCGGGCCAGCGCCGCGGTCTGCGAGGGCTGCTGCTTGGGCTCGAAGAGGCCCGAGCTGATCGCTTCGTTGATGGCCTCGGGGTTGCTCGGGTCCAAGCCCGAGAGCGACTCCTCGATGCCGCTGATGTCGATGGTCACGCCCCGGCCGAAGTCCTCGACCGCCGCGAGCAGGTGCTGGCGCAGCCACGGCACGTGCGCGAAGAGGCGCTGGTGCGCCGCCTCGCGCAGGGCGAGGTAGAGCACGACGTCGTCCTCGGAGATGCCGAGGCCCTCGGCGAACGCGCTGACGTTGTGCATCACCAGCGCGGCCTTGCCGGTCGGGCCGAGCGGCAGGCCGATGTCGGAGGCGGTCAGCACGTCGGCCGAGAGCCCGCCGAGCGCCTGGCCGACCTGCGAGCCGAACATCGCGCCGCCGGCCTGCGAGAGCATCCCGATCAACGGACCGGCCATCGTGCGTGCCTCGTCGGGCAGCGCGGCGGACATCGCACCGACGACGTGCTCGGCGACGGGCTCGACCAGCACGCGCCACACGCCGGTGGTCTCGGTGATCCAGTCCGCACGGCTCCAGGCGGCGGTGGTGGTGACACCCGAGGGCAGCGAGGTGGTCTCGTCGAGCCAGTGATCGGCCAGCCGGAGCGCGTCGGCCACGCGGGACTGCGCTGCCGAGCCCTGGCTGGGGTCCGGCTGCTCGGCGGCGGTACGGCGGGCGATGTCGGTGGCGAGGTTCCAGTTCACCGGCCCGTCGTACGGCTGCATCAGCTGCTGCATCTGCCCCATCAGGGCGTTCAGGTCGATGTTGCCGAGGTCCGGCATGCCACCGGCGAACATGCCCTCGAAGGGCGTGCCGCGGAACGGGTTGGCGCCCGCGCCGTCGTCGCCCTCGTCGGCCGGCCCGGTCGGGGTGCCGCCGGGGCCGTTGCCACCGTCGTTGCTCATGCCTCCAAGTTACCCGCCGACCATGCGAGCCCCTAGGGTTGGTCGTGTGACCAACGCAGCCACCCGATCCGGGAACGTCGTGCGCCTGCTCGACGTTCGCGACGCGGTGCTCGACCCTGCCGAGGTGCTGGCAGCGGTCGCCGATCCGACCGCGGGCGGGGTCAACCTGTTCGTCGGCGTCGTGCGCGACCACGACCACGGTCAGGACGTGGTCCGCCTGGAGTACACCGCGCACCCCACCGCGCTCGCCGAGCTGACGGCCGTGGCCGAGGAGGTCGTCGCCGAGTTCGAGGCCGTCGCCCTCGCGGCGGTGCACCGGGTGGGCGTGCTCGAGATCGGGGACGTCGCCGTCGTCTGCGCCGTCTCCGCCGCTCACCGCGGCCAGGCCTACGACGCCTCCCGCGCCCTGATCGACCGCCTCAAGCAGCGCGTCCCGATCTGGAAGCACCAGCTGTTCGCGGACGGGACAGAGGAGTGGGTCGGCTCCTGCTGACCCGTTGACCGGGCCCTTTCCGCCCGCCCGGTCGACCTACCGAACGGGCCCGGTCACCATCAGGCGTCGAGGTCGAAGTACACCGGCTCGGCCGAGGAGCGGCCGGTGATGTCGATGACGCGACCGGCGTAGGCGACCTGCTTGCGTGCGGCCTCCAGCGCATCGGTGAGCTGCTGGGACGCGGCGCGCTGGCGGGCCAGGAGCTCCTGGGCGCGGGCGGCCAGGTCGACCGGGAGCGAGCCGAGGGCCGCCGGCGGGGACCAGGGCTCGATGGGGGAGGTCTCCAGGCCCCGGACCAGCCGTTCGATCGAGAGGACCTCGAGCTCCAGACGCTCCAGCTCGGTCTCCCAGACGGCGCGGATGCGATCGCTCTTCATCTCAGGCTCCCTTCGGCAGCACGGACTCGAGCGCGGCCTGGCGCCAGGTCTCGGCCAGGTCGCTGATGATCCGCAGGCAGTGGGCGGTCAGTGCGGCGTCCTTGGTGATGTTCGCGCGGACCAGCTGCCGGTGCAGGAAGCCGTAGAGCGCGGCCAGGTCGTGGCCGCCCTTGAAGGCCTCGGGCTTGAGGCTGCCGTGCAGCTCCATCACGATCTCCTGGGCGTGCACCAGCTGGTGGTGGGTGGCCTCGTTGTCGCCGCGGTGCTGCGCCTCGAGGGCGCGCTGGACGTCGAGGACCAGGCGGTCGTAGAGCATCACCAGCAGCCGCGCGGGGCTGGCGGTCGCGATCGACGCGTCCAGATAGGCGGCGCGTGCATTGGTCGTCATGGGGTGCCTTCCTTAGCTTCCCGATGAGTTGGTGGGCAGTGATGCGAGCTGCGAGGTGAGCCAGCTCTGCTGGCTCTGGAGCTGCTGGAGCGCCGTCTCCATGGCGGTGAACTGGGTAGTCAGGGTCTGCTGGCGCAGCGCCAGCCGGGTGTCCCAGTCGGCGATGCTGTCCTGGAGCTGCTTGATGGTGCTGTTGCGCCCGGTGATCGAGTTCGTGATGGTCCCGCTGATCGGGTCGCTGGCGGACTTCGCCACCTTCTGGATCCGGTCGGCGAAGCCGCCGGCGCTCGGGGTGGCCGTGCTCGAGGTGAACTTCGCCGCGACCGCCGCCGGGTCCGCCTGGTACGCCGCGGTGAACGCGGCCGCGTCGAAGGTCAGCTTGCCGTAGCGGTCGAGCTGGATGCCGACCGACGCCAGCGAGGTCCCGTCGGTCGGGTAGACAGCGTCGAGCAGGGTGTTGCTCAGCGAGCGGACCGCGCCGTCGGTGGCCAGCGGACCGGAGGTCTTGGTAGCCGCGTTGTAGTCGGTGAGCCCGTCCATCTTGGTCAGGGTCGCGTTGATCGCGTCGACCAGGCTCTTCACCGAGGCGGTCATCGACGTCGCGTCCTGCGTCACGCCGACCGTCACCGCCGTACCCGCCGGGACCGTCGGGTTGAGGGTGATGTCCAGGCCGTTGGCGACCTGGGCGAAGGTGTTGGACGCCGAGTGCACGGTGTCCCCGCCGATCGTGATCGACGCGTCCTGACCGGCCGTGACGCTCGCGCCGCCGAGCAGGTCGGAGCCGTCGGTGTTCTTCAGCGTGAAGTCGGAGGCGTTGCCGGTGGCCACCGAGGTGACCTGGAGCCGGTAGGTGCCGTCGTCGAGGCGGACCGTGCTGGCCTTCAGGCCGGTCGAGCTGCCGTTGATCGCGTTGATCAGGCCCTGCATCGTGCCGTCGCCGGTCTCGATGTCCTGGGTGGTGCCGTCGAGGTGGTCGATCCTCACCTTGGTCGAACCGGTGGTCACGACCGTGCCGAGCGCGGCGGTGCTGGTGAAGCGGAGCTGCTGGGCGTTCGCGACGTTGCCGACGGTGAAGCTCAGCGCTCCGGTGGTCGCCCTCGCTCCCGCGGTGACCGAGACCAGGGGGCTCGAGCTGGTGGCCGAGACCGGGTTCCAGGCCGATGCGCCGGCGAGGGTGGCGGCCTGGGTGGCCAGCGAGGCGAAGGTGGTGTTCAGGTCCTGCAGCGACTTCACGTTCGACTGCTCGGTGGTGACCTTGGTCTTCAGACCGGTCTGGGTCTGGGCCTCGACCTGCATCAGCTGGGTGATGATCGAGCTGGTGTCGAGCCCGCTCACCAGGCCGCTGACGCTGGTCGTCCCGCTGGCGGTGTTGATGCTGCTGGCCACTGCTCAGACCTCTCTGTGTGGTTGATCGCCCGAGGTTCCCGGGTGGGGGCGGGTCGCGCCCCCACCCGGGTTCACATCGGGCCAGGACTCACTGCAGGAGCTTGAGCACGCTCTGCGGAGCCTGGTTCGCCTGCGCGAGCATCGCGGTGCCGGCCTGCGAGAGGATCTGCGCGCGGGTGAAGTTCACCATCTCCGAGGCCATGTCGGTGTCGCGGATCCGGCTCTCCGACGCGGACAGGTTCTCGACCGCGACGTTGAGGTTGTTGATGGTGTGCTCGAACCGGTTCTGGACCGCACCGAGGTTGCCACGCAGCGTCGACGTCGCCGTGATGGCGTCGGTGACCGTGGTGTTGTCGGTGATGTCGAGAGCCGAGGTGTCGACCGTCCCGGACAGGTCGACAGTCAGCACGTCGGTCGGGTCCGTACCCACCTGGAAGTTCGTGGCTGCCGAGCCGCCGAAGAGGGCGACGCCGTTGAACTTGGTGGTGGTCTGGATCCGGTCGATCTCCGAGCTCAGCGCGGTGAACTCGGACTGCAGGGCGGCCTGCGAGTCGACGTTCTGCGTGCCGTTGTTGTACTGCACCGCGAGGTCGTTCATGCGCTGCAGCATGGAGTGGACCTCGGTCAGCGCACCTTCAGCGGTCTGCGCGACGCTGATGCCGTCCTGGGCGTTGCGGACGGCGACCTGCAGGCCACCGACCTGCGAGCGCAGGCCCTCGGAGATGGCGAGACCGGCGGCGTCGTCGGCGGCCCGGTTGATCCGGAAGCCGCTCGACAGCTTCTCCAGCGAGCTGGACATCTGTCCCTGGGTGACGGACAGGTTGCGGTACGCGTTGAGGGCGTCGGTGTTCTGGTTGATACGGAGACTCATGATGGTTCCTTCCTGGATGGTTGAGTCGTGCTGCTGGGGCCCGTCCTTGGGCCCGTGCCGTACTCATCGGCGCTGCTGTACGGCGGTTGAGAGGTTCGTCAGACGAATTTCGCGACCGATGTCGCGACCGGTCTCGCGTGGCCTCACGCGCCGGGGGAGATCCCGGCGCGACGCGGACGACGACTGCGGGTCAGGCGGTCTCGTCGAGGGCGGAGATGCCCGCGGGCCGACGAACCGAGGCTGCGTGCCGGCTGGCGACCGCGGCGAAGTAGGTGTCGCGGCGCCGTGCTGCGGAACCGTTGGGACGGGCGTGCGGCTTGACCAGCGTCGGGTCGAGCTCGTGGTTCAAGGCGTCGCGCAGCAGCACCAGCGCCTCGGCACGCATCTGCGAGACGCGCGACTCGGTCACGCCCAGCTCGGCGGCGATCTCCGCCATCGGGCGCTCCTCGAGGAAGTAGTCGGAGACCACGATCCGCAGGCGGTCGGGGAGCTCGGCGACGGCCTCGACCAGGTAGGCGAGCCGTTCGCGGTGCTCGATGAGCTGCTCGGGCGTCGGCCCGGCCGAGGGCAGCACGTCGTCGAGCGAGGCGTCCTGGGCACCCTGGAGCGAGAGCACCTGGGCCCGGGCGATGTCCTCGTCGTTCTGGGCGATCTCGGCGAGCGTCATCCCGGCGGCCTGGGCGACCTCGGCGACCTCGGGGACGCGGCCCAGGATGCCGGCGAGCTGCGAGCGGGTGGCGTCGAGGTCGCGGGCCCGGCGTCGTACCGAGCGCGAGGCCCAGTCGATGCCGCGCAGCTCGTCGAGGATCGCACCTCGGACGCGGGTCGCGGCGTACCGGGCGAACGGCACCCCGCGCGAGGCGTCGTAGGACTTGCTCGCCTGGACCAGCGCGGCCAGACCCGCGGAGGTGAGATCGTCGCGGCTCACGTGGCTGGGAACCCGGCCCATGGTCTCGCGGACGATGTGGGTGACGACGGGGATCGTGCTGGTGATCAGCGCGTCCCGCTCGGTGGTTTCGGCGTTCTCCCTCATGAGGAACACCCTCAGGGAGAAATGTCCGTTTTAATAGGGATATGTACGGTTATTGCCCGCTTAGTCCGTTAAGTCGGGACCGAGGTCCCTCGGGGACTGGCCCGAAGTGACCATGGCCGTAGCGATTCTCCCACCGGAAACGCCTCAACTCCGGGATCTTCGCCCCGATGTGTGACTCAAGGACTCCGCTCGGGAGGACATTCACACGGTGCCCGCGAGGCACACGAAGGGCCGTCATGGAAAAGCTGTCGCAGATCCTGTGGCGCGAACGCGAGCTGCTCGACACCTTGCTGTTCAAGCTGGAGCAGGAGCAGATGGTGCTGGCCAGCGGACGCACCCGCTGGCTGATGCGGGCTGCCCGCGAGGTCGAGAACGTGCTCACCACGCTGCGCGAGACCGAGGTCCTGCGCGCGGTCGCCGCCGACGAGGTCGCCGCTTCGATCGGCCTGGAGCACAACCCGAGCCTGCGGGTGCTCTCCGAGGCCGTCGACGAGCCGTGGCGCTCGATCCTGGCCGACCACCACGAGGCCTTCGTGACCCTGATGCGCGAGATCGGCGCCCTCGCCGAGCACAACCGCGACCTGATCACCGCCGGCTACCGCTCCGCGCGCGAGACCCTGATGAGCCTCGACGGCGGACCCGACGGGTACGGCGCGGACGGCGCGGCGGTCTCGGTGACCGACAACCGCCAGCGGCTCCTGGACTGGAGCCTGTAGATGTCCACCTTCTCCGGGCTCAACACCGCGCTGACCGCCCTTCAGTTCAACCGGGTGGCCATGGACGTGGCCAACGGCAACATCGCCAACGTCGACACCGACGGCTACACCCGGCGCCGCGCGGAGGCCGCCTCGGTCGGCGCGCCGTCGCAGCCGGCGATGTGGTCGCGCTACACCGGGGCGGGCGACGGGGTGAAGGTGGCCGGCGTCGACCGGCTGGCCGACGCGCTGCTCGACATCCGGGCACGCCGCGAGCACGGCAACCAGAGCTACCTCGACATCCGGCAGTCGGTCCTCACCCGGGTCGAGACCGGCATCGGCGAACCGGGTGACTCAGGCGTCTCGGCCGCCCTCAACGACTTCCGCAGCGCCTGGCACGACCTGGCGAACAACCCGGGCAGCGACGCCGCCCGCTCGGCGGTCCTCGGCAAGGCCGCCACGCTGGCCGACGCGATCAAGGTCCAGGCCCGCAACATCGACTCGGAGTCGAGCGACCAGCGCGCCCGGGTCACCGCGGACGTGGCGGAGGTCAACACGGTGGCCAGCGACCTGGCCGCGACCAACAAGAGCATCGCGGTCGCCAACCTCAACGGCACCGACGCGGGCGACCTGCTCGACAAGCGCGACCAGCTGGCGATGCGGCTCTCCGAGCTCACCGGTGCGACCACGACCACCCGTCCGGACGGCGGCTTCGACGTCCGGGTGAACGGCGTTCCGCTCGTGGTCGGGGACAAGGCCGGCACGATGAGCATCGCCTCCGGGATCGACCCGAGCGGGGCCGCCGACGGGTCGCCGATCACCTACGCGATCACCGACTCCAGCGGCACCACGGCGGTGCCCGGCGGGATGCTCGGGGAGGTCGGGGGAGTCACCGACCTGCTCAACACCACGTTGCCGGCGTACACGGCCGGGCTGAACGCGGTCGCCCAGCAGCTCGCCGACGAGATCAACAGCCAGCACCAGGGGGGCTACGACGCCGCCGGCAACCCCGGTGGCGCGTTCTTCACCTACGACCCCACCAACGCCGCCTCGACGCTCGCGGTCGCGATCACCGACCCCGCGCAGCTGGCCGCCTCCGGCATCGCCGGCGGTGGGCTGGACGGGTCGAACGCCACCGCGATGGCCTCCGCGACCAGCGTCGAGAACTCCTACCAGCGGGTGGTCAACGGGTTCGGCACGACGGTCGCCTCGGTCAGCCGGCTGGCCTCCAACCAGCAGGTGCTGACCAGCCAGGTCGACGGTTCCCGCGAGCAGCTCTCCGGGGTCAACCTCGACGAGGAGACGGTGAACCTGATGGCCGCGCAGCACGCCTACGAGGCCGCGTCGCGGGTGCTCACCACGCTCGACTCGGTCCTCGACACGCTCATCAACCGGACAGGAGTGACGCACTGATGCCCATCCAGAGAGTCACCCAGAAGATGCTCACGCAGCAGTCGATCGGCTCGCTCCAGACGGGCCTCTCGAAGCTCGCGCGGATCCAGGAGCAGATGTCGACCGGCAAGATCCTCAACCGGCCCTCCGACTCCCCGACCGACACCACCTCGGCGATGCGGTTGCGCTCCTCGATCGCGGACGTGCAGCAGTACTCGCGCAACGCCAGCGACGGCGACGCGTGGCTGACCCAGATCGACTCGGCGCTGACCAACGCCAACGACCAGGTCGGCCGGGCCCGCGACCTCGCGCTCCAGGGTGCCAACTCCGGCAGCGCCGGTCCGACCGCCCGTGAGGCACTCGCCGCCGAGGTCGACCAGATCCGGGGCGGCCTGATCGACACCGCGAACAGCAGCTACCTCGGCCGCCCGGTCTTCGGCGGGGTCACCTCCGGTGCCAAGGCGTACGACGCGAGCGGCACGTTCGTCGGCACCTCCGGTGCGGTCAACCGGACGGTCGCCGCCGGCACGTCGATCCGCGTCGACGTCGACGGCCAGCAGGTCTTCGGGCCCACCGGCAGCTCGCTCTTCGACCACCTCGACGCTCTCTCGACCGCCCTGCGCGCGGGCGACCAGGCCGGCATCAGTGCCAGCCTGACCGCGCTCGAGGCGGACAAGAACAGGATCACCACGACGCAGACCGACGTGGGCACCCGCCAGATCAGGGTCGAGGCGGCCATCCAGTCCGCCGACGACAGCACCCTGAAGCTGAAGGACCAGCTCTCCACGGTCGAGAACGTCGACCTCCCCAAGGTGATCGTGGACCTCCAGATGCAGCAGACGGCCTACCAGGCATCGCTCGCAGCGACGTCCAAGGTCATGCAACCCAGCCTCCTCGACTTCCTCAGATAACGGAGCCCCCCATGATCGCGACCATGCCCGAGGTGACCGAGCTCCCTGCCATCGAGCTCGTCCACCCGCTTCCGGGATTCCCGGACCAGCGCCGCTTCGCCCTCGTCACGCTCGACGATGACGGCATCCTGTGCCAGCTGCGCTGCCTCGACGACCCCGAGCTCCGCTTCCTGGTGATGCCACCGATGGCGTTCTTCCCCGACTACGCACCGGTGGTCGGCGACGACGTGATGGCGGAGCTGGAGATCAGCTCGGCCGAGGACGTCATCCTGCTGCTGGTGATCAACGCCGGCGACTCGCTGAGCGACACGACGGCCAACCTGATGGCGCCCGTGGTGGTCAACACCGTGACCCGCCGCGCCAGCCAGGTCATCCTCGACGACCCGGACCTGCCGATCGCGGCACCCCTGGTGGCCTGAGCGTCTCCGCAGCTCGCCCGACCGACGTCGGAGCTCCTCAACGCTCCTCGCTCCACAACATCGGAGCAAGCTCCACGTTGCTCCGCTCGTTCGCGTGATCGTCGCTGCGCTCCTCAACGCTCCTCGCTCCACAACATCGGAGCAAGCTCCACGTTGCTCCGCTCGTTCGCGTAGCCTTCACTGCATGCTGGTCCTGAGCCGCAAGGTCGGCGAGAGCGTCGTCATCGGGGAAGACGTCACCGTCACGATCCTCGAGGTCCGTGGTGACATCGTCCGCGTCGGCATCGACGCGCCCCGATCGGTGGCGGTCCACCGTGCCGAGCTGCTCGAGCAGCTGGAGTCGAGCAACCGCGACGCGGCCTCCCCGAGCGAGGACGCCGTGGCGTCGCTCAGCAAGGCGCTGAAGTCCCGGCCCGAGTAGCCCGGGCGGGCGCCGCCGGGCACCTCAGGCCCGGGATGAAGGTCCTCCAGAACTCGCAATGACTCAACTCCCTCGCCCCCGTGCCGATTGGGCTCGGCGTCAGAGGGAGGCACAGTGGACGACGATGCCGAGATCATCGCCGAGTTCCTCGTGGAGAGCCACGAGAACCTGGACCAGCTCGACCGCGACCTGGTCGAGCTCGAGCGCGAGCCCGGTTCCCGGGAGCTGCTCTCGAGCATCTTCCGCACGATCCACACCATCAAGGGCACCAGCGGCTTCCTGGCCCTCAACCGCCTCGAGGCGCTGACGCACGTCGGGGAGAACCTGCTCTCCCGGCTGCGTGACGGCGAGATGGTGATGACGGCTCCCGTGACCGAGAGCCTGCTCCGGATGGTCGACACCGTCCGGGCACTCCTGGATTCGGTCGAGTCCAGCGGCAGCGACACCGCCGCGGACGTCGACGTCGAGACCGTCGTGGCGGCGCTCAAGGCCGTCCTCGAGAGCGCGGAGGGGATCGGGGAGGGATCCTCAGCCGCGCCCGAGGACGAAGCGGGCGCCGTCACGACATCCAACGAGGTGCCTGCCGAGCTGACTGCCGAGGTGGCTCCCGAGGTGACCCCCGAGGTGACTGCCGAGGCGCCGCTGCCCGAGCTCCACGTCGAGGAGGAGCACCACGACGAGGAGACCGCCAAGCGGGGTGTCGTGGACTCCTCGGTCCGCGTCGACGTCGACCTGCTCGACAGCCTGGTGCAGCTCGTCGGCGAGCTGGTGCTGACGCGCAACCAGGTCATGCAGCGCACCGAGGGTGCCGACGACGTCGACCTGGTCCGTGCGGCCCAGCGCCTCGACCTGGTCGCCAGCGAGCTGCAGGAGGGGATCATGAAGACCCGCATGCAGCCGATCGGCCAGGTCTGGTCGAAGATGCCGCGGATCGTGCGCGACCTCGCCGTCCAGCTCGGCCGCGACGTCGACCTGCAGATGGAGGGCCACGACACCGAGCTCGACCGCTCGCTGCTCGAGGCGCTCAAGGGGCCGCTGACCCACCTGGTCCGCAACGCGCTGGACCACGGCATCGAGCGGCCCGACGTACGTGCTGCCGCCGGGAAGACGGAGCAGGGCCGGCTCCTGCTGCGCGCCTTCCACGAGAGCGGACAGGTGGTCGTCGAGATCACTGACGACGGCAAGGGCATCGACCCCGAGGTCATCTCGCGCGTCGCGATCGAGCGCGGGGTGATCACCCGTGACCAGGCCTCGCGGATGGAGACCCGGGAGATCGTGAACCTGATCTTCCGCCCGGGCTTCTCCACCGCTGCCGAGGTCACCAACGTCTCGGGCCGTGGCGTCGGGATGGACGTCGTGCGCACCAACATCGAGCGCATCGGCGGGACCGTCGACATGCAGAGCCAGGTCGGTCTCGGCACCACCTGCCGCGTGCGCATCCCGCTGACCCTGGCGATCATCCCCGCGCTGGTCATCGGTGAGGGCGAGGAGACCTACGCGATCCCGCAGGCCAACCTCGTCGAGCTCGTCCGCCTCGAGGCCGACGACCTGGCCCGCAACGTCGAGGAGGTCGCCGGCGCGCCGCTGCTGCGCCTGCGCGGCCACCTGCTGCCGCTGGTCTCGATGGCCGAGGTGCTCGGCCGTCCGCGTCCGGTCACCGAGGCGCTCACCGTCGTGGTCGTCCAAGCCGACGACATGCGCTTCGGGATCTGCGTCGACGAGGTGCACGACACCCAGGAGATCGTGGTCAAGCCGATCGGGCGGCAGCTCAAGCAGCTGCCGACGTACGCCGGGGCGACGATCATGGGGGACGG
This sequence comes from Marmoricola sp., assembly GCA_045806765.1. Classification (GTDB taxonomy): domain Bacteria; phylum Actinomycetota; class Actinomycetes; order Propionibacteriales; family Nocardioidaceae; genus Marmoricola. The sequence continues at coordinate 22,057 of JBJMIO010000197.1, forward strand.
CCGGGTAGCGCTGATCCTCGACGTGCCGGGTATCGCGCACGCGCACGCCGTGGCCCAGCAGGTCCAGGGCTCCGCGCGTCCCGCCGAGGCCCTCGGCGGGGAGTCCAGCACCTCGCTGCTGGTCCTCGAGGTCGGCGGCCAACGCGCGGCGCTCCCGCTGCGCGAGGTCTCCCGGCTCGAGGAGTTCTCGACCGAGCGCATCGAGCGTTCCGGTCGCGCCGAGGCGGTCCAGTACCGCGACGGGATCCTGCCGCTGGTCCGGCTCGCCGGCGCGATCGGCCTGACCGAGCAGCCGCGCGAGGACGACCAGGTCTCGGTCGTGGTGCACGAGTCGGGCGGCGTCCGGATCGGCATCGTGATCGACCGCGTCCTCGACGTCGTCGACGCGGCCGTCGTCCCGAGCGAGGTCGGCCGCAGGTCGGGCGTCCTGGGGTCGGCGGTCATCCAGGACCGCGTCACCGACCTGGTCGACCTGGACGCTGTCGTCGCTCTCTGCGGGGTGGGGGCGTGATGAGCGACCAGTCGCAGTTCTGCACGTTCTGGGTCGACGGCCTGTTCTTCGGGGTCGGCGTCTCCAGCGTCCAGGAGGTGCTGCGCTACCAGCAGCTCACCGTCGTTCCCTCCGCGCCCGAGTCGGTCCAGGGGCTGATCAACCTGCGCGGCCAGATCGTCACCGCCGTCGACCTGCGCTGCCGCCTCGGGCTGCCGCCGCGCGGGGACGACGTGCTGCCGATGAACGTGATCGTCCGCAGCCGCGGCGAGGTGGTCAGCCTCCTCGTCGACGACATCGGCGACGTGATCACCGTCGACACCACCCCGGGATCCGGGCTCGAGCTCGAGCCCGTCCCAGCAAACGTGCCGTCGATCGTGCAGGACGTCGTCAGCGGGGTGCTCGCGCTCCCCGAGACGATCCTGCTCGTCCTCGACGCCGACCGCGCAGCCGACGTCTCGGCTGCGTTCGAAACCACCGGAGGGACCCCATGACCGAGCTCGACACCGCCCCGCTCAACGGGACGACCGCATCCGGCCGTGCGCGCAAGACGCGTCCTGCCGACAGCCCCAGCGCCTCGATGGCCGACAGCGCGCCGACGAAGATGATGGCCACCGACCGCGACTTCGTGATCACCTACGTGAACCCGGCCGCCGCCGAGGCGCTCGCACGGTTGGAGAAGCACCTTCCGGTCCGGGCCGCCGACGTGCTGCACTCGAGCCTGGTGATCCTGGACGGGTCGTTCCCCTTCGACGCCGAGCTGCCCTACCGCTCGCGGGTCTCCTTCGGTCCCGAGCTGGTCGACCTGCTCGTCACCGCGATGGAGGACGCCGAGGGTGTCCGCACCGGCGCGATGATCACCTGGGACGTGGTCACCGAGCAGGTCCGCGCCCAGAACGCCGTCGCCGAGGCGAGCGCGGACACCTCCGCGGTCAACAACGTGCTCTCGAGGATCGGAACGGCCAAGTCCGTGGAGGCGGCCGTGCAGACCGCGCTGGACACGGTGCGCGACGACTTCGGCTGGGGGTACGCGTCGTTCTGGAAGATCGACCCGGCCGACGCCAAGCTGAAGTTCGTCCAGGAGTCGGGCGACGCGGGCGAGGAGTTCCGCAAGGTGACCCTCGAGGCGGCGTTCGCCAAGGGCGTCGGCCTCTCCGGTCGCGCGTGGGCGACGAACGACCTCTTCTTCACCCAGGACATCGGCGAGATGACCGACTGCTCGCGCGCTCCGGTCGCGCAGAAGGTCGGCGTGAAGTCCGGGGTCTGCTTCCCGATCCACGTGGGCGGCGAGGTCATCGGCACGATGGACTTCTTCGCCACCGAGACCCTGCACCCCAGCGAGCAGCGTCTCGACGCGCTGCGCAACGTCGGCCGCCTCGTCTCCCAGGCGCTGGAGCGGCTCCACAAGGAGGAGACCGACCGCGAGGCGGCCTCGGACACCGCCGCGGTCAACAGCGTGCTCTCGCGACTGACCACCGCCACCTCGATCGAGGAGGCCGTGCAGACCGCGCTGGACACCGTGCGCAACGAGTTCGGCTGGGGCTACGGCTCGTTCTGGAAGATCGACCCGGCCGACGCCAAGCTGAAGTTCGTCCAGGAGTCGGGCGATGCCGGTCCTGAGTTCCGCAAGGTCACCCTCGAGGCGGCGTTCGCGAAGGGGGTCGGCCTCTCGGGCCGGGCCTGGGCGACCAACGACCTCTTCTTCACCCAGGACATCGGCGAGATGACCGACTGCTCGCGCGCTCCGGTCGCCCAGCAGGTCGGGGTGAAGTCGGGTGTGTGCTTCCCGATCACCCAGAGCGGCGAGGTCATCGGCACGATGGACTTCTTCGCCACCGAGACGCTCTACCCGACCGCACAGCGCCTCGACGCGCTGCGCAACGTCGGCCGGCTGGTCTCCCAAGCGCTGGACCGGCTGCAGAAGGAGCTCGCCGACCGCGAGGCCGCTACCGAGCTGGCGCACAAGGTCGACCAGGTGCTCGAGGTGGTCCGTGCGGCCGCTGAGGGTGACCTGACCCGGGCGATCCCGGTCTCGGGCGAGGACGCGATCGGCCAGCTGGCCGACGGTCTCGGCTCGCTGCTGGCGACCCTGCGCTCGAGCATGACCAACATCGGCTCGACCGCCGACACCCTCGCGGTGGCCTCGGAGCAGCTCACGATCCTCTCCCAGGGCATGGGTGACGGAGCGACGGCGACCTCCGAGCGGGCGGCCAGCGCGTCGAGCGCGTCGGTCCAGGTCTCGGCGAGCATCCAGACCGTCGCCACGGCGGCCGAGGAGATGACCGCGAGCATCCGCGAGATCGCCAAGAACGCCACCGAGGCGGCCACGGTGGCCACCGGAGCGGTGGGCGTGGCCAGCTCGGCCCAGGGCACCGTGGCCAGCCTGGGTGAGTCCAGCGCCGAGATCGGCCAGGTCATCAAGGTGATCACCTCGATCGCCCAGCAGACCAACCTGCTCGCCCTCAACGCGACCATCGAGGCCGCCCGCGCCGGTGATGCCGGCAAGGGCTTCGCGGTGGTGGCCAACGAGGTCAAGGAGCTCGCCAAGGAGACGGCGCGGGCCACCGAGGACATCGGGCAGAAGATCGAGGCGATCCAGGCCGACACCCAGGGTGCGGTCTCGGCGATCGCGGAGATCTCCGAGGTGATCGGGCGGATCAACGACATCCAGACCACCATCGCCTCGGCCGTGGAGGAGCAGACCGCCACGACCAACGAGATCGCCCGCAGCGTCACCGAGGCAGCGGCCGGCGCCAACGGCATCGCCGAGGACGTCACCCAGGTCGCCAGTGCCGCGGAGGACACCCGTCAGGGCTCGCAGAACACCCTGCAGTCCGCCACGGACCTCGCTGGGATGGCCTCCGAGCTCAAGGGCCTGGTGGAGCGCTTCACCGTCTAGCCCCGCAGATGTCGAAGGCCCGGTCCCCTGGTGGGGGCCGGGCCTTCGCGCGTCGTACGGGTGGTGGCCTCAGCGGGGGAGCAGCCGCGAGGCGAGCAGGGCCGCCTGGGTGCGGCGCTGGACCCCGAGCCGGGCGAGGATGCGCGTGACGTGGTTCTTCACGGTCTTCTCGGCCAGGTAGAGCCGCAGGCCGATCTCACGGTTGGTCAGTCCCTCGGCGAGGAGCTCGAGGATCCGAAGCTGCTGGTCGGTCAGGCCCGACAGCTCGGTGGGGGCGTGGTGCGACTGCTCCATCCACTGGATCACGCGCCGCGCCATCGCGGGGTCGATCAGCGACTGTCCCGAGGCGATGGTGCGGACGGCGCTGAGCAAGGAGTCACCCTCGACCTCCTTGAGCAGGTAGCCGGCCGCACCCGCACGGATCGCGGAGACGATCGCCTCCTCGTCGTCGTAGCTGGTCAGGATCAGCGAGCGCACCTTCGGAGCGGTGCTGCGCAGCAGCTCGCACAGCTCGATGCCCGAGCCGTCGGGCAGCCGCGCGTCCAGCACCGCGACGTCGGGCTGCAGGGCCGGGATGTCACGGGCCGCATCGGCGACGGTGTGCGCCTCCCCGATCACCTGGACATCGCCGTCGGACTCCAGCAGGGCGCGTACGCCGCGACGCACGATGTCGTGGTCGTCGAGCAGGAAGACTCGCAAGGGCTGACTCATTCTGGTTTTCTATCCCTCTACCGGGTCAAAAGCGCGGTTTGAGTGCGAAGTGGGTACCAATACGGACAAACGGTATAGACCGCCGGGACCAAAAAGTATCAAAAATGGACGTAACCGACACCGGTTTCTCGCGTTGTTACAGGCAGAGGTCCACACTGGGTGGGTCACCGGGGAGGAAAAGTCATGGAGCTCATCGAGACCGAGCTGAGCGAGTTCACGCGCCGCAGCCGCTCGCTCGCCCTCGCGCACACGGCCACCGGCCTGGCGCGTGGCCTCGAGTACGGCGAGCGCGTCCTGGTGCTCTCCGGCACCGAGTACCGCACGGCCGTCGTCGCCGACATCACCTTCAGCGCCGATGACACCCACTACCGCCTCGTGCTGGGCGGCCGTGTGGCTCCCGAGGTGGTCGAGAGCAGCCTCCTGGGCGAGATCACCGTCCGCCCGACCTCCGGCCGCGTCTCGGTCAACGACGTCGCCGACCTGCTGGCCCGCTCCGGTTCGGCTCACCGCATCCCGATGCAGCGCAGCGTCGCGCGGCGGTTGCTCGACCGATGACATGATGGTGGCGTGAGTGACCTCATCGACACCACCGAGATGTACCTCCGCACGATCTACGAGCTCGTCGAGGAGGGGATCGTCCCCCTGCGCGCCCGGATCGCGGAGCGGCTCCACCAGAGCGGCCCGACCGTCAGCCAGACCGTGGCCCGGATGGAGCGCGACGGCCTCCTGACTGTCGAGGGTGATCGCCACCTCGAGCTCACCGACTCCGGCCTGCAGGCCGCCACCCGCGTGATGCGCAAGCACCGCCTGGCAGAGCGCCTCCTGGTCGATGTGATCGGCTTGGACTGGGCCGAGGTCCACGACGAGGCGTGCCGGTGGGAGCACGTGATGAGCGAGAGCGTCGAGCGCCGCCTCCTCGAGCTGCTCGACCACCCGACCGAGTCGCCGTACGGGAACCCGATCCCGGGGCTTGGCGAGCTCGGTGAGGACAAGGGCGCCGAGGAGTTCATGTCCGGCGTCAGCGCGCTGAGCGATGCCGCGGGTGCCGAGACCGCCCGCGTCCAGGTCCGCCGGATCTCCGAGGAGATGCAGAAGGACGCGATCCTGATGTCGGTGCTGCGTCGCGTCGGAGCGCAGCCCGGCGAGTCGGTGGCGGTCGTGGCCACCCCCGACGGCGTCCAGATCGGCAGCGGCGGCGAGACCGCCGAGATCCTCACCGAGGCGGCTCAGCACATCTTCGTCGACAAGGCATGAGGTCGGCGGACGCGTCGCCGCGTTTCGACACGCTCGGTCGCACTTTCGTTCCCCAGGCGCGCTCGCTGCTCGACGACCGACGACCAAGTCCGCTGCCGCGTCCTTGATCAGCGCGCGTAGCGCAGCTCCGCCCGGGCACGTGCCTTCGCGGCCTCGACGTCGCGGTCCTTCGGCGGGGCGCTGGTCGTCAGGTGCTCGAGCAGGTGGCGGGTCGCGTGCGCGATCTCGTGCACGGCCTCGTCGAATGCTGCCTGGTTGGCCTGCGACGGCTTCGCGGTCCCGCTGACCTTGCGCACGAACTGCAGCGCGGCGGCGTGCACCTCGTCGTTGGTCGCGGGCGGCTCGAAATTGTGGAGGGTCCGGATGTTGCGGCACATGCCTCCACCGTACGTCGCGCCGCCGACGTCGTCAGGCCCTCCGCGGACCTTGCTCAGCCGAGGTCGACGACCCGCAGGCGGTGCGCGTCGAGGACCGCGATCCGGCCGTCGGGCAGCGCCAACGTGCGGACCTGCCAGTCCTGGTTGAGGTCGGCCACGACGTGCCGGCTCAGCGTGCCGGACCCGTCAACGTGCAGGGCAACGAGGCGGGAGTGGCCGGTGCGCCAGTCGTTGACCGCGGTGATCCCGGTCGCCGAGCCCGGGACCCAGGTGAAGCCGCGCGGGTCGTCGAGAGCGCCGATCCCGGCCTCCCCGGGCGCGAGCTCGACTCGCGACAACCTCAGCGGATGCGTCGGATCGGTGATGTCGAAGACGGCCGCCTGGGTGCCACTGACCGATCCGCGGCCGTCGGCCTGCATGCCCAAGCCGAGCACCCGGCCGTCCCCGATCGGGTGCAGGTAGCCGGAGTAGCCGGTCATCTTCAGGGCACCGAGCTTGCGCGGGTGGGTCGGGTCGGAGAGGTCGATCGTGTAGAGCGGGTCGATCTGGCGGAAGGTGACGACGATCGCGAGGTCGTCGAACCACCGCACCGACTGGATGTCCTCGTCGGTACCCAAGCCCGCCACGGTGCCGATCGGGTCGAGGCTGCCGTCCTTCTCGGTCAGCACCGTGATCCCGTTGGTGGTGCCGCCGCGCGGACCGGACCGGGTCCACGCGGCCCGCAGGTCGCCGCCGTGCTCGTCCAGGGACCAGCGGTCGCGCAGGGTGCCCAGCACCTCGCCCGACGCGGCGTACGTCGTCCGGCCACCGTCGAGTGCGAAAGCGTGCACCTGGGTGCGCACGGGATCCGGCCTCCGCGGCATAGCGAGGTCGCAGGTCATGCACACGGGGCGGTCGAAGGCGTTGCTCGAGGTGACGTAGAGCCGATCCGCCGAGGAGTAGACGACGCCGCCGTCCGCAGTGATCGCGACCGAGGACGACGTGGTCGGGTCGGCGGCCGGGAACGTGGTCACCGCGACCGTCGAGGGCCCCGACCACGCCTTCGGGTGGTAGACGTCCGCGCACCCCGTGAGCGTCTTGCTCGTGCCGTCGCGGGTCACAGCCGGCAGCCAGTCGTCGATCGTGGATGCACGGACAACGGCCCGGTTGCGCAGCAGTGCGTCGTGAGCGCTCAACCCGTGGTGCGGGTGCACGAAGGCGAGCTGCGGACGCGGGGTGGAGGTCACCAGGCGCACGGTCTCGCCGTACTGGCGCATCGCGAGCAGCGAGCCGTTGAAGACCTGCGAGCTGAGCAGGTGCGGCGCGCTCGGGTCGGAGATGTCGATGTCGAGCAGGCGGGTGGTCTGCGCGCCGTACCCGTAGCCGAACGGGACCCGGCCCGAGAGGTCACCGCCGAGCTCCTTGCGGTCCTGGCCGGTCACGGACTGGGTGATCAGCACGTGGTCGCCCAGGAGCAGCAGCTCGGCGCCGTACCCGTCGGTCGGCAGCCAGTAGCGGTGCGTCACCGTGGGCGCTCCGTGCGCGACGTCGACGAGCACGAGCCTGCGGTCCGCCACGATCCGCGCGACCAGCGAACCGTCGGTCTTCGCGGTGTCGGGCTCGTCGACGTCGGCCTCCTGGGTGTTGGTGCCGGTGGCGCTGCTGCCACGCGCGTCGGTGGTGCCCGCGTCGGAGGACATCGCGAGGTTGTCCAGGCCCTTGAGTGCAGCGGCCGCCGGCATCCTCATCGTGTCCGCGTACATGATCACGCCGCGGTCCCAGCCGTACGGGCCGACGTCACCGACGCCGCGGTCGACGTACCAGGCCAGCAGTGCCCCGCACGAGCTGAACGGCTCCAGGCCGTCGGCGTGCGCGGGAGGCGCGGCGGGGTCGGTGACCACGATGGCCGCGGTGGTGGCGAAGACGCCTGCCGCCGCGAGGCCTCCGACCAGGGCTGCCGATGCCACCGTGCCGCCGAGGGCTACCTTGCTCAGTCTGCGCATGCGGATCAGACGTGAGTAGGGTTGTTCCGGTTCCGCACCGCGCGGCGCCGGTTGCTCGAGGAGTACGACGTGGCATCGAACCGCACCTACGACATCGTCGTCTTCGGCGCGACCGGCTTCACCGGTGAGCTGACGGCCGCCTACCTGGCCGAGCACGCGCCGGAGGGTTGCCGCTGGGCGCTGGCCGGGCGCAGCACGGCCAAGCTCGAGGCTGTCCGCACCCGGCTGACCGCGATCAACCCGGCGTGCGCCGACCTTCCGCTGCTGCACGCCGATGTCGCCGACCCGGCCTCGATCGCGGCTGTCGCCGAGGCCACCAAGGTCGTCATCACCACCGTCGGTCCCTACCTGCAGTTCGGCGAGCCGCTGGTCAAGGCGTGCGCCGAGGCAGGCACCGACTACGTCGACCTGACCGGCGAACCGGAGTTCGTCGACCTGATGTACGTCCGGCACGACGCCCGCGCGCGCGAGACCGGCGCACGCCTGGTGCACGCTTGCGGCTTCGACTCCGTACCCCACGACCTCGGCGCGTACTTCACCGTCCGGCAGC